>UQAW01000007.1 GCA_900539175.1 uncultured Lachnospiraceae bacterium
TAATATTTATTGAAAATGGTCATGTTTATTTTGTACTATTTATATTCTACCACTAATTTCTTAAACTTTATGGCAATACGTTGTATCGTGGAAGAGGATTACCAGGTACAAGAGTTTTTAGAAGAAATAAAATCCCATGTTCTTTCGGCTTATGAGAATCAGGAGTATCCAATTGAGCAGGTAATAGATGAGCTAAATATCCAATGTGAGAAAAACAGAAGCTCATTATATGATACCATGTTCATTACACAGAACATCAAGATGCCAGACTATGAACTTAATGGGCTTAAAGTATCCCCTTATCATCTAAACAATAAGTATGCAAAACTTGATTTATCCATTGATGCGGAAGAAACCTGTCAGGGAATACAGCTTCGTGTGGAATATAAAGAAGATTTGTTTAGGAAAAAGACAATAGAAGATACGTATATGAAAAAATATTGTGAAATCCTAAAGCAGATGACAAAATATCCGGGACGACTCATCAGTGAGCTGATGGTAGAAGTGTCAACGGATGAAACAAGTGTGTTGGATGAACTGGAATTTGATTTCTAAGAGAATTCATATATACAATGAAAGGCGGTGATTTTATCAAAAAGCTAACAATTATGTTGCCACAAAAACTGGTGGACAAACTGAAGCAGATCAGCAGAAGCTCTCTATTAGGGATGTACGTGCTGTTTCTGACTGGAATCCGTTTTATTCAGAAAGAAATATTAAAGGACAGTAATTCGGAGATTGGCATGCCAGATTATCATGGAAAAGAAGAGACAGGAACAAGAAAATTTATCAATTCCATCGAAATCCCTTTAGATAGAGAAATGAGCTTTCAGGAATTCGTGAAAAATACAAAGAATAGCTTGCGTTGCGTCGCAAGAAAGGAAAAAGTGGGCGTAATTGTAGCAATGGAAGGCGTTCATGAAAAGGTCCAGATAGAAGAGAGCAAGTACCAGATAGGTTTTGCGTTCGATAAGTGTAAGGAGAGCTTTTCCTGTACGGTATCATTTCATGAGGAACAATATAGCAGACAGTTTATGGAAACGTTGCTTCAGATATTCATCTGCTATCTGGAACAAGTATCAGATAATACCTCAATCATGTTAAAGGATGTTGAATATGTTTCCAAGGAAGAGAAAGAAAAAATAGTTGAAGAGTTTAATCATACATTCGGTGACCGGGACAGGAAAGAAACACTTCAGTATTTTTTGGAAGATATGGAGAAAAAAATGCAGACTCAGGATGCATTAGTATTTCAGAAAAAAACGATGAGCTACAGCAGGCTAAACGAAAGGGCTAATCAGTTTGCATGGCGACTTCGGGAGTCTGGTGTAAAAAGAGATACGCTGGTTGGAATTATGCTGGAACGTTCCATGGAAATGGTGGTAGCAATGCTGGCTGTTTTAAAGGCTGGAGGTGCATTTCTTCCAATTGATGAAAAACTGCCTTACAACAGAATCTCATATATGCTATCAGATAGTGAAACGAAATTACTGATAACAGATAAGGCGCTTCCAGAAGAAATTGAATTTGAAGGAAAATGCTTTGATGTACTCGACGAAAGCACTTATACAGGGAAAACAGATAATCCTGAATTTGATTACGAATCACAGGATCTTGTTTACGTCATGTATACTTCGGGCACAACAGGAAAACCCAAAGCAGTTATGATTGAACAGCATAATATAGTGAACTTTATCCATGGAATGAGCCAGAAACTCTTAATTGAAGAACAGGCAAGTATCTTAAATATTACCACAATTTCATTTGATATCTTTATGTTAGAGATTTTCTGGGCTCTTGCAAAAGGACTGAGAGTTGTAATCTGTTCCACAAAGGAACAGGATAATCTAGAGATGGTATCAGATCTGATTGCAGATAATCATATTTCCATGATACAGACTACGCCATCCCGCTTAAAATACATGCTAAATGAACCAAAGCTAGGACAGGCAATAAAAGAGCTTTCTTTTATCTTGGCAGGCGGCGAAAGTTTTCCTGAAACATTAGCAGAAGCCTTGTTAACGAATACAAATGCAAGGGTATTCAATATGTATGGACCAACAGAGACAACGATCTGGTCCTGTATGAAAGAGATTACGTCCAAGGCTTCCATCACCATAGGAAAACCAATCTTGAATACAAGAGTATATATACTAGATGAGAATAAAAAAGTCCTTCCAATCGGCGTATCAGGAGAAATTTTCATTAGCGGGGAAGGCGTTGCACGTGGCTATATGAAGAATGAGCGTTTAACGCAGGAAAGATTTGTGCCTGATCCATTCCGTAAAGAATACAGGATGTACAGGACGGGCGATCAGGGAGCCTGGACCTCGGAAGGAGAAATCTGGTTTGAAGGGAGGTCAGACAATCAGATTAAACTTGGTGGCTATCGAATCGAATTGGGTGAGATAGAGAGTTTATGCGAAAAGCTTCCTTACATAAAACAAGCAGTAGCATTAGTGGAAAAGGATAAATCATCAGAACCAATCATCGCGGTATATCTGGAAGCAGAACATAAAGATGATATAGAGAAGGTGAAAGCATTTTTATTAGAGCAGCTGCCATACTATATGCTTCCGAAAAAATATAGTTTTGTTTCCAAAATGCCAATTGGTATTGGTGGGAAAATCAATCGCACATTACTTTCAAATGCAGAAATGGAAGATGTGATACATAAGCCGGCAAAAGACCAGACAGATGTAAAGCTTCTTGCAATGTGGAAAGAAATTCTTCAAGTAAATGAAGTGGGGATGGAAGACAGTTTCTTTGAACTGGGAGGTCATTCATTAAAGGTTATAAAACTGATTAACCAGGTGTACGAAGAATTCCATGTGAACCTACAATATAGAGAAGTGTTCCAGAATCCAACCCCTGAACTGCTGGCACTGTTTATTAAGAAGTCTGTTCAGGAAAAAAAGGAACGAATCCAGCCGGTACCAAGGAGTGAATGCTTTGCTGTCAACCGATTGCAAATGCGCATGCTTGTTTTATGGTATATGGCAAAGGATGAAATACAGTATAATATCCCAATTGCTTTTCAGGTTAGCAGAGCATTAGATAGAGAACGACTCGACCAGGCATTTCAGAAGGTTCTTGAGAAATATGAAATACTCCGGACTGGCTTTCTATTAGATGGTAAGGTACCAATGCAGAAAATATATTCCCATGTTGATGCAGGCATAAGTTATCGTCAGGTGGAGGCAGACCGGTTGCAGGAGGAAGCAGTTCGTTTGATACAGCCATTTGACTTAACGGTGCCGCCTCTGTTCCGAGTGGGAGTGTTGCAATATGAGAAGGGGAAGCAGGTAATTCTGTTTGATTTTCACCATATTGTCTGCGATGGAATATCAGCTTCTGTAATTATAAAAGACTTTATCCAGTATTATAACGGGCAGGCTATGGCCGAAAGCCAGCTGACCTATCAGGACTTTTCGGTATGGTATGAAAACAAAGTGGAGAGCATGGAAACGGCAGAGAATGACTGGATAAAACAATTTGAAGGAACGGTTCCAAGATTAAGTTTTTTATCAGATGGCAGGAGGCAGACAGATAGAAAACAAAAGGGAAAACAGTATGAATTCAGTATATCGTTTGAGCAGATAAGGGAGATCATGCAAAAGACGGCAGCATATCAGGCTACGGAATATATCTGTTTTCTTGCAGCATTTCATATTCTGCTTTCAAAATATGCAGAACAGGAAGATATTATCGTTGGAATTCCTGTTACACTGAATGAAAGTGAGGAACTGAAAAATGTACCTGGCATGTATGTAAATACAGTTCCGGTATGGAGCCGGATAGAGCCGGAAGATACCATTCAGGAAGTAATTAATAAGGTAAAGGAAGCTTTCTTTGCTTCCATGGATAACAAATATATTCCATTTGATGAACTGGTAAAACGCAGCCACGCAGATAGAGGAAATAGAAGGAATCCGTTATTTGATATTATGTTTTCCTATCAGGAAAATGATGAGTATGATGCGGTATTGCAGAATACAGAAATGAAGCGGTATCTGTTGCAAAGCAATGTTGCCAAATTCGATTTATCTTTCCAGGCAGTACGTTTTCCAGAGGAAGTATCCATCTGTATAGAATATGATACCTCTTTGTTTGAAGAAGGAATGATAGAACGGTTTGCATGCTATTACCAGAATGTATTGCATTGCGTTATGGAAAATGGACAATCTAAGGTAAAGGAAATTTCCATAGTAGGTACAGAAGAAGAGACAAAGCTTCTAGAGAAATACAATGCTACCGTAACCGAATATCCGTCAGAAGAAACTCTAGCAAGCATATTTACGGCAAAAGCCTCTAAGGATCCAGATAAGATTGCTGTCATTATGGATGGGACAGGGGCAGAACTTAGTTATGGTGATTTTCTAGAGCGGGCCGACAAGATTGCCAGATATCTGAGAAAGGAAGGTTTGAAACGGGAGGAAACAGTTGCCGTAACCTCCCGAAGATCCTTTGCTATGTTAATAGCAATCATGGGAATCTTAAAGGCAGGTGGAGCCTATGTACCCGTGAATCTGGATTTTCCAAAGGAAAGAATTCACTATATGTTAGAGGATAGCGGGACAAAGCTGCTTCTGGTAGAAGGGGCGGAACAACAGCTTTCTTTCGAAAATGTGAAAACGGTCAAAATACAGGATGTACTGGAAGGGCAAGACTATGGGGAGGTAGAACCAGAACCAGTAAGCCCGGACAATCTGGTTTATGTTATGTATACTTCGGGGTCTACAGGAAGACCAAAAGGAGTAATGATTGAACATCGTTCTGCAATAAACAGAGTTGCCTATTCGGAGAAGGTTTACCCACTTAAGGAAGATGATGTAATATTGCAAAAGACAACCACCACATTTGACGTATCAGTATGGGAATTGTTTTGGCATACATTTTCCAAAGCAAAAGTATGCCTGCTAAAACATGGTGGAGAAAGAAATCCAGAAGAAATTGTCGAATGCGTGGAGAAAAACAGAGTCACAATTATACACTTTGTACCGTCCATGCTTGCAGTATTTTTGGAATATGTGGAACAGATGAGAGCAACACAACGATTAAAGAGCTTAAGACTTGTATTCGCGAGCGGAGAAGCATTAAAGCCAGAACAGGTAGATAATTTCTACAGGATATTAGGAGAACATGCTACGCTAGTAAACATGTATGGACCTACGGAGGCAGCAGTGGAAGTAACGCGTTATGAATGCAAGGCAGGAACAAAAACTGTGCCAATTGGAAAACCAATATCAAATACAAGGCTTTATATTGTTGGAAAGGACGGAAAAATAAGACCAGAGGGAGTGGAAGGGGAACTCTGGATATCGGGAGCCGGAGTTGCAAGAGGTTATCTGAATAACGAGGAACTTACGAAAGAAAAATTTATCGAAGATCCATTTGTGAAAGGGTTAAGAGTGTATAAGACTGGAGACCGTGCAAGATGGAACAAGGATGGAGAGATAGAATATCTGGGACGTCAGGATAGCCAGGTTAAAATAAGGGGAAACAGGATAGAACTCTCGGAAGTAGAACAATGTCTGAGAGAATGCCGTGGAATCAAGGAAGCTACAGTAATCTACAAAGAGCAGGATGGAGAAAAAAGGTTATATGCTTATGTGACATCCGAAGAAGAGATGAAAGGGAAGGAAATTAAGGAAGAAATAAGAAAGTTCCTTCCCAATTATATGGTGCCGCATAGAATCCAGAAAATTGTGAGTATGCCTGTTACAGATAACGGAAAACTAGACAGAAAGGCATTAGATGCCATCAAGGAAACAAAAGAAGAAGTGGAACATGAGGAAGTAGTTGGAGAGATAGAACAGCAGCTAGGAGAGATTTGGCATGAAATTTTAGGACCAGAGCCATTTGGAATAACAGATAATTTCTTCGATGTGGGTGGTAATTCCATATTGCTGATTAAGCTTTTTAACAGGATGGAAAAAGAGTTTCCAGGAGTATTTCAATTCACAGAGCTGTTTGGTATTTCCAGTATTTTAGGGATGGCTTCCAAGATAAGAGAACGAAGAATGGAAGATGAAGGATTACGAAAATTTTCCAAAGTTATATTAAAAGAATTTTATCGAATCAATGGAAGTAAGAGCCTAGGACCTTATGGGAAACTTCAGTTTTCATTCAATGAAAACATGGTCAGAAGGCTGAATATTCTATCAATGCAGTATGAAATCACGGCGTATGATATTATGTATATCCTATATTTACAGGCGATTGCAACAGCAACGAGCAGCCCTGTTTTTACTATGTGCAAACTGGAGCTTGCAAGTGGCAAGGCAGTGGCTGAAGATGTTGAAACAAAAGAATACATAGATGTGGGGAATGGTATTGCAAAATACAAGGAAATAGGCCGGAAGTTCTATCTGGTGTCGGCATTTGAACACAGTAACTCCATAAAAGGAAAACAAAAGGACGAAGGAATTCAAACCATTTTCTATACCAAGAGAAGACTTCAAGGTCAGACAGAGCTACTCAATAGTTTTGATCTGGCAGTAAACCTGAACCTTACCAAGAACGGAGGAAGTGTGCAGTTTATCTATAAGACGAAAAACTTAAGTAATGCAGGTGCTACGAAGCTAATGAATCTGTATATCACAATGATTAATGGATTTTTAGAAATGGAATAAAGGAGGACATTAAGATGAAAAAGTTTGCAGTTGTATTTCCGGGACAGGGTTCCCAGTATGTTGGCATGGGAAAAGAGTTATATGATAATTTCAGCATCGCAAGACAGACTTTTGAAGAAGCTTCAGATGCGCTTGGAATGAGTGTTGAAGAATTGTGTTTTGAAAATGATGAGCAGGCATTGACCATGACAGAAAATTGTCAGCCAGCCATTTTAACAGTCAGCACCGCAATGTACCAGGTGTTTCAAACTGAATACAAATGTGTACCCTTCTATGCAGCAGGACATAGTTTAGGAGAATATACAGCACTGGTAATCAGCGGTGCATTAGCATTTTCTGATGCAGTTAAAATTGTGAGAAGCAGAGGAAGGTTCATGCAGGAAGCAAGTACGCAGGATAATTTAATGGCAGCAGTAAGCGGGCTTTACAGTGATATTGTCGTAGAAGAATGCCGGAAGGTTTCTGTGGACAATAAAGTTGTTGTAGTATCGAATTTTAACTCTCCACAGCAGTCAACGATCTCAGGGGATAAAAGTGCCGTAGAAGCGGTAGTAAAAAATCTGGAGGCTATTGGAGCAACATCTACTGTACTGAAGGTAAGTGCTCCATTCCATTCCCCATTTATGCAGTCAGCAGCAGAAAAATTAAAAGCAGAATTAGAGAAATATAAGTTCGGTGATATGAGGAAATGCCAGGTGGTTTCTAATGTGACTGGCAAGCCATATGAATCCAGTGCAAGTATTATTGATAACCTGACCTTGCAGATGACAAAACCAGTGCAATGGGTAAATACATTACGTTTTCTTGAAAGTGAAGGTGTTTTGGCATATCTGGAATTTGGACCAAAGCATGTTATGAAAAATCTTGTGAAACGTACCATCACAAATGTAAGTACATATTCTTATGATGAGGAAGAAGATAAGAAAAAATTAAAGGAAGAGTTCCAGCCAGCACAGGATAAACTTAGATTCATTTCCAAATGCATGGCGATTGCTGTATGTACTAGAAATAACAGCGACGATGAGGAAGCATACGAAAAAGGAGTGATTTTTCCATACCGAAAGGTTAAGGAAATGTATGAGGAGCTAGAAGCAAAAAGAGAACAACCTACATTTGAGCAGGCAAAGGAAGCGCTTGAAATGCTGAAATCGGTGTTCCGGACCAAACAGACCGAGCTAAAGGAGCAGGAAGAGAGATGGAAGGAATTATATAATGAAGTAGGTTATCAGTTTGATTTTGATATTTTTTCCGCATTTCGTTAGGAACACAGAGCGGGAGGGAGAAATGAAAAAATTTCTGAATCAGGTGAAGGTTGTTGAAGAGAAACATACTTATCTCGATATAAACTGTTTTGAAAAACCAATCTGCATTTTGTTGGATAATATAGGGACAGGATATTCAGATGTTTTTTTCCTGTACCTAAAGATTATAGAGTGCTACGATATCAAAACATTTCAGGAAGAAGTGCTTAGTAACTTCTTTATTACGATGAAATATATTTTGAGTGATAAACTCCATTTGGCAATCAGTGTATTTGAACAGCCAGATAACCTCCACAAGACTATTATGGAGCAGATTAATGAAGGAAAACCCGTTATGCTGGGGGGAAATTTAAAATACTTGTTTTACTCTAAGTATTACATGGAACAGGACTATGCACATCTGTTTCTCATAAAGGGTTATGATGCAGAAAAACAGATTTACTATATTCTGGATGATAAACAGCGAACAGACGAAAAGTGTGATGAGTTTATCCTTCCATTTCAGGAAATAGAAAAATTATATAACGGCTATTTGGAAAAGGAAAATGGTGCAGTACTCTGGGCGATGGATATGAACCCGAAAGTAAAAAATCTGGATACGGGGGCTAACCTGAAGGAGTGTTTGAAGATACTTCTTGATAATGCGGGAAAGGAAGCTATTAAGGAAGTGATACTTTGCAGGGAAATTGAAAAGGCAGTCAATGATAATGATGTGGACGAAGGACTGGAACTGTGTTCAATATTTGGAAACTGCACCAATTATAAACAGCTGTTGTATCAGGAGGTCACTAAGCTGTATCAGAAGAATTTTGAAGCTGGAAAATATGAGACGGAGCTTGCTGAGGCCGCGGATATGGTGGTAAACGAATGGCGGGCCGTATTCAAACTGTGTACAGCAGGGGTTTACCGTTGCAAGCAGATTAACATGAAGGAACGTATACAGACAGCACTTCAAGGTGAAGAGCAGATAAGAAATGTATTTCAAAAGATTATACAGGAATAATGATAGAAGATCAGATCCTTGGCATCTTAGAAAATAGTAAGGAGCGCAGAGAAAATGAGTTTTATTGACTATGTTGAAGACGATGCATGTGTGATAGAAAAAAATAGTGGGAGCATTGCAGTTATCGGCATAGGTGTAAATTTCCCGAAAGCCAAATCGGCAGAGCAGTTTTGGGATCTTCTCGCAAAATCAGTTACAACAGGCAGTGATATTCCTGAAAAGCGCAAAGAGGATACAGAAAGATATTTTGCAAAGATATCTGAAAATCAGAAGAGCAGAAAGTATTTTCAAGGGTCCTACATAGATGATATCGATCAATTTGATTATTCTTTCTTTGGCATTTCAAAAAAGGAAGCAGATCTCATGGATCCTGCACAGAGAATATTCATGGAGACATCTTGGAAGTGTCTAGATGATGCGGGTTACGGTGGAGATAGTTTAAGAAGTGCCCAAGTAGGTGTATTTGCAGGCTGCAGTAATTCTGACCAGTATCAGAATATCATACAGGCATCAGATGATAATTTTGCCATGTTATCTTTTACAGGAAATATGAGGTCAATTGTTGCCAGCCGGATTTCATATTATATGGATTTTAAAGGACCAAGCATGGTAATTGACACGGCATGTTCTTCATCGTTAGTATCTGTTCACCTTGCCTGCCAGTCTATTCTGAAGCAGGAATGTGAGTATGCCCTTGCAGGCGGAGTAAATGTCTGTGTGCTCCCCGTAAAAAAAGAAGACGATTACGGAATTGAATCAAGCGTGAGCAGGACAAGAACTTTCGATGATTCCTCGGATGGTACCATGTATGGTGAAGGAGCGGGCGTCATTTTATTAAAGAGTTTGTCCCAGGCAATCGAGGATCAGGATAGCATCTATGGGGTTATCAGAGGGAGTGCCGTCAATCAGGATGGCGCTTCAGTTGGAATAACAGCGCCGAATGTTGAGTCACAGAAACAAGTGCTGATGAGTGCATGGGAGAAAGCAGAGATAAATCCAGAAGAACTAGTTTACATTGAGGCACACGGAACAGGAACACAGCTTGGAGACCCAATTGAAATTAATGCACTGACAAAAGCATTCTCAGAGTACACTGACAGAAAACAGTTTTGTGCAATTGGTACGGTAAAAACCAATATGGGACATCTGGATTATGCTTCAGGAATCGCGGGCCTTATAAAAACTTTGTTAGTGTTGCAGAAACGCTCAATTCCTTCTAATCTGCATTTTCACCTACCCAACCGGAAGATAGCATTTGCAGAGTCACCCGTCTATGTAAATGACCGTCTGCTACCATGGGAAGAGGAAACAGCTATGATATGCGGGGTCAGTTCGTTTGGGCTTAGTGGGACAAACTGCCATGTTGTTGTTGAGGAATATGCGGAAGAATATGCAGGACAATACGAGGGGCCGCAGAATTCTATGCAAAACCAGAATCGAGGCATATTTGTGCTTTCTAGCGGAAGCTATGAAGGATTGCTCAATAGTGTTACACAGATACAGAAGGCTGTGGAATGTACCCTTTGCCTGCAGGCACTTTGCTATACATTAGCAGTAGGAAGGAAACATGGTCCCCACCGCCTTGCAATTTTATTTGACCATAAATTAGAACTAATGAAATCCCTTGAGCAGTTTCAAACGGGCAGAGCGGAAGGGAAAAATATTTATTACAGTAAAACCGTGGTGAAAGAAGTTTTTACAGGCACAATGCCAACGCATAAAGAAGCAATGCTGTCAGGAACGAAAGAAGCTCTTGCTTCTCTTGCACAGATGTATATAGAAGGAGAAAAAATAGATTGGGAATGGATCTATCTATATGATGAGGTGAAAAGAATCCATCTTCCCGGCACTTTTTTTCAAAAACAGAGATGCTGGCCACAGATTAAAGAAGGGAGGCGAATAGAAGTCGGCGCCCCAGTTGCTCATCCGTTGTTTGACGTGTGCATTGTAAAATCCTTATACCAGGATATTTACTGCACGTATTTTAATCTGGATAAACACTGGGTAGTAAAGGACCACCGCTTTATGGGGAAATGTTTTCCTCCGGGAACGGCTTATCTGGAAATGCTTCAGTTCCTCGGAACACAGTATTATAAAGGAAAACCATTCAGACTTCAGAAAATCATGTTCTTAAAACCAATGGAGCTGGAGCCTGATGAGACAAAGAAGATTCACACGATAGTAGAGAAGAAGGAATTCTATTATGCAGTTACGGTGACTGGATACGACGAGCAAAATGATTCCTGGGATGTGTATGCCCAGGGTGAGCTGTGCAGCCGTAAAGCAGAGCGGGAACAGATAAGGGATGTGGAAGCAATCCGTGACCGGTTAACGAAGATAACAGGAAAACAGATTAATAATCCTGATAGTATTGAAGACAGCATTGGATTTGGACCACGCTGGACCTCCATCCAGAGTGAGATCTACTGTAACGATGGTGAACTGCTGATAAAGAATATGATGGATGAACAGTATAAAAACGATTTTATGGAGTATTTATGTCATCCGTCATTAGTGGATGTATCAATCAACACTATGAGTCATTCTATGGGAAATGGATATTATCTTCCGTTAGCGCAGGATTCCTTTGTACTATATGATAGAATTCCAGATAAACTCTATTGTCATATTAAGAAATGCAATGCAGCAAAAGACAGAGAATTAGTTTCTTTTGATATTGAGCTGCTGGATGTAGAAGGAAGACTCATTGGAAGTATCAGTAAACATACGCTTAAGCGTTTGCATGAGGAAGACAGGAATAAGGTGCCAGAGAAGCATCAGGGAAAAGCGGGAGATTGGTTTTACAAGGTAGACTGGGTGGAAGAAAAGCAGACCTTTGTGAAAGAAATTAATGATAGCAGAGCGGTTCTTATACTTGAGGATCAGACAAAAGAGAGTAAGCAGCTTGCAGATAAGTTAGAGGAAATGGTGAAGCGTACAAAGCGTATTTGTATCAGCGTCTTATCCGAAAAAGCATTAAAGAAAGAATTGGTTCAGTTCGCAAAAGAAGATGCCAGGCACCTGGATGTTGTATTTTGTGATCTTCCGGGTGTGTGCTCATGTGGCGAGTCGATTCAAGAAGCAGAAGACTATACGGAAGCGGCTGTATTCCGTTTTCATAAAATTTTAAAGGTTCTTTCCCAGCAGGATCATTTCTGTAAAATGAAAATAATCAGTGTCACAGAACAGGCAGAAAAGGTAACGGGAAAAGAAGATACCTATAATCCATATCAAAAAATGAGGCAAGGCTTTGTAAGGTCGGCAGCATTAGAGTACAGGAGAAGCAAGTTTGCCAGTATCGATCTGGAAGCTGGAACAGAATGGAAGCAGGCAGTTTATCATATGTTATCTCTGTCAGATGGCGATTATCTGGCTGTGAGAGCTGGAAAATGTTATGTGCGCCAGTTCGAAAAGGTAGAATGCAGGGAAAGTGAGAATGCTTATCCATTAAAAGAACAAGGAGTATATCTGATAACAGGAGGACTTGGTGGAATCGGATTCGAGGTTGCCAAGGTCATCTTAAAGCAAAGAGATTGCAAGCTTGTCATAATTGGAAAAACACAGATACCTGCAATAGGCGAAGGCTGTGATGCTAGAGTGGCACGCCGGGCGGAAAGACTTGGGGAATTACAGAAATTAGGCAGCGAGATTATTTATTATGCAGCAGATATTGCAGATCTTACAAGCATGCGAAACGTAAAAGAAAAAGTAATCGAACGCTATGGGCAGATCAATGGGTTCATCCATGGGGCCGGTATTATGGGGGAAGGTTTTTTGTATGAGAAAAAGGAAGAAGATATGTGGAACACAATTCGTCCAAAGATAACAGGAACCTTGATACTTCATAAGCTTTTTGAGAATGATAAATTAGATTTCATACTATATATGTCATCTGTAACAAGTATACTTGGAGCACCTGGACAGGCTGACTATACAGCGGCAAATGTATTTTTAGAGGGTGTCTGGGAAAGTGGGAAAAAGAAGGGACTTCCAGTCCATATTATAAACTGGTCCGCATGGAAAGAGACAGGAATGGCATATGAAAACCATGTAGAAGAATCAGGAATCTTCGAGATGATGAAAACAAGGGATGCGGTACATGCCTTTCAGCAATATATGTCAAGCCATATGGATAAGGCCATTATAGGAAGAATCCAAAATGGAATCAATTTGCAGACAGTAGAAGAAATGAATCTTAGGGTTGGGGAGTCATTATTACATTCCCTTACGCAAAGAGAGGAAGTAATGGATGAACAGCCTGATTATGGAAAAGTGGATTTGGCTTCCATACTAAGAACGGTCAGAACAGTCTGGTGTCAGGTATTCGGTGAAGAAATAATCGAGGATAGTGCGATGTTTAACCAACTTGGAGGAAATTCCCTGATTGCAACAAAACTTCTGAATGAACTAGATAAGAGGTATCCGCGTAAACTGGATATAACAGATATTTTTACATACCCATCCATAAGGGAGATATCTAGATATATTGCAAAACAATATGGAGATGAAAAAAAAGCAGACAGTAAGCCGTTAAAAAAAGAACATTCGGAGGAAATGGATGATTTAGACAGAATTTTAGAATTGCTTGCTGAGGGAGAAATATCACCAGAAAGTGTAGATGAACTGTTGCAGATGTAGAGAGGTATTTATCATGGAAGAAACGAGAAAAAATATATATAGGCAGGTTGCGTCCGGAAATTTAAGTAAAAAAGATGCAAAGAAGCTTTTGATGGAGTTAGCAGACAGCAAAAAGAAAACAGAAGTTGCAATTATTGGGATGTCCTGCAGATATCCAAAGGCAGAAAATATGGATGAGTACTGGGACAATATTTTTAAGATGAGATCTTGTCTGGGATACCCATCAGAAGAAAGAGTAGAACTTTGGAAAAAAAGTTATCCTGAATATTTTGAGGGTAAAAAAGAGGTAAAAGAATTATTTGAGTATCGTGGATACATAGAAAATGTTGAAAAATTTGATGCGAATTTTTTCCACTTGTCTGCAAAGGAAGCACAGTTTATGGAACCTTCCCACCGCATTTTTATGGAGACCGCTTTTGAAGCTATTGAAAATGCAGGGATAGGAGGGGAAAATATCAAAGGAACCAAAACTGCTATTTTTGTCGGTATGGATAACCAGAGCAGCCATGGTTTTGCTGCAATTACTGATAGAACAGACCCTCTTGCACTTACGGGACTGTATCCATCTCTTATTGCAACCCGGTTATCCTACATGCTGAATCTCAAGGGGGAGAGTTTAGTAATTGATACCGCATGTTCTTCAGGTCTGGTAGCTGTACATAAAGCATGCCAGGCAATTGAAGCAGGGGAATGTGAAATGGCCATGGCCGGCGGAATCTATATTAGCGACAATGTATTCCGTCAGGATGATGATCCAATGATGATGATCTGTACAGAAAATGACAAGATAATGGCATTTGATAATAGGGGTGAAGGAACCATCCGATCAGAAGGTGTTGGAGTTGTATTCTTAAAACCCTATGAGCAGGCCCTAAAAGATGGTGATAATATATATGCAGTAATTAAGGGCGGCGCGATCAATAATGATGGTGCGTCAAATGGAATTACCGCTCCAAATGCAGAGGCACAAGCCGAGCTTTTAGTGGAAGCATGGGAAAAGGCGGGAGTGAATCCGGAAACAATAGCTTATATAGAGAGTCACGGGACTGGAACCCTTTTAGGAGATCCGATTGAAATCAAGGGACTTACCAGCGCGTTTCGAAAATACACAGACAAAAAACAGTTTTGCGCAATTAGTGCAGTAAAGCCAAATATTGGACATACAGCGTCCAGTTCTGGTGTTGCAGGATTAATTAAAATGGTTCTGGCAATGCAGCATAAGGTAATTCCGGGAACCATTAATTTTGAGATTCCGAATGCCTATATTAGCTTTGATGATAGCCCTGTTTATGTAAGCGACCGTCCAACCGAGTGGAAGAAAAACGGAAAACAGCCAAGACGTGGCGGAGTAAGTGCATTTGGATTTAATGGGACAAACTGCCATATTGTGTTAGAAGAAGCCCCAGCGGTTAAGAAAGCAGATACCAATAAGGAAGAATGGAAAGTATTCACGTTATCAGCAATGACAGAGCAGTCGTTAACCAAGTTATGTAAAAGATATCGAACTTTAATTAACACGTCAGATACACTAAACATTGATGCGTTGTGCCAGACCCTTAATTGCGTAGGAGGACAGTATAACTACCGTTTGGCAGTACTTGTAAGAAGCATGAGCGGGCTGCGTATAAAACTTGAACAGATATGCAATCAGGGTTGGAGAGAAGCAAAAGGAATTTTTTATGGCTTCCATAGCATTGTGTCCAGTAAAAAGGATGATAAGGCAGAGGGAGAACTTGCAGAGGAAGAAAAACTGCTCTTAACCAGACAGTTAGATGACCTTATCAGGGAGCAGAAGGATATCTTCTATAGCTATGACAGTTTAGTACGCCTGCTTGAAAAATACATAAAAGGTGGAAACGTTAACTGGCTGGCAGTTTATAAGGAGAAGAAATGTAATAAAGTTCATCTGCTGCCATATCCGTTCGAGCAGAATACATATTGGCCCAGCCTAGAAGACAACGGTGGAAACAGGATCGAGTCTAAAAAGAAAGGCAGAAAAACAATTTATCCGCTTTGTGGTACCTGTGTATCCGAGTCTATTCATGAGGATGTATATGCAGCCCAGCTAAGTGTCTCAGATTACTGGTTTTTACAGGAGCATAATATACTTGGGCAGTATCTGGTTCCGGGCACTGTATATATTGAGTTTATGTATCAGATCGCTGGTAATTACCATACAGGTTCCCAGATAGAATGTGAAGACATTGCATTCTGGCAGCCATTTATCGTGAAGGAAAATGAGGTGAAAGAGCTTCAGATTCTAGTCAGCAGAAATGATAACGGGTTAGAATTCACATTTGCAAGCAGGGATACAGATAGTGAAAGCAAGGAATGGCAAAAGCATGCGGAAGCAAAAGTCCATTTTTTAGAGGAGAAGGAAAGAAGAGCGGTATCAATAGATACTTATATTCAAAGATGCGGTAAGAAGGTTGAAAAAGCAAGCAAAAATCAGATTGTTTCACTGCGGAGTCAGGCAAGCTTAGGTGGAAGATGGACGGACACTATCGAGGACATTTTCCTTGGAGAAGAAGAAGTATTGGTAAAAATCAGCCTTCTAGAAAAATACCAGAGTGATATCGTGAACTTTAAACTTCACCCGGCAATGCTAGATAATGCCATGAACAGCATCATCCAGTCAATGAATAGCCATATGTACCTGCCTTTTTCTTATGGAAGCCTAAAGCTCTATCAGGAGCTTCCGAAAACATTCTATAGTCATCTGGTTCGAATGAAGAAAGAGAATGCAAGTGATGAGGTTGTGACATTTTCGGGAGAGTTAATAGACGAAAATGGGAACGTTATTGCACAAGTACAAAACTATCGTGTGAAAAAGGTAAATAAACAACAGTTCCTTTCTTCCAATCGCATGGATGCCCTGTGTCATGAGGTAGTTTGGAGAGAAGAAAGCAGAGAAGAATCAAAAGCGGCTTCTGTTATGCCAACCATTTTTGTAAGCGCTGCAGGACATAGAAGCGATGGCTTGTTGGATAGCCTTGCAGCAAAAGGAGTTCCAGTTTTTCGCATGGAAGCAGGCGGCAATTATGATGTAATACTTGGCGGTATGAAAAATAATAAGCAGCTTCGCATTGTATACGATATTACAGGCGTACAGGATGCCCCAATCTGTGAACAGAAGATTAATCAGAAGGTTCTCGAACTGTTCCATATGGTGAAGGCACTGTTTAGACAGAATATGGCAAAGGGAATTGAATTGGTTATCCTATCAGAATGCGCTTATCAGATGACTGGGAAGGAGACAGGGATTTACCCTGAAAATGCAGCAGTATTAGGTTTAGCACGTACTATTTCAGCAGAATATCCAGGAATCAACTGCTGGGGAATGGATGTAGATGCGAATACGGGCTATAACATGATTTTGGAGGAGCTTTTACAGGAAGGCAACCAGGGCGTAATCGGATACCGAGAAAACAGAAGGCATTGTGAATATATCGAACCTGTTTCAAGTAAGGAGACAAAGGAATTTAAGCTAAGAGAGAATGGCACTTACCTGATTACAGGAGGTCTCGGTGGTATTGGTGTCCAAGTTGCAAAATACCTGTTAAGCAATCATGCTGGAAATGTCGTACTTCTTGGAAGAATGGAACTTCCAGATAAGGAAGACATGATAGGCAATGAAAATGATGTGGACCATATACTAGAAAAGAAAAAGGCACTTAAGGAATTAGAACTGATAGCTAAGCCGGAGCAGAAGGTTGTTTATTATAAAGCAGATGTAACGAGTTATAAACAAATGAGTTATTGCTTAGAGGACATCAGAAAACAATATGGAAAAATAGCTGGAATCGTGCATTCAGCAGGATTAGGAAGCAAGGGATATCTTGCACAGAAGGAAGAAGACAAGTTTACAGAAGTATTGAAACCAAAGATGCTGGGAACGCATATTCTTGATGAACTGACCAAGGACGATAAATTAGACTGGATGCTGTTGTTCTCATCTGCCATGAGTATCTCGGGAGGTATTGGGCAAGGTGATTATACCGCAGCAAATTCCTATCTGGACTCTTATGCACAGTCAAGGAAGCTTCTTGGGAAGCGGACAATCGTCATAAACTGGACCTCATGGAGAGAGACTGGTATGGCTGTAAGGTTTAAGAGCGAAGAGGGAATTCTGATGGGGATTATGAATCAAGAGGCAGTGGAGGTTTTAGATTTTGCTCTTCATCACGATTATGTACGTCTAGTCGCCGGTAAGATTGATTATGAAAAGTTAGCCAGTATTGAAAAAATGCCAATCAGGCTGGCGCCAGAGCTTTTTAAGAAAACAAATGCATTCCAGATGGGAACCGGTGAGGGAGAAGCGAGAAAAACAAGTGGCACCCAGTTCCAGATAAAAGGAAAGAAAAAAGGCAATTATACAGAGAATGAACGAATCATAGCCGGAATATGGGCAGAGGTTCTGGGGTTGAATCAGATTGATATATACACCAGTTTATTTAGAATTGGCGGAGACTCCATTATCTCTACTAAGCTTTTGAAAAGATACCAGAAGGAGTTTGGCAATATTCTGGATATTACAGATATTTTCACATATCCAACGGTATTTGAACTTAGCGAGTACGTTACCAGCATCCAGAAAAAGGATAAAAAGGCGCAGGAGAAAGCACAGGAAAAACTAAACGAGGATTTTGAAGATATATCCCAGATTATGGACGGTATCGAGAAGGGAGAAGTGTCGGTGGACAATGCGTTAGAGTACGTGAACAGACTTTTGTAAGGAGAAAATGAGATTGAATTATACGGCGTTTAATAAATTTATCATAGAAAAATTTCAAAAAGGTGAAATTGCCAAAGAAGATGCAATCCAGTGGCTTCAGCAGATGAACAGGGATGATGCAGAAAAAGAAGATGAAATAGCTGTTATTGGAGTCGCATGCAGATTTCCTCAGTCAGATAGCAAGGAAGAATTTTGGAATAATATTTCTATGGGCAAAGACTGCATTTGTTCCATCTCTGATGAAAGAAAGGAACAGCTTATGGATAACCGCCATAAGGAGAAAGCATTTCAAAAAGGTGGTTATCTTTCAGAAATCGATAAATTTGATTATCCGTATTTTAATATTTCTCCCAATGAAGCAAAAGGAATTGAACCGGCACAGAGAGTCTTTTTAGAGGTGGCTATTCAGGCACTTGAAGATTCTGGAATCAGTCTAGAGCAGTACTATGGTTCTGATACGTGTGTTTTTGTAGGACGTGACCATACAATTGGACATGAATATAGAACTATATTTGGCAACAAAGATATTTTAACAAGGGCAGGAAATTATACTGGAGTTCTTGCAGGACGATTATCCTATTTTCTGAATCTGAAGGGACCATGCAAGGTGGTAGATACCGCGTGTTCATCAGCACTTGTATGCATACATGACGCATGTCAGGCATTAAAGCACAAAGAATGTAATTATGCAATAGCAGGCGGTGTTCATGTGTTTCCATTTGGAATTGTACGAGATGCCAGCATGGAAGAAATCACAGCAGATAATGAAAAAATATGTGCCTTTTCTCAAGACGCTACTGGCTCAGTATGGGGAGAGGGTGCGGGTGTAGTTGTCTTGAAGCGCTTAAAAGATGCGGTAAAAGACGGTGATAATATCCAGGCGGTTATTAAGGGCAGTGCTGTTAACAGTGATGGGGCATCTAGCAGCCTGACTTCACCAAATGGAAGGGCACAGGAAGAGGTTATTGAGGCTGCCTGGGAGCGGGCAAAGATTCATCCAGAACAGATATCTTATATTGAAGCGCATGGAACTGGAACGATTATTGGCGACCCAATCGAACTGAAGGCATTACAGAAAGCATTTCTTAAGCATACTGCCAGACGTCAATTTTGCGGAGTTGGTTCAGTAAAATCGAATATTGGGCATACGGTTGCTGCATCTGGAATGGCATCATTTATAAAAATGGTGATGGCTCTTCAGAAGCAGCAGATTCCGCCAACTCTTCATTTTAGCGAACCAAACCGTTATGTACGTTTTCACCAGGGGCCGGTTTACATTAACGATTCTTTAAAGGACTGGCAAAGCAATAAAGATGGTGGCCGTCTGTGTGGAGTCAGCTCTTTCGGCTTTAGTGGAACCAATGTACATATTGTGATGGGAGAAGCACCTGATAGAAACGAGGTGGAGGAAACCAGAGCTTTGGAACAGGGAGCTATATTTACCATATCTGCAAAGACGGAAAACGTACTTTGGCAATATATGAAGGAATACGATGCGTTTCTTAATAAGACACCACTCAGCCTGGAAGAAATTTGTTATACTGCAGCTGTGGGAAGAACACATTTTGATTATCGCTTGGGCATCGTGGCAAAAACGAAACAGGAATTAGAAGAGAAACTAAAGAACTGTCTTCTTGGAGATGGTGAAAGAACCATGGAGGGTGTTTTCTTTGGAAACAGGAAAACGGAAAGCGGCCTGGATGATGCCGAGGATATTCAGAAAAAAACAATACGAGAATTGACTTATGCCCAACTATTACGTATTGCAGCTATATACGCAGATGGAGGGCAGATTGCCTGGGATAGACTATACGAAAAGGAAGCATTAAAACGAGTGAGTCTGCCGGTATATCCATTCGAAAAGATACCTTGCTGGATGGAGGAAGATGATTCACTCCAACAGCCGCCTGTTGCAGATAAGGTTAGTGAGAATTCACTTTACTACAAACTGGGCTGGAGGGAAATGGAATTACTCAAGGACAGGCAAGAGCATAAATCACGGATTTTGTTATTCCTCCCAGAAGGAGAACTGGCAGAAAAGCTGATGGAAGAGCTTGGGAAGCTGGAGAGTGAGTTGATATGTGTTACACAGGCCGAGTCCTATGAGAAAAAGGATAAAACAAAATATGCTATCGGTACAGGCCAAGGGGATTATATCAGGTTATTTGAGGATATTCATTTAAATTCTATCGATCAGGTGATTTATGGATTCAGCATGAATGCGGAGGCTGAAAATGGAAATGTTGATGAATATCTGAATACAGGACTTTATGGCTTGTTCTGGCTTGCGAAGTGTATGATGAGGCAGGAGGCAGCCAAGAAGATAGGCTTCTTCATTTTAACAAGCAATTCCTATCTGGTAAGTGGAACAGAATCGTTTTATCAGCCATTCCAGGGTGCAATGGCAGGCTTAGGAAAGGTAATCAATGCGGAAAATCCTAATATTGCAGTTCGGATTCTGGATCTGGACCAAACGGAAGCCGTAGAACATATAATACAGGAGCTTTGCCTTGAGTCAGAAGACAATGCGGTTGTTTATGCATACCGTGATGGAAAAAGGTATGTGGAAGAGCTTCAGAACATTGAGCCTGACAAACTAGATAGAAGGAATCTGGTTTTTTGGAAGGATGGTGTCTATGTTATCTCTGGTGGTACAGGCGGATTGGGACTAGAGATCGCGGAATACATCGCCGGAAAGGGGCAGCAGACATTTGTCTTGCTTTGCAGGAATCCTTTGCCGAAGCGAAGTGAGTGGGAGCAGATTGTCAATTCTAGAGCAGGGGCAACTGCACAGAAAATAAAGAAAATCATGCAGATTGAGCAGATGGGAAGCAAGGTAAGTATATATGCGTTTGATATTGCCGATGAACATGAAACACAAAGAGTATGCGGTGAGATTATAAAGGAGAAGGGAAGAATTGATGGGATCATTCATGCTGCGGGAGTATTCGATGGAGGATTTCTGGCGAATAAGAGTTTTGAGGAATTTTTACAGGTAACTCGTCCTAAAATCCAGGGAACCTGGAATCTTCATAAGGCGACTAGAGCCTATAAACCAGCATTTTGGATTAATTTTTCCTCAGCTGTTACAGTAAGCGGTATTCCAGGACAAGGAGCTTATACGGCAGCCAATGCATTTTTGGACACGTTTACATTCTACCGAAATCAGGAGGGGCTACATACCATTACTATAAACTGGGGAATATGGAGTGAAACCGGAGGTGCCCCAAGAGGACTAGTAGAAAAACGAAGCATTTTTAAGACATTATCCACTCAGGAAGCCATTCAGGCATTTGATGAAGTTCTGAAAAGAGAAGTGAACCGTATTTTGGTATGCCCATTGCATTTTGATGAACAACTATGTCAGGTATATGAAGAAATACCGATCAAGCTGCATACTGATATTGTAAGGCATCTAGAAACACTAAAGGAACAAAACCGGGAGAAGACAAGGGGAAGGGCAGGAAAGAAAAGGAGAGTTACCCTAAAAGGAAGAGAACAGGGCAGCTATACAGAGACCGAGAAAGCGCTTGCCTATATATGGGCAGATGTATTCGGCTATGACACCATTGCGGTAGACGATGATTTTTACGTACTAGGAGGAGACTCAAGACTTGCTATCAGGATTATCAATGAAATATCAGATTGTCTTCATAAACAGATTTCAATAGGACAGATATTGAATGAGAATACCATAGAAGGGGTTGCAAGAATTATTGATGGAGGATATCAAGAAAAGAATAAGACATTTGCCATTACATCTGTGCCCAAAAGAGAGTTTTATCCGGTAACTTCAGCCCAGCGCAGATTATATTTAGTGCATCAATTCGGAACACGTTCCTTGAGCTACTACATTCCAATTGTGCTCTCTGTAGAAGGCAAGTTAAAAGTTTCATTATTAGAGGAGGCATTTAAAGAGGTAATCCGGCGACAGAGTGCGCTGAGAAGTTCATTTATCATTATAAATGACGAAATCGTAGCCAAGGTATCTGACGCACCAGAATTCCGTCTGCCTGTAATTAAGACACTTGATGTTAAGAAAGCCATGCAGGAATTTTTTGTTCCATTCGCTTTGGAAGAAGAGATACTCATGAAGGCGGCGTTACTTGAGACGGATGGTGAAAAAAGTTATCTGCTGATACAGGTTCACCATATCATAGCAGATGAAATGTCGATTCATATTCTGATTCATGAGTTGCTATCATTCTATAGAAAAGAAAAACTGCCCGAACTGAAAGTTAATTTTAGTGACTACATGGTATGGTGCGAGCAGTTCGAGAATTCTGAAACAGTGAAGGAACAAGAATTGTATTGGACAAGTAAACTGCTAGGACAGGACGAAAAACTTAAGGTTCCTTGCGATCGGAGAAGAGATAAGCAGGAAAAACCAGTCGGGGACGAGTGTTCTCTATTCATAGGTGAAATGGAGACGAAACGGTTGATAGAGGCAGGAAAGAAAAGAGAAATTACACCATTTGTCCTGTTTTTATCGGGTTATTACGTCTTATTGCATAAGTATTGCGAGTGCAATAACCTGATTATCGGAACCCCTGTTACGGGAAGAAAACAGAAAGAGTGTGAAAACCTGATTGGGATGTATGCGAATACAGTAGCACTCCGCTGTGAAATTAGTGAGAATGAAGATTTCTGGACATTTGCGAAAGAAGTGAAGGAAACCGTTCTGGAAGCTTTTGAGAATCAGGATTATCCATTTGAAAAGATTATTGAAAAGATGGGGCGGACAACGGATGGAAGTGATAATCCTTTAGCAGATACGATGTTTACGATGCGCAATGGAAAAGAAATTACGCTTATGGCAGATGGATGCAAGATCCGTATGGAACCTTATGAAAACCATCCAGTAAAATTTGATTTATCAATGGAAGTTGTACATATGCCGGATGGAATTCAAGTTCACATGGAATACGATGCTTCCTTGTTCTATGAAGCTACCGTACAGCGACTTTTAAAATACTACCAAAATATTCTGTTTTATATTATGGAAAATGGCCAAACAAGCATTAAAGATATTCCAATGATAGGACTTGAGGAGAAGCAGAGGCTTTTAGAAGCATACAATCAGACAGAAGCAGAATATCCTTCTGAAGAGACACTGCCAAGCATGTTTACGAGAAAGGCGCGGAGAGAGCCAGATGCAATTGCTGCAAGTATGAATGGAATGAAAATGAGCTATAGGGAGTTCGAGGAGAAAGCAGATAAGATTGCAAGATATTTATGTTTGCAAGGTGTGAATTGTGAGGATGTTGTAGGCATAACATCCCGCCGATCCCTTGATATGCTGACCGCTGTTATGGGAATCCTAAAGGCAGGCGGGGCCTATCTGCCAATCAATCTGGATCTGCCAAGAGAGAGGATCTGTTATATGCTGGCGGATAGCCAGATGAAACTTCTTCTGGTAGAAGGGGTGGAAAAACAGATTTATTTTGAACATGTGGAAACAAAAGTCATTCATGATATCTTCGAGTGTCAGGAAGTAAGTATGACAGAACTTAAGCCAGTATCTCCAGATAATCTGGCATATGTAATCTATACGTCGGGTTCTACAGGAAAACCAAAAGGGGTCATGATTGAACACCGTTCCGTGATGAACCGTATACACTGGGGGGAGAAGGCGTATCCGCTTAGAGCGGACGATGTGATTCTTCAGAAAACACCAACAACCTTTGATGTGTCTGTATGGGAGCTGTTCTGGCATGTATTTTCCGAAGCAAGTGTATGTCTGTTGAATCCAGGTAGTGAGAAAAATCCAGAGGAGATAATAGAATGTATCGAAAGCAATAGGATTACCGTTATGCATTTTGTACCGTCCATGCTTGAGGTATTTTTAGAATATATAGAGCAGCGAAAAGAAACAAAGAGGCTGAATAGTCTAAGGCTGGTATTTGCAAGCGGGGAAGCATTAATGCCAGAACAGGTAGAAAGGTTTTACAAGCTATTGGGAGAGCATGCAAAGTTGGTGAATCTATATGGACCGACAGAGGCAACCGTGGAAGTGACCTATTATGAGTGTGAGGAAGGAATCGAGTCTGTCCCAATTGGAAAGCCAATTGACAATACAAGAATTTATATTGTTGGAAGAGACGGCCAGTTAAGAACAGAGGGGGAACTCTGGATAGCAGGAGCCGGAGTTGCTAGAGGGTATCTGAATAATGAAGAGCTGACCAGAGAAAGATTCATTGAGGATCCATTCGTGAAGGGATTAAGGGTATACAAGACGGGAGACCGGGCAAGATGGAACAAGGATGGAAATATAGAATATCTGGGACGTAAAGATGGGCAGTTAAAAATAAGAGGAAACCGAATTGAAAGCTCAGAAGTGGAAGCGGGCCTTAAGGAATGCTGTGGAGTGAAAGAAGCCGTTGTTCTGTTGCAGGAAGCAGGATCAGAAAAAAGACTGTATGCCTTTGTGACAACTGCAGAAGGCATTGTGGAAAAGGAACTGAAGGCTGAACTGGCACAAAAGTTACCAGATTATATGATACCATCCAGAATTCAGATAATAGCAAGCATGCCTCTTACCGAGAATGGAAAATTAGACAAGAAGGCATTGCATGTAATGTGGGAAACAACAGAAGATGCAGAATCCCAGGAAGCAAAGGATGGGAAAGAAAAACAGATTGAACAGATATGGAAAGATATTTTAGGACCGGTAAAAATCGGAATGACGGATAATTTCTTTGATGTAGGAGGAAACTCCATCCTTCTTATAAAGCTATTCAATAGGCTTGACAAAGTGTATCCTGATGTATTTAAGCTTACAGACATGTTCCTTTATCCCAATATAAGGAGATTAGCTGAGTACCTTAACCAGCTGGAAGAAAGTAATTTGAGTGGTTTTCCGCTCTTTCAACTGGAAGATTGCTATTATGACATTGAGGGGGAGGATTACACGTATCATCTGGAAGTAACACTAGATAAGGCGATGCTGTTTGAGATTGATAAAACAGCAGAAGAACAGGAAGTAGAAGCTTTTGATATACTGGCGAGTATTTTCTTGATTTCTGTTTTACAGCTTTCAAAAAATTCTGAGGGAACGGTATTTTTACAATATGGCGGCAAAGATACGGTACTGCCTTTACTGGTAAAGCGTGAGGAAACGGATTACATAATTAGCTTTATTAAGAATATAAAAGAAAAGAGAATACAGGGAAAAAAGAATCATGAGGAAGTAGGAATAGCCAAGATTCAGGAATGTATTGCGAACCAGGCTGGGACAAGTATTGTGATCGGAACAGAGGAGATGATATCTGATTTGGAAAAATTTGATTTGCACCTTCAGTATGTAAGAAAGGATGAAGCAGATGGAACAGAAGCATTAACCTGTAACCTGTATTTTAAGAATGAGAAACTAAGTGGAAGCAATGTAGAAAAAATACTGAATGGATATATGGAATTATTAAGAATAATCATGTTGTGATAGGATAAGGTGAATGAAATGAAGGAACAGATATCAGAATTAAATATCCGGAAAATCATGGATAGTGCTGCGGGAAAGGCAAAAAGAATTGAACAGGACTTGATAAAGGATATAGCAGTAATTGGAATCGGTATCCGTTTTCCTGGGGCAGATAATGTGGATGAATTCTGGAACAATATTGCCCATAAGAGAGATTGCATAGGTGAGCTTTCCGATATAAGAAAAAATGACGTGAGGGCTTATATGGAATGCAAGGAATCAGATAAGGAAATTGTTTTTCGAAAGGGAGCCTATCTGGATGATATTTCACATTTCGATTATTCAGCATTTCATATAGCTCCGAAAGAAGCGGAACTTATGGATCCGAACCAGAGAGTATTTCTGGAAACGGCGTGGCAGGCGATTGAAGACGCCGGGTATACGGAAAGAATTAAAGGCAGTTTAACGGGAGTATATGCGGGTTATAGCGGTTCAGCGCTGGATTCGTATGCGGCAATTATTAGTGAATATGACCAGGGAGTTTTAGACATTGCATTCGCTGCAAATTTACCGTCTGTACTTGCAGG
The DNA here is from genome assembly GCA_900539175.1 of uncultured Lachnospiraceae bacterium. Classification (GTDB taxonomy): domain Bacteria; phylum Bacillota; class Clostridia; order Lachnospirales; family Lachnospiraceae; genus Novisyntrophococcus. Next base: position 26,278 of record UQAW01000007.1, read on the forward strand.
AAGATTATCCTATCTGCTGGACTTAAAAGGCGGAAGCATGGTAATTGATACGGCATGTTCATCTTCTTTAGTGGCGGTACATAACGCCTGCAAAGCAATTCAACATAGAGAGTGTGAGATGGCAATTGCAGGCGGCTGTAAGATTACGCTTTTTCCATTAGAGCATCAGGGAAAGATAGGAATCGAGTCCTCTGACGGAAAAACACATACATTTGACAACCAGTCTGATGGAACTGGAGAAGGAGAGGGAGCAGCAGCTATTCTACTAAAACCTTATGAGAAGGCAAAGAAAGATGGTGATTATATCTATGCGGTAATTAAGGGGAGTGCGGTTAATCAGGATGGTCATTCAATTGGCCTGACAGCACCGAATGGACAGGCACAGCAGGAGGTTATAAGAAAGGCATGGAAAGATGCTGGGGTGCCGCCGGATACCATATCTTACGTGGAAGTGCATGGAACAGGAACTTCACTAGGTGATCCTATTGAGGTAGATGCCCTGTCAAAGGCGTTTTCAAGTCAGACTTCGAGAAAACAGTTTTGTGCTGTCAGTGCCGTAAAAACCAACTTAGGACATCAGGACACGGTATCCGGAATCGCAGGTCTGGTAAAGGCCATACTGGCATTGAATAATAAAAAGCTTCCGCCGTTTGCACATTTTAATACTCCAAACCAGAAAATAGATTTTACAGCTTCCCCTGTTTATATCTGTGACAGGCTTATGGACTGGGAGGTAGACGGAGTACGCAGGTGCGGAGTCAGTTCCTTTGGGCTTAATGGCACCAACTGTCATATGGTGCTTGAGGAAGCACTTTATAATCCGTGTGGAGCAGAAAAGGAAGGCCTTAAGAATCCGTGCTATCATGCGTTACTGCTTTCGGCTAAGAACAAAGAGTTCATGAAACAGACCTTACAGAGGGAGCGGGAGTTTTTAGCGGAACAAACACACATTCAGCTAGAGGAGTTTTTGTATTCACACCATACAGGAAAAATTCATCTTCCATGGCGTCTTGCCATTGTATTTAACGAAGTTAAGGACTTATGTGAAAAAATAGATAAATTGCTGTACCTTGACATGCAGGCAATTGAGGATACATTTTTTCAGACGGCAGAAGAAAAGACAGATCGTATTGAGTATCTGAGAGAATGGAATCAGGATAAGGAAAAAATACTTGAACTTTCGAGACGGTACGTAGAAGGATATCGGGTCGACTGGGATAAATATTATCAGTCAAGTGCTGTGAAAAGATGCAGGATCCCGCTATATCCACTAGACCGGAAGTATTGCTGGGTAAAGAACCGGCAACAAGCAGACCAGAAGCTTTTGGGTATGAAAACGGCAGATTACCAAGGAATCTGCATATACCAGAGAACATTTCAGGTAAAGGATCACTGGGTACTGAAAGAACACAGCATAAATGGAAAAAATCTTTTCCCGGGTGCTTCCTTAATTGAAATGGCGGCAGAATTAGGATATCAGCTCTATCCAGGTGGAATAGTATGTTTACAGAAGTTCATGCTTCTAGAACCCTTCTTTGTAGATAGGCAGGAGAAGAAAACAGTACAAGTCATAGCAGAGAAGAAGGATGGATATTATGCGGTGTCTATTCTTGGCAAGGGAACAGAAGATAGCTGGGTAAAATATGCAGAATGCCAGTTATACCGTGAAGAAATGCTAGAGCGGGAAAAGCTTGAAATCAACTGGGAACGTGATGACGATGTGGAAAATATAAAGATTTCCAATACAGAAAGGTTTGTAGATGCCGGGGATAGATGGAATAATATAAATTCTGTAAAAATAGAAGAAAATGACTGTTTTGTGCAGCTTAAGCTTGCAGAGAGATATGAAGATGAAGCAAGGTATTACTATATGCATCCAGCATTGCTTGATAATGGGATTAACGCTGCGCTGCATCTAGAGAGTGATGGAAACTTCCTTCCATTTTACTTCGAAAAAATATATATCGCAGGTACTCTTGGCAACCAGATCCAAAGCAGCATTCATATGGTAAGCCGGGATAAAGAACAGGGATTATTATCTTACCGTATAAAAATGGCAGACAGGCAGGGAAACGTTAAAGTTTTCATTGAAGATTATGTAGCCAGAAGAATGGATAAGAATTCGCTCGAAAAAAGAGACAGCGCCATGTTTCATGAGGTGAAATGGCAGGCACAGGAACAGCTAGAGCTGACTGAGAAAAATGCAGGATCAGATGTTATTTTACTTAAAGACGAAACGGAGCTTGGCAGAAAAGTAAAGATGGCCTTTGAACAGGCAGGATATTCGGTGAAGACTTGTTTAATGGCAGAAGGAAAGATAGAGTCTAGACTGCAAGGCCTACTGATGAACCAGAAACCATTTTCCAGAATCAATCTTGTACTGGCAGTCCCAGATTCCAGGGAGAATACCGAGATTGACAATGCGGATCAGATTCAGCAGGAGTTTATGGAACAAATCCATTGGATAAAACTTTTGATGAGAGAATATATAAATCTTAAGTTCCGTTGTTTTGTTGTGACAGAGTCCGCATGCAGTGTCATGGAAAATGAAAAAGGCGGCAATCTGATAGGAGCCATGCTCGCCGCTTTCTTCCAGGTGGTGAATCAGGAGAGCAGTAACATGACTGGTAAATGTCTTGATTTTGATTCCAATACTTCACTACAGTATTTAGTTTCAGAGCTAGAGCAAGGGGAAGGGGATAAGGAGGACAGTTTCATTGCCTACCGTAGAAATGTACGCTATAAACAGATAATCAAAGACGTACCGGTGAATCATTTTTCAGATAAGCAGACTGTGATAGAAAAGGATGGAGTAGCCATTGTTGCAGGCGGCATCGGTGGAATCGGACTCGAAATCTGCAAAAGGATTGCGGATCTCCAGAATGGAACGATCTGTATTATTGGAAAAACTCCGCTTGAGGAAAATAAATCAGATAAAAATGTAAAACAGAAGCTGAAAACCCTGACAGGCTTTGGTGCAAAAGTGGTGTACTATTCTTGTGACATTGCAGAGAAAGAGGCTTTAGAACAGGTATTTCAAAATATTGCAGAGCAGTTCGGAAAGGTTCAGTTGGTTCTTAATATGACAGGTGTTTCAGGCAATGGGTATGTGCAGTATAAACAGGATTCCGAGATGGTAAATGTAATTGGACCAAAGGTAAAAGGTACTTCTAATCTTTATGAGTTATGTAAAAAACATCAGATTGGAACGCTTCTTCTATGGTCATCCATTAGCTCTTTTCTAGGAGGCCCGGGGCAAAGTGATTATGCAGCTGCTAATGCCTATATGGATGCGTTGGCAATGAACCAGAGAGAGGTCGGGACAAAGATTATCTCCGTGGACTGGAGCAGGTGGGAAAACATTGGAATGGCGAAGGGGATAGAAGGCAGAGATGAGCTGTTCTATCCAGTGACAGGAGAAGAAGGAGTCAAAGCATTCGAGAAAATACTTGCCTATAAAGGAGCCAGACTGGTCGTAGGAAGAATCAATAAAGAGCATGCGTATTTCCGGAAGCATTTTAGCAAGGAAATGAATAAAATACGCTTAGATTCCTCCCATGAATTACAGGATGCGCAGGAAGCAGTCCGCCTGACAGGAAGAAAAGACAAAAACTATACCAAGCTTGAGAAACAGTTGGCTCTTATCTGGGGGCAGACACTAGGTTTAACGGAAATTGATGTCTACGACAGCATATACAACCAAGGTGGGGATTCTATCCTTGCGACTAGAATCGTGAATGCTGCCAAGGAGAAATATCATATCACAATCAGTATTAGCGAAATATTTAAATACGCATCTATAGATAAGCTTGCCAACTACCTCGAACAGAAAGAGGTGGCAGCAAGTGAAGTGAAGGAGATAAAGGAGAACGCACAGACAATTCGGACAGAGAGTCAATATTATCCTTTGTCCGTAGAGCAGAAGAGAATCTATTTCCTTCATCAGCTAAGCGAATTAAAGACGGTCTACAACTTACCATTTCATACCGTTTTGCCAAAGATGCTGAAACCTGATTACCTGCATAAGGCGATTGAAATACTAGGAGAGCGCCATTTAGTCCTTAGAACTGTATTTCTAAGCCGGAACGGAGTTATTATGCAGAAGGTGTTGGATAGGCTAGACTTGGAGATCGAGTGTGTAAAGCTTCAGGACGAAGATCAGGATAGAGCACTTGAGTTGCTATTTCAGCGGGAAAATGAGTTTATTTTCGATTTATCCAAACCGTTAATCCGCGTTATGCTGATAGAGTTAAATGACCAGTCCTGTTGTCTATATTTAAATCTGCATCATTTGATTACCGATGGATGGAGTACAAGAATTTTGCTGCAGGAACTCTACCAGATTTATACTTGTCAGGAACAGGGAAAAGAAGTTACCTTGCAAGAGCTTCCGCTTACTTATTTCGACTGGATTCAGGAACGAGAGAACTGGCTGCAGACCGGGCAGGCCAAGGAAATGGAACAGTATTGGCTTAAGGAACTAGAAGCACCATTGCCGGTTCTAGAACTGCCGTCTGATTTTAAACGTCCTCGTGTTCAGCAGTATCAGGGCAACTATGTTTTGGGATTTCTGGATGAGGAGGTTACCAGAAAGGTAAAAAAACTTGCAGAATTCTCACATACAACACTACACGTCGTCATGATGTCTGTATATTTTGTGCTGTTGCAAAAGCTAACAGGAAACAAAGACATCATTGTAGGATTTCCGATGACTCTTCGAAGTGGAAGAGAATTAGAACAGGTGGTAGGACTTTTTGTAAATACCTTATGCGTCAGGGCAGAATTGAATCCGGAAGATACATTTTCGGCATTTATCAAGTATATAAAGGAGAAGAGCTATCAGGCATATGAACATAACCAGTATCCATTTGATGAACTCGTAATGAAAATCAATCCAGAGAGAGATCTGTCAAGAACGCCGATATTCTCAACCTTTTTCCAGTTTTATGACGATATTCCTCAGGAAAGAGCAGGGATAAGCCTGTATGATTTTAGTTTGTACTGCAAACATGCTGGAGAACGAATTGAATTAAGGGCGGAATACAGCACAGGACTGTTCCGGAAGGAGACAGCAGAAAAGTATTTAACATATTTCTGTAGGCTTCTTGATCAGGTACTGGATCAAACAGAGGCAAAACTGAAGGATTTAAGTCTTATGTCCACAGAAGAATACCATCAGGTAACATGCGGATTCAATCAAACAGAGGCAGCTTATAATAAAGAAGCAACCCTTGCAGATTTATTATCCTGGGATATAAAAAGAGCTGGAAACCAGATTGCAGTGCGGACTTTAGACAGCCAGGCTACGTACCAGCAACTTGAGAATGATTCCAACCAGCTCGCAAGATGTCTGGTTGATAGGGGCGTTCAGAAGGGACAGGTGATTCCTATCTGCGCCAGCCGTTCGGTAGAAATGCTGATTGGAATCTATGGAATCATAAAGGCGGGGGCAGCGTATCTTCCAGTGAGTGAAGAACTTCCAGAAGCTCGTATCGAGTACATGCTTAATGATTGTAAAGCAGGCATTATTGTCCTTTCAAAAAAGGAGAAAGAGAAGTTCTTCGGATATTCCTGCATTTATTTAGAAGAATTCCGAAACCTGCCAAAACCAACAGAGCCTATGGTATATGAGGCAGTGACCCCAGATGATTTAGCGTACGTCATTTATACATCAGGTTCAACAGGCAATCCCAAAGGTGTAAAGGTAAAGCATCAGTCAGTGATTAACAGGATTAATTGGATGAATAAACAGTTCCCAATTAAAGCAGATGATGTGATTATGCAAAAAACAACATATGCATTTGATGTATCTGTCTGGGAGATATTCTGGTGGGCGTATTCAGGGGCCAGTGTATACCTTTCAGAACCAGGGGATGAAAAAAGACCGGAAGAATTGGTGAATAAGATAGAGCAGTTTGGGGTAACGGTAATTCATTTTGTGCCGACTATGTTTTGCATGTTTCTGGATTATGTTGCCCATTTCAAAGTAATAGAAAAGCTAAAAAGCTTAAGGTACATCTTTTTAAGTGGAGAAGAATTGCCAGCGGACTATGTAAACCGTTTTTATGGATTGACCAATGGAATTCTAGAAACGAAGCTGGTGAATCTGTATGGACCAACCGAAGCTACAGTGGACGTTACGTATTTTGAGTGCGACAGAAATACGGATTATGAACACATTCCAATTGGTAAACCAATTGATAATACCTATCTGTACATTTTGGATAAGGAAAGAAAGGTACAGCCAATTGGAGTAAGCGGTGAGCTTTACATTGCAGGAGACGGAGTAGCGGAAGGATATCTGAATAAACCAGAGCTTACCAAGGAGCGTTTTGTGGATAATCCATTCCAGACCAGCCGTAAAATGTATAAGACAGGTGACTTATGCAGATGGGAAGAGGATGGCAATATCCAATACTTAGGAAGGCTTGACCATCAGGTAAAAATCAGGGGTTGCCGTATTGAGCGTGGCGAGATTGAAAAAGTACTGCTTCAGTATGAAAACATAAAAGATGCCGTTGTAATCGACAAAATGGGAAAAGACAGGATTATGTTTTTATGTGCCTATGTTGTCAGCGATAAGGAGCCAAAGACAGACGAAATAAAAGCATTTTTAAGAAAATACCTCCCTGAATATATGGTGCCATCTTATATTGTAGTAAGAAAAGAATTTCCAATGCTTCCAAATGGTAAAGTAAATCTTGCGAAGCTGAAAAAAATCGATATTTATGAGAAACCGGCAAAGATAAAGAAACCTATTAACCAGACAGAAAACCAGATTCATACGTTGTGGGCAGAGGTATTAGAGCAGAATCCTGAAAATATCAGTACGGATGATAATTTCTTCGACATCGGCGGGAATTCCATCAGGCTTATGTCCTTGTGTATGGCGCTAAATGTAAATGGATGGAATACAGTAACAGTGGCACAGCTATTTTCTTATCCGACTATTCATGCAATGGCACTTTTCCTGGATGGCATAAAGAATGTTGCGGATACAGGTAAAAAAGAATATAAAAAGGAAGAAATAATAGAAGTAAAACAGGAAAATGCAATTCAGGCGGAAACGGATATTGCCGTGATTGGTTTATCGGCACGTTTTCCAGAGGCAGGAGACTACCATGCTTTCTGGGAAGAATTGCAGAACGGAAAGGATTTTATTACAGACATACCGAAGGAAAGAAAAAGGGATGTTATCAATTATTTTGAATCAAAGAACGAACCAGTAGAGAAACTAGCGTGGAAGAAGCTGTCTTATCTTCGGCATATTGACCAGTTTGATTATTCGTTCTTTCACATATCACCCAAGGAAGCAGCGTTAATGGATCCGAATCAGCGTATTTTCCTTGAGACCGCTTATGAGGCAATCGAAGACGCAGGATATGGTGGAGACAGCTTGTACGGAAGCAATACCGGAGTATACGTAGGCTTTAGCGGAGATGCACTGTACAAGAACTTTATTCCAGAGGTTAGTAAAGAGGCGGCATCTATGGCATTAGCGGGTAATATTGATTCAATGCTTCCAAGCCGTATCTCGTATTTTATGAATTTTCATGGGCCAGCGGTTATGGTCAATACGGCATGCTCATCCTCTTTGGCAGCAATACATTATGCATGTAAGGCATTGCAGGAAAATGAATGCGGGACTGCACTTGTGGGAAGTGTAAAACTGTGTCTTCTGCCAGTAGAAAACAGCTTCTCCTTTGGAATAGAATCTTCTACTGCAAGAACGTGTTCATTTGATGAGTATTCAGATGGTACTGGGGGAGGAGAAGGGGCGGCAGCCGTGCTCTTAAAGCCGCTTAGCCAAGCTGTAAAAGATGGAGATTCCATCTACGCAGTTATCAAGGGAAGTTCGTTGAACCAGGATGGACGTTCTGTTGGAATTGTGGCACCTAATCCAGAAGCGCAAAAACAGGTGATTCTGGATGCATGGAGAGCATCTGGTGTTGATCCAGAAACCATTTCCTATATCGAAGCACATGGTTCGGGAACAAAATTAGGAGACCCCATAGAGATTGAAGGAATTACAGCAGCATTCCGCCAATATACCAACAGAAAGCAGTTTTGCGCAGTCAGCTCAGTAAAATCAAACCTGGGACATCTCGACCATGCTGCGGGAATGGCTGGATTTGTGAAAGCAGTCTTATCTGTATATTACGGAAAACTGGTTCCGTCCTTGCATTTTTCAGAACCAAACAGGCAGATACCATTTCGTAAATCACCAGTCTATATCAATGACCGTTTAAAGGATTGGAAGTGTGACGGGCAGAAAAGAAGATGCGGAGTCAGCTCCATGGGCCTTAGCGGAACTAACTGCCACATTGTTTTGGAGCAGGCGCCAGAGTTAAACAAAATTGACAAAATAGAAACAAAGCCATTCATTTTCACTATGGCTGCAAAAAGTAAAAATTCACTGCAGAGACTGTTAAATACATATATTCAATATTTAGAACAGAAGGAAGTAGAGCTTCAAAATGTATGTTACACCCAAGCGTTAGGAAGGGGACACTATCAGTACAGAATAGCCTGTGTAGTAAACAGCCAGCAGCAGCTTCTGGAAAAACTGAAGGCATTCGTGGAAGCTGGATTGGGAAAGGATGGAACGGAAGGCTTCTATAGGGAATACAGGGGTGTGTATGGACAAGGGAATGACAAGGGATCGTATACAAAACAAGAATTAGAGGACATAACCAGAGAAGCAGGTCGGCTTGTAGAACAAGTCAGACAAGAGGATATGTCTAAGGAAGATGATTTAGAAACCCTCTGCAGGTTATATGTGCAAGGAGCGGCTGTTGACTGGAATGGATTCTATGAAGGCATAGACGCAAAAAGGATTTCCCTTCCGTGCTACGCATTTGAACGCAATCGATGCTGGGTAGAAGCCTATACGAAAAAAGCAGGATATTACAAAGAGGATAATGAGGTTTATTATCAGACAAAGTGGAAGAAGCAGGAGCTGCCAGAGAAGAATGATAGGGCAAAACGACTTGCAGTCATCATGAGACCATCGGATTTAGAAATGGAGCTGGGGGATATACTTGATAAGTATTCGGATTGTACAGTACGGATGATACTAGGTGGACAGTATCAGAAAATCAGTGAAAACGAATATTATATCCGTTCAGTAGCAGAAGATTTCCAGAAGATATTAGAAGAACATAAATTAGACAAGGTGATACTGAGCATGGCGCTCTCTCTGGAAAGAGAGGATGGCGACACAGAGTCATTAGAGAAGTATAGGGCTTACCTTACTAAGAATTTGTTTGTGCTTAATCAAGCATTAAAGAAAAGTGCAGTTCAGGCAGAGGTCATACTGCTATCTAGGTGCAGTACCCGAGTAGAGGGAACAGAAGCAATAATCTATCCAGAATGCTCTGTATTGGAGGCGTTTGGAAAGGTAATGCCTCTTGAGAATCCGGCAATCCGTGCAAGATTTATTGACGTAGACGATAACACGGAACTTAATCTAGTTGCAGGAGAAATCTGCTCAGAAAGAAAATGGTTTAAGACCGTTTATCGAAACCAAAACCGTTACTGTGCATTTCTTCATGAAGTAGAGAAACCAGAAAAAGCGGAGCAGCGTATCAGAGAAGGTGATGTATATGTTATTACGGGAGGGCTTGGCGACTTAGGTCTGGAAACGGCACTGAATCTTGTAACAGAGCATCAGGTAACAGTAGTGCTGCTCGGACGTAGCGCATTCCCAGAGAAATGCAGATGGAATAATATCCTGATAGAAGGGAAAGACGATGCGTTATGTCATAAGGTGAAAATGCTGCAAAAAATGCAGTACGGAAGAGGAAAAGTCATAATCAGGCAGGCGGATGTTGCAGATTCCATGCAGATAAGAGGAATCTTAAAGGGAATATACGAGGAATACCATCGAATAGATGGAATATTCCATTATGCAGGTGTTAATAGCGGGCAGACCGGGAAACTTCTATGGGAACAGCGTTTGAGCGATTTTGAGGAAGAACTGAAGGCAAAGGTAAAAGGAACTTTAATTCTCTATGAAGAAGCAGAACGATACAATCCACAATTCCTGATTGCATTTTCCTCGCCAGTTTCCCTGATTGGAGGAGTTGGAGCTGGTTCCTATACCGCATCCAATTTGTTTCTGGATGCATTTGCAGATAGCACGGTGAACAGAACGTTCAAGTTACAGACAATTGCCTGGGCGCCTTGGGCAAGGACAGCAGAAAAGCTGGGAGAATATTTTAAATCTAAAAAACAGCTTTTCAAGATAATACAGACAGAACAGATGTTACATGTATTAGAAACCATGATTGCCTCCCATGAGACAAGTGTAATCTTTGGAGAAATCAATTTTGAGTGTGAATTATTCCAGATATACAACCAACTTCCATTTCGATTAAGCAGTACATTAGAGCGTAAGCTTAAGACAGAAACAAGGGGACATGAAAGAAAGCGGCAGATCCGAGCCAAAGGACGAAGCGAAAATGATTATACGGAGACGGAATTAGAAGTGGTTCAGTATTTTGGTAAGATGCTAGGATACGATGAGATCAATATCCATGATAATTATTTTGAATTAGGCGGAGACTCTGTCAGTGGGGCGAAGATAGTGAATTCCCTGAACGAAACCAGAAATGGAATCTTAAATACCACAGATCTTTTTACCAATCTTACCGTATATGAATTTGCGAAAAGGATTGAGGAAAAGATGCAGGTCGAGGATGCCAAAACTGGATACAGTACCTTGGAAGTACAGGAAGAACAGAATGAAAGCATACTAGAATTATCGTATGCCCAGCGAAGAATCTATATTCAATGCAGCATGATGGATTGTAAATTAAGCTACAACATACCAGTGTGTTATGACATAGAAGGCAGTATATCCATTGATAAACTAGAGACTGCAATGAATCAGATGATTGCGCGCCATCAGATATTTAGAACCACATTTGAAATACGGGAAAGCGGGCCCGTGCAGGTGATTCATGATCACTACCGGCTTCAGTTTGAGCGAATTAGTTGTAAGGAAGAGGAGGCCGATGAAACGGTTTTAAGTCTCGTTCAGCCATTCCAGCTTGATAAACTTCCTCTGGTCCGTGCAGCGGTTGTGGAAATCAGTTCTGACAGACATTTGTTGTTTTTAGATCAGCACCATATCATATCAGATGGTTTTTCACTCAATCTCGTGATGGAGGAATTATTATTTGCGTACTTAGATAAAGAATTGCCAAAACCAGTGCAGTATTCTAGCTTCACGAAGTGGCAGAATGCAATGCGCCAGACTGCACGCTATGAAGAACAGAAGAATTTCTGGGAAACCATGCTGAAAGGATTAATGCCCAAAACAGCATTGCCTTATGATTATAGCGATAAACTAGAACAGGCATTTGAAGGAGGAACATACCGGAAGCAGCTAGGAGAAGAATTGACCGGGCAGGTGCTGCGTTTGGCAGTACAATTAAGAACTTCAGACTATATCTTCCTGCTTGCCGCCTTTTACGTTCTTCTATATAAAAATACAGGTTCTCGGGACATTACTATTCTTACCCCTGTTCTGGGAAGGGGTAAAAAGGAATTTGAATATGTAATGGGTAATTGTATTAATCTTCTCCCATTAAGAAATTATCCGAAAGCAGAAATTAGCTTTGCCGAATTCCTTCAGGATGTAAGGGATAGAAGTTTGTCCTGCTTTGGCAATGAAAATGTTCAATTTGATGATATACTGGGACTTCCAGAAGTGGATCAGAGGGTGAATATGTTTTCGCAATTCAATATCATGTTTGTTAAAAATGATGTAGAAAAATTGAAAGGTCAAGTAAAAGAAATGACTATAAAGGAGCATAATATTCCTAATAAAACTGCAAAATATGATTTATCTCTGGAAGTGAAATCGGCTAAGAATATTGGCCTTGCATTTGAGTATGCCAGTAGTCGATTTAAGCCGGAGACAATAGAAAAACTGGCTTTACAATACATAGATATCATTAGACAGGTGGCTGCCAGCCCAGATATGAAAATAGCAGATATACAGAGGCTTAAACAAGATAACAGTAAGAAAAAGAAGAAGTTAATAAGCCTGCTGGAAAATCTTAAGAATGATATTTCTGATATGGGAGGTAAGGACGCCTGATAAAACGCTAATGGAGAAAAAATATGCTTCAATATAAAATAAATGAGATGGTCAAGAGATATCCTGACAGTGTGGCATTGGTTTTTCAGGATAAGGAAATGACCTACGGTGAGCTTCATCAGAGAAGTAATGCAATCGCTTCTGAACTAAAGAAAGCTGGAGTAGGAAAAGGGGATATTGCAGCAGTTTTTGCAGAACGCTCGTTTCATATGATTGAAATTATTTTAGGAATCTGGAAAACCGGAGCGGCATTTCTCCCGATCGATATTGAGATTCCAAAGGAACGAGTTCAATATATGTTGCATGAAAGTTCAGGAAAAGCAATCGTTGTAACAAACCAATCAACTGGTATTTGGGAAAAATACCAGCTAAACTGCCCGCTTGTTATAGTAAATGTTGATCAAATAGAAAAACAGATAGTATTTGAACCTTTTGTAGAAGAGGAAGAGGATACGGCGTATGTCATATACACCTCTGGCACATCCGGAAAGCCAAAGGGTGTTATGGTCAGCAATGGAAACCTTAACAATTTTATAGATGCCATGGAAGTGGTTTTTCCGCACCTTACGGGAAAGAAAATGTTAAATATAACAACTATATCATTTGACATTTTCCTAATGGAAACCATTTTCCCGTTGACACAGGGGATGATGGTTGTGATTGCCGATGAACAGGAACAAATGATGCCTGAAAAGCTTGCAGGCTTGCTGAATAAGCAGAGAATAGACGTTATGCAGACGACGCCTTCCAGGTTAGAAATCCTATTAAGGAGTGGAGAATTCCGGGAGCATGTAAAGCAGCTTTCTGCTATCATGATTGGTGGGGAAGCGATGCCAAAGGCACTTGTGAAAAAGCTGGAAGCGTATACAGATGTTTTGATTTATAACATGTATGGACCGACAGAGGCAACAATCTGGAGTTCGGTAAAGAAAATTAAGGATTCCCAGAATATTACCATAGGAAAACCGCTCCTTAACACTGCATTTTACATATTAGACAAAGAAGGTAAAAGGATTGAGGATGCTGGGCAAGCAGGAGAATTGTGCATCAGTGGAAAAAGTGTTGCAAAGGGATATTTAAATCTACCAGAGCAGACAAAAGAGAAATTTTTAATAGACCCATTTGAGGGAGAATGCAGGATGTATCGTACCGGAGACCTGGCAAGATATCTGGAAAATGGAGAGATAGAACTAATCGGAAGGATGGACGATCAGGTTAAAATAAATGGTTATCGTATTGAACTTGAAGAAATTGAATTCCATTTGGAAAAGCTTTCAGAAATCAAAGAGTGTAAGGTGGTGGCCAGAGATTCTGGAAGCGGAGTGAAATATCTGGCAGGATACTATGTTGCAAACCAGGTAATTAATGAACGGTATATCATGGAATACCTACATACAAAACTTCCAGAGTACATGGTACCACTTGTGTATGTAAAGCTCGAAAAATTCCCGTTATCGTTAAGTGGAAAGATGAATGTGTCCTTGCTGCCTGACCCATTCGGGGTGACAAATGAAGAAAAAGAGGGACAAACTGCAGAACTTAAGGAGATCAAGGCGGCATTAATGGAGATTTGGCAGGAGATTCTGGATAATGAAAACCTTACAGAAAAGACGAATTTCTTTGCAGCAGGGGGAAATTCGCTTACTATTGGCATGATGCTCTCAAGAATCAACGCAGTGTACCCTAGTTCCGTTGATTATGCGGATGTATTTTCACATCCATCAATCTCCATGCTGGCCAGTCTGATATTGGATTCAAAGCAGATACAGCAAAGCTTTGTAGTCAGTACCGTGGCACTTCAGGGAGAATACCTGGCAGATGGTGAAATACTGCAAAATAACACGGTTCTGAAAGCGGAAATAGAGGAAGATAAGGCAACGGTATTTAAAGCAGAGCTTGAAAAAGACGGATATCAGAAAGAAGAAGGCTTATTAGCTGCATTTCTTCTGCTCATGTACCAGATTGCTGAGAATTCCGTTGTGGGCCTGACTCTGGTATGGAAAACAGCGGAACGGATGGAAGCATTTCGAATTAATCTCGAAGAGATGGAAGAGTTTTCAGAACTGATTGATTCTGCAAGAATTATACTGGAGAGTAAGGAAAAGAAGATTTACCATCAGGAAAATTGCAAATTTATCCGCGAAGAAAAAGAAATTTCTGTACTGTTTTCCTATAATGGCAAGCTGAAGGATTGTGTGAAGGAACAGATGGACTGGGTATGTGATATCACCAGCTATGACGAAAAGATAAAAATTATATTTGAGTATAATCCTGAAAAAATATCTGGCAGAAAAATGATAAGCCTATTTCGCGCTTATCTGAATCTGCTTGATACAATCATAGAATAAAATGGAGGAATGCACTTGTTTAAGTTAGAGTATGCAGAGATATTTGCTTGCCCACGGTGTGGAAGCAGTATGAAGCTAGGATTTGATGTATTTCAATGTGATGAGTGTAGGATAAAATACAAGTTTCGGAGAGGGATACCTGTCTTATTTAAAGAGCAAGATGAGAATCGGAAAAAGGACGAGGTGCAGAAGGGGTATCAGAAGGTGTTTCATTCACTGCAGGAATATGGGCTTGCGGAGTACTCCTCTTTTTTGAATCTAGGTTATGCGGATGTAGACGAAGAAGGCAGGAAAATGCGGAAGAAAGAACAGTTGTCTTATAAGCCGAATAAAACTTCGGTCCAGCTTTTGTATGAGCTAATCGGTGAGTATTCACTAGACGGACACCGGGTTCTGGAAGTCGGATGTGGAAGAGGCGGAAACCTTGCTGAATTGGGGGATATGTTTCAGCCTAAATTGTTGGCAGGTCTGGATCTATGTTTTGAAAATGTATATCATTGTAGTAAAATACATAGGCTGAAAAATGGCTTTTTCTGCGAAGGTGATGCGCAAAGACTGCCGTTCCAAAGTGGCTGTTTTGATGATGTAGTTAATATTGAATCTTCTCATTCCTACCCGGAGATAAAAAGCTTTTATCGGGAAGTTTATCGGGTTCTATCGGATGAAGGTGTATTTTTCTATACAGATGTTATGCCGGTAGAGAAGTTTAAACTATGTGAAGTATTATTAAAAGAGATTGGCTTTAAGATAGCAGAGAGCCGAGATATTACACGTAACGTTCTGAAGGCTTGCGAAGAGAAGGCAAAAAGAAGAGCAACAGTATTTGATAACGTGAATATGCAAAATGATATGCTGTTGTTAGCGGATTTTCTGGGAATTCCAGGTTCGGATATTTATCAGGAAATGAAAGAGCGTGAACAGATCTATAAAATTATAGTATTAAGGAAACACGCATATAACTGAGTAGAAATTATCGTTGCAAAGAGGTGAGTGACTTGTGAAAAAGATGCTGATATCAAAGAATATAGAGCTTAGTGATTATACGGATGAACATATTACATCAGTTGATAAAAAAGATATTGCGATTATAGGGATATCTTCAAGGATTGCAGATGCACAGAATTATGATGAATTCTGGGAGATACTAAAGCATGGCAGGGACTGCATGAAGAAATTCAGTGAAGAGCGAAAACAGTATATTAATCCTCTTTTCCTGAGCATGGGTGCCAAGCAGGAAGAATTAAGTTATGAAGATTGTTTAGAATGTGCTTTTTTAGATCATATTGCCAGATTTGATGCCGCTTTTTTTGGTATTTCTCCAATGGAAGCATCGCTTATGGACCCGTCCCAAAAACTATTCCTTACAGTAGCATACCAGGCAATGGAAGATGCAGGCTACGGCGGTGATGCCCTGCGGGGAAGCAAGACAGGCGTGTACGTTGGATATAGCAGTGATTTTGGTATTGATTATAAGAATTATATTCAGATGGTAAATCCGTCCCTTATATCGTTAGCTATGCTTGGAAATATTAAATCCCTAATTGCAGGAAGAATTGCATATCTACTTGATCTAAAGGGACCAAGTATGCTGGTAGACACCGCATGTTCGTCGACTTTAGTAGCAGTTCATCTAGCCTGTGAAGCAATCAGAAAGGGTGAGTGTGACCAGGCAATCTGCGGTGGAGTAAAAGTCATGATTCTGCCTAAGAAAACGGACAAAGAAAGTGAAGTAAGAATTGAGGCCGAAGATGGAAGGGCAAGGACCTTTGATGACAAATCCGATGGTACAGGTGCGGGTGAAGGCAGTGGAGCTGTTTTACTCAAACCTCTGTATAAGGCAATTCAAGATAAGGATTCTATATACGCTATAATTAAAGGAAGTGCGGTGAATCAGGATGGAGCATCGGTAGGAGTTTCAGCGCCAAATGGAAAGGCACAGGAAAATGTAATCAAAAAGGCATGGAAAGAAGCCGGGATTGATCCTGCAAACATTTCCTATGTTGAAACACACGGAACAGGAACACAGCTCGGAGACCTGATAGAAGTAACAAGCTTAAACAATGCATTTAGGAAGTATACGAAGAGGAAGCAGTTCTGCTACATTGGAAGTACAAAGACCAATATTGGACATTTAGACAGTGCGGCTGGAATTGCAGGACTGATAAAGCTTGTTCTTGCTTTGAAAAACAAGGAACTGCCTCCGTTGATACATTTTCATACTCCAAACCGTAAGATTGCATTCCCTGATTCTGCGGTTATAGTGAATGACAGATTAAGAAAATGGGAGACGAACGGAGAACGAATATGTGGAATCAGTTCTTTCGGATTAAGCGGGACAAACTGTCACATGGTTCTGCAGGAATGGAGGGAAGAAGAGCCGAAAAGTAACGAAGCGTCCGAGAAAGAATATCTGTTTGTCTTATCTTCAAAAAGCCAAAATGGCCTTCGGATGTTAGTAAAAGATTACATAGCGTGGCTGGTTAAAAACCAGAATTCAGCAATGAAGGATATCTGCTATACCGTACAGGCGGGACGGGGACATTATAAATACAGGCTGGCACTTGTCGCAGGAAGCGGGAAGGAACTGCTTGACAAGCTTATGAGAATTCATTCCGATTTTGATTCTCTAAACAAACATTTGTTAGATCAGTGCTATTACGGTGAGTATTCGGTGATAGCGAATACTCAGGAAAGAAAAAGAACGGGTGAGATTACTTTGGATGAACAAGAAAGACTCAATATAGAAATGCGTAAGCTGTCGGTTGAAAATGGAGATTCTTTGGATACTCTCAAGAAGATGGCAAGCTTGTATGTGAAAGGGGCCGATGTACCGTGTCAGGAGCTTTTCCGTGGAAAGGGATGCCATCGTATCCATCTTCCAGGATATCACATGGAGGAAAAAGAATCCTGGCTGGATATTAATGAAAAAAAAGTAATGCAAAATGTTAGACGGGGTATGCGGCATCCATATTTACATAGTTTGTGTGTGTGCTCAATTGATAGAGATATCTATGAAACTTCATTTTGCCCTGATATACAGTGGGCATTAAAAGAACATAAGGTAGGAGAATATTACGTTCTGCCAGGCACAGCTTACATAGAGAGTATGAGGGCAATCGCACAAATTAAATGGAGAAAAGATGCAAGTATTTCCCTAAACGATTTAGTATTTTTCAAGCCGTTGTCTGTCAAAGAATCAGAGACCGTTATATTGCAGACAATCGTAACGGAGGAAAATGAAGATATCAGATTCGTATTTGCAAGCAAAGACAGAGTAAGCCAGAAATGGATTACCCATGTGGAGGGAAGGGCTTCTACAGTTCCAGAACCGAAAGCAGAGGAGATGGACATAACCAGAATAACTAGCCGTCTTCACTTTCATAAGGAAAAATTAGATTACTCTGGCTCAGAATTTGTAAAGGTCGGTGGAAGGTGGAAAAATATCGATTCTTTTTATTCTGGAGAAGATGAGGTGGTCGTGAAACTAAAGCTACCAGAACAGTATCAAGAAGATCTGGAAGATTTTATGCTTCATCCTTCATTGCTTGACAATGCAGTTAATTTTCTGATTCAAGGCATTGGAGAGGGGAGATACCTCCCGTTTACGTATAAGAAACTAAATATATATGGTAAGATGCCGCCAGTCTTTTATAGTTATATAAGGAAAAAGAAAGTCGGCAAGGACACAGATACCGTTACAACGGATATCGATCTGGTGGATGAAGATAGAAAGGTGTTTGTTTCCATTCGGGATTATATAATCAAAAAAGTGGAAGACGCAGATATGCTTACCCGCAAGCAGCAGTTTTTCTGCCAGAACTGGCAGGCTGCAAAACTGCCAAAAGAGCGCAAGGAAAGAAGAAAAAAGAAAATTTTGGTTCTTTCAAGTCCGTACAGCAAGGAATCCTCACATAAAGCTTACCTAAAGGCTAATTATGATGTGATAGAAGTGATGTTAGGAGAGGGATGGTGTAAAGAGTCTTTCAATCAATACTGCATAGGATGTACAGAACAGGATTTTGAACGACTTGTTTTGGAGTTAATGGGCGGACAGATGGAAGATATCTTTGTATTTACAGGATATGGCGTAGAAGACAGTGTATGTGAGATGGAAGAATTCTTAAGACAGAAAAGTTATATGCTAGATAGTTTCTTCTGCCTAATAAAGGCTCTGGCAAAAAATAAATGGAATAACCCAGTAGATATTACGGTTTTATCCAGGTATGGCTATCAAATCAGGGAAGGTGAATCAGGCAGTTCGTTAAATGAAGCATTGTCTGCTTTAGCCAAGGTAGTTTCCCAGGAGTCCATGCATATTAATTGTACCTGCATTGATATGGATGAGAAGACACAAATGCAGGAAGTGGTAAGTTTGTTAGAAAAATATGAGCTTACACAGGCGGGGTACAGGGATGGACAGCTATATATTCCAGTATTAAAGGATGCAGATGTTGATGAAAAGCGGGGTAGGGCAAGATTTAGTCCTATGGGAGTATACATTATCACTGGAGGCGCAGGGGGAGTCGGCAAGGTCCTTATGGAGCATATTATCCGTAATGGGGGAAGAAATCTTTTGTTAGTCAGCAGACATGCAACGCTTACAAAAGAGCAAACGAATACCTATCAGGAACAGGGGATTTCTATAGAGTGTGTGCAGGGAAATGTAGCTGATTACGAGGCAATGGATAAAATGCTAACCTACGCAAGAAAGAAATTTGGAAAGATTAATGGAATACTTCACTGTGCCGGTAATCCTGGGGATGGTTTCCTATTCCGTAAAGAAATGCAGGCATTCCAAAAAGTTCTAGAGCCTAAAGTAGCTGGAACCTGGGTGCTCGACAGACTGACACAGGAAGATGAGCTAGAGTTTTTTGCCATGACTTCATCCATTAATAGTGTAACAGGAGGACAAGGGCAGGGAGATTATTCTTGTGCCAACGCATATCTGGACAGTTTTGCAAAGTGCAGGAACGCTCGCGGGAAGAGAACCTTTGCAATTGACTGGCCGCTTTGGAATAACACTGGAATGTCAGCGAGATATGATGTAGATAATACAGATAATATATTAGAAAAGATGGAACCATCCCAGGCAGGTGACTATTTTGATGCTGTCTTAATGAGCAGTTATCCAAGTGTAATCGTGGGAAATCCAAAGGAAAGTTCTGGAATTGTCCAGAATGGAACGTTAGCAGTAGAGGATATTACAAGAAAAGAAGTGCCGGAAAATGCACAGACAGAGGGATCTGGAACAGTCAGCATAGAAGGAAAAGAACTGGATCGGTGCACAGAGACAGAGATAAAGTTGGGCAGTATGGTTGCAGATGTACTAAAGCTTTCTAGGGTGAATTTGTATCAGAATTTCAAAGAAATGGGCATGGATTCCATAATTGCAGTAAGACTGGTACGTAATATCAACAATGAACTCTCTGACACAGTTGATGTCGCAGATATTTTTACTTATGTTACGATTGCTGAATTAGCCAGCTATATCGATAAGAAAACAAAAGCATCACAAAAAAGAGATGCCGCACATTCGCTGGAGGAGATTATGCTTCTACTTGCAAGCGGAGAGATCAGTATGGAAGAAGCAGAAGAACTTAAAAAATATATCATTTAGCAGGTAGGTGTCAATCAGCATACTAGAAAGGAAACATATGAAAGACTAGATACAGTTTTTCATATAGAAGAGTTTATGGATCAAGTTGAAAAATATGTATTTGATTTAGTAGTGAATCATTCCATACAGCCCAAAGATGCTTCAAATATCCTGAAGTTAATCAGTGAAAATGAGAATGAAAAAACAAATGATATTGCGATAATTGGTATGTCATGCCGGTTTTCAAATGCTGATAATTATGAAGAATACTGGCAGAACATTATGCATGAGATAAACTGTATTAGAGAGTTCCCGGAGAGACGGAAAGATTACGTCCAGCAGTTTTACAAAGCTATTGATTCTCCCTATATTGACCTTCCATTTATGAAAGCCGGTTTCCTGGAATCAATCGAACAGTTTGATGAGTCCATGTTCCGTATTTCACCAAGAGAAGCAAAGGAGATGGATCCATTTCAAAGAATGTTTTTAACAGTTGCATTTGAAGCAATGGAGGATGCCGGATATACAGCAAGCCAGATATATGGAACGAAAACTGGGGTTTTTGCTGGAAGAGATCATACACCTGAGAATCCTTACAAACATATTGCCGGCTCTACGGAGCCGCTGGTTATGACCGGTACATGGACAGGAATTGTGGCCAGCAGGTTTTCTTATATTTTCAATCTGCAGGGGCCAAGCATGATAATAGATACTTCCTGTTCTTCTGGATTAACGGGTGTGCATCTGGCATGCGAGTCATTAAGACGTGGAGAATGTGATATGGCAATAGCAGGTGGTGTCCATCTGGAATTTACGGCAAAACAGAGTCTGAATCCAACCTTTACAATGATTGAATCAGAAGAATCCTGTGTTCGTTCTTTTAGTTCTGGTGCGACAGGAACTGTATGGGGAGAAGGAGTGGCAGCCGTTTTCTTAAAACCGTTGGAGCGTGCGAAAAGGGATGGGGATCATATATTAGGAGTCATAAAGGGAAGCGCAATGAATAATGACGGTGCCTCTAACGGTTTGACCGCACCAAATGCACAGGCCCAGTCACAGGTTCTGATAGATGCGTGGAAAAACGCGAAAGTTGACCCTAAAACCATTCAGTACATTGAAGCACATGGAACGGGAACAGAACTAGGAGATCCAATCGAAATCAAAGGAATTCAGGATGCCTTTTCACGTTATACAGATAAAAAGCAGTTTTGTGGCATCGGAACCGTAAAAACCAATATCGGACATACTGTAGCGGCATCTGGAATTGCATCCTTAATCAAGGTTATTTTGGCAATGCAGCATGGGGTACTGCCGCCAAGTATTAATTTCAAACAGGCTAATTCCTATATCAACTTTACAGATTCACCGGTTTATTTTGTAGATAGAATTCAAAAATGGAAAAAGGGAGAAAACCCAAGAAGAGCGGGTATTAGCGCATTCAGCTTTAATGGAACCAACGTACACCTGGTATTGGAAGAACCGGAAAGCATTGTATCCGGAGAGGAAATCAAGGAAAAGCCAGAACTGTTTGTTCTTTCTGCTAAAAATGATAAGAGTCTCAAACATTACGTGGAAGATTGTTACCGGTATATAAACGTGCAGAAAAATGATTCTTTTGACAGTATCATAAAAACGGCACAAGTCAATAAAGAACCATTTGAAAACAGATTAGCATTTGTTGTTAAAGATGTACAGGAACTGAAAAGAAAATTGAAATATATAGCAGACAATGGTTTACAGGCAGACGATACACAAAAAATATTCTATGGCGAAATAAAAGGAAAGCATAAAAATATTCAAAAGTTGGATAATTCCCTTGTGGAAAGAGTGGCGGACATAGATCGTCAAACGGTTGCACAGCAGGCTGAGCTGCTTAATCAATTAGCGCAAGCTTTTGTGGAAGGAAAGCAGATTGATTTTGCGGAGCTTTTCCATTATGGGACATTTGCCAAGGCGAGACTGCCAATCTATCCATTGGATTTTAAGAGATACTGGCCAGCAGAACCATTTCCAGAGAAAAAGGATAGACCGAAGGAAATAGAACATCCGCTGTTAAATAAGTGTCTGGTACAGTCTATTGACACAGAAATCTACTTAGCCAGATTGAGTCCTAAGATGCACTGGGTACTGAGTGAACATAAGATCCAGGGACATTATGTATTGCCTGGAACTGCATATATTGAAATGATCCGTGAAGTAATAAACCTGATAGTTAATGAAGAAACGGTTACATTAAAAGATCTAGTATTCATTTCACCACTCATTGTGGAGCCGGAAGAAACAAAGGATGTCCAGATTATTATAAAAGAAGAGGAAGGCGGGAAACATATAACGGTTGCAAGCAAAGAAGAGATGCTAGATACATGGGTGAAGCATGTGGAGACTGTTTGGGTGAAGAGTGAGAAGGAAAAGGTCGGCTTTATTGACATTGATGGCCTGAAGGCAAAATTAAGCAGACAGACAGTACAGCCAAAAGAAGAACAGAATGACTTTTTCACAATCGGTGACCGCTGGAAGTCAACAAGCGAAATCTATATGGGAAAGGATGAGCTATTGTGTACTTTGAAACTTCCGGAACAATTTGAGAAGGATTTAGTAGATTACACACTTCATCCAGCATTGTTGGATAATGCCGTGAATTTTTCTATTCAGAATATTGGAGACGGAATGTACCTTCCATATGCTTATAAAAAGATAAAAATATTACATAAGATGCCAAATGTATTTTATAGTCTGGTTCGTAAAAAAGATAATATAGAAAATACAGAAATCATTACAGCAGACGCATGGCTTATGGACCAGGAAGGAAATGTGTTTGTAGAAATAGAGGATTACAGCATTAAAAAAGTACATTCTCATGAATTTGAAAACAGGTATAAAAGCTTAAAAGGCCAGCAGCCACAATTCTATAAAACCGGATGGGAGAAGACAGAGGAAGAACCTGACTGGGAGGAAAAGGATTCAGGGAACATTTTGGTGTTTGAGGATACCAATGGTCTAGGAAGCAAGGCAAAAGAATTGTATGGAAACCAAAATATAATTACGGTATCAGCCGGAAACCAGTATGCCCAGACGGAAGAAAATCATTTCTGTATCAGTCCGCGTCAAGAAGATTATGACCGGCTTCTTCAGGCACTAAAAGATAAACAGATAGATAAGATTGTGCATTTAATGAGCTGCGATGAACAGGAAAAATTCGAAAGCCAGAAGCAGAACAGTATTACTAGCCTGTTTTATCTAGCGAAAGCACTGATTAACAGCAGGATTTCGAATCCAATAGAACTGGTACTTGTAACACGTTACGCATACCGTATCGGTGATACAGAAAGGATTCGCCCTTTTGGGAATGCTTTATTTGGTTTGGGAAGCGTAATCGCGCAGGAAAATGAAAGCGTTACATGCCGCTGCATAGATGTGGACGAATCAACGAAAACAGAAGTGTTAATGAAAGAGGTCTTTCAGGGGACAAGTTCTTCTATCGCATACAGGGCAAACGAACGCTACATAAGAACTCTGGATGTATTGGAAGCTGAGAACGAGGAAAATGAGAACAAGAAAACGAAGAAAGCAGTAGACTGGAAAGAGGATGGCGCTTATATCATAACTGGTGGAACCGGTGGAATAGGTAGTGAACTAGTAAACTATCTAACAGCAAACTCTATGTGCAAGTTGGTATTATGGGGCCGGAGCGAAAGAAGCTATGGAGAAGAATGGAACCAGTTAATCGATGATCGCAGGATCCAAATCGCGCAGGTAGACGTTACCGATATGAATGCGGTAAATGGGGCGCTTACCGATGTTCGTGTAAGATATGGAAAAATAAATGGTATCTTTCATTGTGCTGGGGTTGCAGGAAATGGATTCCTGTTTAGGAAAAACGAGCGGGAGTTTATGGAGGCTATTGCTGCAAAGGTAGAAGGAACAAGAAATCTGGAATTGCTTACCAGACAGGATTCTCTTGATTTCCTTATTCTGTTTTCCTCCATTACCGCATACACAGGAGGTCCTGGACAGTCTGATTATACGACAGCGAATGCATTTATGGATAGCTTTGCTTCGCTATTAAGAAGTGAGGGAATTCCTACTTATTCTGTAAACTGGCCTCTATGGAAAGATATAGGAATGAGTGCTGCTTACCATGTGAATGAGAACATGAGCGTATTCAAGGCAATCGAGCTAGAACGAGCCATTTCTGCCATGGAAAAAGTTTTACAGATGGATTACGCTAATCTGATATTTGGCGTTCCGAATTATGAATTGATTGCGAAAGCAGCTGGCAAATTACCATTCGCTATATCATCAGAAACGATGCGGCGTATCATTAACAAATACAGCGAGAAAAAGGGAAGCCATGCTGGTGAGCAGGGAAACATAGATGAGATGGAAAGCATAGTATTTGCAGGCAAAACAAAAGAAGAATGTTCAGAAACCGAAAGGAAGTTGGTATACATATGGGCATATTCGTTTAGTTGCCAAAAAATAGACGTATATGCGAATTTCATGGATTATGGCGGAGATTCTATTATTGCAACACAGATTTATAAGGAAATTGTTTCAAAAGTATGCAGTGACCTTGATATATCTGATATCTTTACCTATCCAACGATTGTGGGACTGGCAAAAGTCATAGAAGAAAGAATGGGGATCAAAGAGCCAGAAGAAACTGTCAGTGAGGAAATGAGCGATGATCAGTTGAAGAAAATGTTGCAGGGAATCAAGTCGGGTTCTCTTTCGGTAGAGCATGCAACACAATTATTGGAGAAAAGATAGAGGCGTTTTTATGAATAAAAAACTGATTGTTATTGGTGCAGGAGTTGCAGGGCTTGCAGCCGGAATATATGCAAGACTGAATGATTTTGATTCCGTAATTTATGAAAGCCACGATATAGCAGGCGGGGTATGCACATCCTGGAAACGAAAGGATTTCATCATAGATGGATGCCTGCACTGGCTTATGATTGATACTCCGGGAACTCCAACGTATGATACATGGAGGGAGCTGGGCATTCTAGAGGAATGCCGCTTTCTCCCAATTGATGTGTTTCTTGTCATACATGGGCAGCAAGGGGAGAGCTTGATCGTATATAGCGATGTAGATAAGTTTGAATCCGAAATGCTCCGAGTAGCGCCAGAAGATCAAGAACTGATTAAGCAGTTTGGTGATACCATACGGTTATATCAGATCATGCAGGAAAGTAAGGACGAAAAAGAGAACAGGAGAACATTTTTCCGCATTGTCAGACGATTATCGAATGCACAGGGCGGCTTGATGAAGGTGAGAGAATATGCACATAGATTTCGGAATCCGTTTCTTAGGAAAGCGTTTCCGCTCATTTTAGGAAGGGATACAACCGTTGGAATCTTAGCAATGACCTTAGCTCAATTTGCAAATAAAATCGTTGCAGTTCCAGAAGGCGGGTCTTTGGCATTTTCTAATAAGTTGCTGGAAAAGTATAAGAATCTTGGTGGAGAGATTGTATATAAGAAGACGGCAGAAAGAATTCTTAAGCGGGATGGCAAATCCTACGGAGTCGTTTTTGAGGATGGGACACAGTCTGAGGCTGACTACATTATCTGGGCAGGTGATGGTCACAGTCTTTTATATGATTTGTTAGCGGACGAGGAAAAGGACGCAAGTACACAAAAGCTTTACCAGAGTGGAACCCTTTTCGCACCGTTAGTACAGCTTTCGCTATGTTTAGATGGGGAGATAGCGAATATGCCAAACCGTCAGATCATAATCACGCAAGAGCCCGTTTTCAAAGATGGATATGGTGAGGATTATATTCTGTTAAATAATTACCAGTATGATAAAACGCTTATGCCAGAAGGAAAGTCAATTATCAATGTTCTTTTAAATACCTCCTATGCGTACTGGAACTCGCTTGGATATCATACGAAAGAATACAAGGAAGCAAAAAATCAGGTAAAGGATCACATAGTAAAGGTGCTGTCAAAGCATTATCCTGATTTGACAGAGAAAATCAGTTATCTCGAAGTTGCAACCCCACTTACATGGGAACGGTATACCAAGAACTGGAGAGGATCTTATGAAGGATTTCTGTCATCACCGGAAAATCTGAATTACAAGCCAAAGTCAACATTAAAGGGGTTAGAGAACATCTATATGTGCGGACAATGGGTACAGATTGGTGGAGGTGTAAGTACATGTGTTTTGTCAGGTAAGAATACCATTCTAGAGATCTGTCAAAGAGAAGAACAGAACAGTATAAAATAGAAATTACGCAAAGAAAGGGAAAATGCGGGTATGAGTGATATCGCAGCGATTAATCAGTATATTTTAGAACAGGTTAAGTCGGGAAATATGAAGGAAGACATGGCATTTACCTTGTTAAAAAGCATCAATACAAGTCAGGATAGTGTTGATGATATCGCTATAATAGGAGTTTCATGCAGATTTCCACAAGCTGACAATGTAGAAGAATTTTGGAATAATATTTTAGAAAATAAGGTTTCCATTCGACAGTTTCCAGATGGCAGAATGAAAAAATTAAGCAGGAACGTTTCTGATAATGATAAAAGCCGGTATTTAACGGCAGGATATTTAGAAGATATTGATTTATTCGATCCTGGTTTTTTTGGTATTTCTATAAATGAGGCAGTTGCCATGCTTCCACAGCAGAGAATGTTTATGGAAGTTGCATATGAAGCATTAGAACATGCTGGATATGGTGGAAAAAGACTGGATGGAAAGAAAACGGGGATCTACGTTGGGATTGACCATGCGTCAAATGGAAATGAATACATGAGTATCTTTGGCAGACAGGATATTATTGCAAAGACAGGATCCTGGCCAGGAATGTTATCCTCTAGAATAGCCTATGCATTAAATCTCAAAGGACCTAATATGGTTATCGATACAGCATGTTCCTCCGGTCTGGTTGCGATACATACAGCATGTTCAGCGTTGCGAAATAAAGAATGCGGTATGGCAGTAGCAGGCGGAATTAATATTCTTGTATATCCGAAAGCAGCAAATGTCATGGAGGAAATCGAAGCAGAAGGAGCCGATGTGCGTCCGTTCAGCAGAAATGCAAGTGGGACCGTGTGGGGAGAAGGAGTTGGAGCACTGATATTAAAACCACTAAGCAAGGCGATCAGTGATAATAACCGCATACTTGGTGTTATAAAAGGCAGTGCAGTGAATAGCAATGGTAAATCCAATGGAATTACAGCTCCTAGTGCATCCGCACAGCAGGAGGTAATTATGCAGGCATGGAAGACAGCACAAGTGGAACCAGAGAGTATTCAATATATAGAAACACATGGAACCGGAACGCTTATAGGGGATCCTATCGAATTAAAAGGTATAACAGCAGCATTCAGACAATTTACCAAGAGGGAACAGTTCTGTGGAATTGGCTGTTCTAAGCAGAACATCGGTCATTGTGTAGCTGCTTCAGGAATCGCATCCATCATCAAAATGCTGAAGGCAATGCAGGAAAGAAAAATGTTATCCATTCATAATTTTGATGAACCGAATCCGTTTATCCGTTTTATTCATTCTCCAGTGTTTGTTGTGGATCAGGTAAAGGACTGGAAGCGGGGAGAATATAAGAGAAGAGCAGGGGTGAGTTCCTTTGGGTTCACGGGGACAAATTGCCATGTAGTGCTCGAAGAGCCGCCAGAGGTATCTGATACAGAGGAAAAACAGGGATTACATATTTTTTGCCTTTCCGCAAGAAATGAGAAAGTTCTGCACAAACTCATTAACCAGTATGTGCAGTCTGGCATCGAGAAATCGGAGGATACATTAGAGAACGTCTGTTACACCCAGAATGTGGGGAGAGGGCATTATCTTGTAAGACTTTCATTTGTCGTGAAGAATCGGGATGAGTTAATCAGCAAGCTTAAGTTGTTACAGGAAAGTAGTTCTTATGATGGGATAGAGGATATTTACTATGGTACAGTAAAAATAATGGACCATCAGGAAGAGGCTAGGGAAGTTGGTGGAATGACCCAGTTCGAACATGAGAAGCTGACAAGGAGAGCTAATCAATATATCAAAGAACATGCAGGCGGAAAAGACCAGCTGTCAGATGAATATCGTAAAATTTGTCAGCAGATCTGTCAGTATTACGTACAAGGTGCAGATATTGACTGGGAACGCGTCTATTACCAGAATAGAAAAATAAGAATTGCCGATGTACCCGTATACCCTTTCGATAATCAGCATTACTGGCCAGAGATAAAAGCAGACGGCGAAGATTACAAAAACCAGATTGCTTATCATTTAGCATGGAAGGGATTGCCTAAGACAGAAGTGAGAAATATTCAAGATGAGAAAATCGTTTTGATTATGGATTCGCAGGGAGTCGGAGAAAACGTAAAACATGCATTAGCGAATGGAAATAAACTGATTACGGTTGTTCTAGGTGAAACATTTAGCAAGACAGGAAATACGGAGTATATCTGTTCCGAAACAAAAGAGGATTATGAAAAACTATTCCATGAGCTTGCTGAGGAAAGGATAGATCGTATTATCCATGTGAGTTCTATTACAGCAGGGGCTAATGGTGTTAGGAGCGTATTTCAAATGTACCAGGCGCTGATAGGAATAGATGCAAATAAGAGAATACTAAGATTAAATGTCATATCAAGTAATGCTTATGAGATAACCGGACAGGAACATACCATAGAACCAGACCACGCAGCAGTTTACGGATTATTAAAAGCAGCGTCAAGAGAGAGCGGGTTTTTACATTTTCAATGTTTGGATATAGATTTGGATTCCTATGAAACAGAAGAGGTAATACGTGCTATTGCAATGGAAACACCATATTTTCTTACAGCACTGCGTAACAGGACCTGCTATGTAGAAGAAATCGAAGCAGGGTATCCACAAAAGGAAATGGAAGTCGCAATAAGAGAAAATGGAGTGTATCTGGTAACAGGTGGAAACGGTGGTATTGGGAAGCAGATTGCAAGGTATCTGGCATCACGAAAGCATTGCAAGATCATATTCTTAAGCAGGACCCCCTTTCAGGATGAAGAACTGTTGAAGGAACTAGAGAAGAGCGGTTCGAAGTATTCCACTTTCTGTGCAGATGTAGCAGATTATGAACAGATGGAGCTCCTTATGGAAACGATCCATAAGGAATACGGCGTTTTACATGGAGTGTTCCATTGCGCCGGCTTATTCGAGCAGGGATATCTGGCAGGAAAAGACTGGGAAACAGTCTATCAGGTAATGAAAGTTAAAATGGAGGGTACTAGAATCTTAGATCAAGTGACTAGAGATAAGAATTTGGACTGTCTGTTCCTGTTTTCTTCTATGGCAGCCATTATTGGAATGCAGGGACAAGCAGGATACACCGCAGCCAATTCTTTCTTGGATTCTTTTCAGGAGTATCGGAATAAGTCAGGATTCAAAACGATCTCGGTAAACTGGGGAATATGGGGAGAAACTGGCGGGGCACTTAATTTCCAGTTTGATAAAGAGTTTATCTATCGGCCATTAACCAATCAGGAAGCATTAGAAGTATTGGAAAAGATATTAGAAGGTGGTTTTAAAAGAACGCTTGCAGTGAAGATAAATTATCAGAATAGAAGTCTTAAAGATTATCAATCATTGCCTCTTCTCGTATCCAAGTCAATCTGTTCCTATATTGAATTTTTGAAAACAGAAGAGAAGGAAGAAACAGAAAACAAGGTGGCTGAACTGAAAAATGTAATAATTACAGGAAGAAAAAATGGTGACTATAGCGAGGACGAGATCCGTGTGGCGCAAGTATGGGGAAATGTACTAGGCTATCGGGAAATTAATATATATGAGGATTTCTTCTCTATAGGCGGCGATTCAAGAGCAGCAGCCTTAATCGTAAACTACCTTAAACAGATGTTTCATATGGCAGTTACGGCAGCAGATGTGCTGAAGTTTCCTACAATTGAGTCTTTCTGCAGTAATTTACACGCGGAAGAAAATACAGTAGTCATCCGTCCAGCAGCAAAGAAAGAACAATATGCACTATCCTATTCCCAGTACCGTTTGTTTATTATGAACCAGATGGCTCAGTCAGCGCTTTCCTACAATGTTCCAATGGTGCTTTCCTTAAATGAAACTATCGATGAAGAGAGAATGCAGAAAGCATTAGTCCAAATGGTTGAAAGACAGGAAGTGTTCCGTACAGCCATTGAGATTCAGGATGGAGAGCCAAAACAGGTGGTAAAGAACGAAGCAGAGATACGCTTAGAAGAGTTTGAATCGAAGGATGAGCAGATAGAGGAATGTATGCTGCAGTTTTTCCGTCCGTTTGATTTGTCTAAGGCGCCTTTATTAAGGGCTGGAATCATTAAGACGAACGACCGGCAGGTTTTGTTATTGGATTTTAACCATATTATAGCAGACGGAACCTCTATCCGTATCTTCTTATCAGAACTGTTTAGCTTGTATAAAGGTAAGCCATTGGACATGTTGAAGCTTCATATGAAAGACTATACAGAATGGCAGAATCAGGCTGTCAAGGATGGATTGTTCAAGCAACAGGAAGAGTACTGGATGAACCAGTTTGCTAATGGAATACCGAAATTGGAGCTTCAGGAGGATTATGACAGTGTACAGCAGGGAATCAGAGGAGAACGTCTTTCCTTTGTTCTAGAAAAAGAGCTTATAGAAAGCCTAAAAAAAGTCAGTGCCGAGTATGGTGTAACCCTGTATATGATTCTGGCATCTGCGTTTTATCTTCTTTTGTATAAATACACAGGACAGAAGGAACTGGTATTAGGAATTCCGGTATCCGGAAGAAACCAGAAGGAACAGGAAAATATGATTGGTATGTTTGTTAATGTTCTTCCTGTTAAAGTAGAAATTGACCCGCAACAGACCTATGAACAAATGTTAGAGCGGGTAAGAACGCAATTTCTGAATGCATATGAAAATCAGGATTATCCGTACCTGCTTTTACTTGAAAAAATGAGCGCGAAATACGGGGTTTCTTCTTTGTTTGAGGTATCCTTTCTAATGCAGAGCGCACCGATGGAAAAGATTACAGTTGATGATACATTAAGTGTTTCGCTTAACCAGTTTAATACGAAGACAGCCAGAGAAAAGCTATTGCTCGAAATCGTAGAGTCTGGGGAAGAGATAGCAGCTAATTTTGAGTATTCAGATGAATTATACACAAGAAGCACTATTGAACAACTGGCGACGTATTATCAGAAACTGGTGCGGCGGATAAATGAGACACAAAAGAAAAATGTGGATGATATTGAACTGGTAACGAAAGCAGAGCAGTTATTATTTCAGGATTTCAACGACGACTTGCTATAGAGGAGTGAAAAACATGTGCGGCATTTGCGGTTTTATGAATCGGCTAGGTAAAAATGAGAATGAAATCATAATAGAAAAAATGTTAAGCAAGATAACCCATAGGGGACCAGATGGTAAGGGTGCATTTGTCAAAGATGAACTTGCAATGGGAAATACAAGACTCAGTCTGGTTGGACTCGATAATGGAAAACAGCCCATATGGAATGAGGACCACACACTTTGTCTTGTTTGTAATGGTGAAATATATAACTATAAGGAATTAAAAAAGAAGATGCAGGAAAAAGGACACTACTTTCATACAGATACAGATGTTGAAGTAATTATTCATCTGTACGAAGAATACGGAATGGATTTTCTCAATCAGCCCAATGGGCAGTTTGCATTTGCACTGTACGACAGCAAAAAAGAATGTTTATTCTGTGCACGGGACCATGTGGGAATCGCACCATTTTTCTATACCGTAAAGGAAAATATATTTTTGTTTGCGTCTGAAATAAAGTCCCTTCTAGAATATCCGGAAGTGGAGCGTAGAATCGATATGGAAGGAATGGATCAGTTTTTTACATTTCCGGGAATGATCTCACCATATACAATATTCGAAGGGATTAAAAGCCTAGAGGCAGGAGCCTATCTTGTATACCAATCGTCTGGCAAGCTTGTTAAGCGCGTTTATTGGGATCTGTGCTATCCTAAAATTGGCGACCTAAACTATGATTATGATGAAGAATATTATGTGGAAACACTAGCGGGCCTTCTCGAAGAGGCGGTGTCGATTCGTTTGCAGGCAGATGCCTCGGTTGGAGTTTATGTTAGCGGAGGACTGGATTCTTCCTTGATTGCATGTACGATAGACAAGCTCAGAAAATCCAGAGAAATCAAATCATTTTCCGTTGAATTTGACCAGAAGGATATCTCTGAGGAGGAGTTTCAGTCTATGGTTGTCCAGCAGATTCAGAGCGAACATCATAGGCAGGTAGTTCATTCAGATGAGATTGCCAGATATCTAGAGACAGCAGTTTATTATTCAGAGAGTCCACTAAAAGAAACCTACAATGTGGCTTCCTATATGTTGTCTAAAATGGTGAAGCAGAACCAGGTTAAGGCTGTGCTTACGGGAGAAGGAGCAGATGAACTGTTCGCAGGTTACGTTGGGTATAAATTTGACCAGTACAGGATGATGAATCCAAACGAACACAATGCATCGGAAGAAGAGGCAAGGTATCGCCACAAGCTATGGGGGGATAGGGATTTCTTTTATGAAAAGCCTTACTTTAAATACGAAAATACCAAGAGAAAGCTGTATGCTCCAAGTGTATCCAGGCAGTTTGACAGGTTTAACTGTATGAACCATTCTATTGTAAATTGTGAAGCACTCCGTGACATTGATATTGTACATAAAAGGTCTTATGTTGATTTTAAGGTGCGTTTGGCAGATCATCTGCTATCCGACCATGGTGACCGGATGGTTTATGCAAATGGTGTTGAGGCCAGATATCCATATCTGGACCAGAAGGTATTGAACTTTGTAACACAGATACCGCCACATCTAAAGCTTTTTGGGTTTGATGGAAAATATATTTTAAAACAAATAGCAAATAATTGTGTGCCGTCAGAGATTGTGCAAAGACCAAAGTTTAGTTTCGTGGCCCCTGGCAGCGCAAGCTTATTAAGAGAGCATAAAGACTATGTTACGGATATCCTGTCTTATGATCGGATCAAGCGTCATGGATATTTTAATGCAGATTACATTGAAGTATTGAAGAAAGAATATCTAATGGACAATTATAAGCAGAATCCAACATTCGATAATGACTTGTTGATGAGTGTTCTTACTTTTGAATTGTTATTGAATTGTTTTTCTATACCAGATTTTAACCGATGAAAAATTTATATTAGAAGGGAATTAGAAAAGAAATGCTCATACAAAATAAGCTATCTGAGAGTTTCAAACAAAATCAGCAACGTATTGCGATAGAATATGGCAATCGCAGAATTCTGTATTCAGAATTAGATTTCCAGTCTGATATAATTGCCTGTCAGATTAGGAAGAGTGGTATGAAAGAACATTCTAATATCGGACTGCTGTTAAACGGACGTGATAAGATCATCGTTGCCATAGTTGGAATATTAAAAGCAGGCTGTGTATTTGTTCCTTTGGATCCCGCATTTCCGAAAAGGCGTTTAGAAGAGAATATCAATACAGCAGAGCTTACAGCATGTATAGTGGAAGCGTCGACCAAGGAATCAATTGATGCACTTAACATACAGCAGTTTAAAAAATTAGAATATGATATGCTTCTAAAGAATGAGAATATCGTGAATGGAGAGGTGGCTATTATGGAAGAAGCGTATCAGCCGGATGATATGATATATCTCTATTTTACGTCAGGTACAACGGGGGCGGCAAAAGCGGTTGCCGGAAGAAATAAAGGTCTTACACATTATGTAAACTGGGAGATTGACACATTTGGACTGAATGAAAGGGTTCGTGTTAGTCAATTGACATCGCCTTGCCATGATCCGTTTTTACGTGATGTTTTTGTACCGTTATTTACAGGTGGAACGGTTTGCATACCAGTAAGTAAAGAAACAATTATTTCACCTATGGCTCTTTCCGACTGGATTAACCGGACGGAAATACAGGTAGTGCATTGTACGCCTAGTGTATTTCAGATGATACGTGCCAATATAAGTTTGAAGGACTATCAAAAGCTTCAATATGTGTTTTTAGCGGGAGAAAAAGTATTGCCAGAATATGTGGAAGAGTGGTTTTCTGTGTTTGGAGAGAGGATTAGCCTAATCAATCTATATGGGCCAACAGAAACGACCCTGGCGAAGTTATACCATATCATAACACCAGAAGATGTAAAGGCAGGAATTATACCAATAGGAAAAGCAATCACTGGTGCGAAAGCAATTCTGCTGAATAAGGAATTAAAGCCGTCCATTCAGGGAGAAATTTATATCCGTACGCCTTATCGCACATTAGGGTACTATAAGGACGAAGAATTGAACCGGAAAAAATTTATTCAGAATCCGTTCTCAGAGAAAGAAGACGATTTGATTTATGCAACTGGTGATATGGGAAAACTTCTTGATAACGGAGAAATTGTTTTCTTACGTCGTCAGGATAATCAGGTTAAAATCAGAGGATTCCGTGTGGAACTGAGCGAAATTGAAAACCAGCTGCTGAAGATGGAGCAGGTGAATAACTGTGTCGTACAGTATGTCCACCAAGGACATACGCAAAAGGAACATTACTGCAAAAAATGCGGAATGCCAAGCAGTTACCCAAGAGTAGAGATTGATACCGATGGAGTATGTTCTTTTTGCAGGGAGTATGAAGAAAAGAAGGATACCTACCAAAGTTTTTTCAGAAGAAAAGAAGAGTTAGAGGCAGTTTTTACGAGAAATGAAGAAAACAAGTATGACTGCCTGCTGTTGTTTAGTGGTGGAAAAGACAGCACTTATGTATTGTACAGACTAGTAGAAATGGGCATTAAGGTATTAGCGTATTCCTTTGACAATGGTTTTATTTCAGAAACAGCAATTGATAATATTAAGCGTGTTACACAGAAACTGAATGTGGACTGTGTCATTGAAAACTATAAAGATATGAAACAGCTTTTTAAGACAGGAATTGAAGTTGAGAAAAGCGTATGTAATGGATGCTTTCGAGTGCTGCGTACATTAAGTACCAGGTACGCATATGAAAATAAGATTCCATATATTGTAACTGGATTTTCAAGAGGGCAGCTTTTAGAACTTAGGTTTCAGGATTTAATGGATGCAAATGTTAGAGAAAACCAGAAAATTGACCAGCGTCTGAAAGAACAGAGATTAATTTACCACAAGAAAAAGGATTACATATATGACTTACTACACGAGGATGAAAAAATCAGTGATGAGATGATCGACAAGACACAACTGATTGATTTCTATCGCTATGTAGATGTTAAGAAAAGTGATATTCTAGAGTACTTAAAGAAAATGGATGTTCGCTGGGAAGTACCAGAGGATACAGGAACATTTTCAAGTAATTGCCTTATCAATGATGTTGGAATCTATATTCAGAGAACAGAACTTGGATATGATAATTATACAGGACCTAACTGCTGGGAGGTTCGTCTGGGCCATTTGACGTATGAAGAAGAGGAGCAGGAGAAAAGGGAAAAAATAGACCCAGTCAAAACAAAAGCGCTTATGGATGAAATTGGATACCAACTAGAGAATACTAGTGTATACAATGATGGCATTTTAAAGGCATATATCGTAGAAAAAGAACCTGTGAAACAGGAAGAATGCTATGACTATCTTGCCGAATACCTGCCAGAGTACATGCTTCCTTCCCGTTTTGTTAAGATTCAGAAAATACCTCTTACGCTAAATGGCAAAGTAGATTATGCAGCGTTAGAGCGCCAGGCTGTTCTTGAACAGGAACAGTTAAAGCTTCCGGAAACGCGTACGCAAAGGATGTTAGCACAGATCTGGATGGACATTCTGAATCTGGACAAGGTTGGAATAGACAAAGACTTTATGAAAATCGGCGGACACTCCTTAAATGTTATGACGTTAATTACTGAAATTAAGAAGAAATGTGGAATAGAGGTTTCTCTAGGAACCGTTTTTGAGAATTCTAGTATCGAGAAAATGGCAGCATATCTGGATGCACAAAAAGTAGACAATACAATAGAAGCCGAAGGACATGGCAAACTTTCTAGAAAAACAGAAAAAGCAGCAGAGGTTTATAAGGCAGCTGGAGTTGTGGGAGAAATTAAAGGAATCGAACCATTTAATGATGTATTTTTTATCAACTGCTTCTATAGCGCGTTGTTTTCCGTCGTACAGTACTATGGGCAGAATATTATGGATTATCTCTTAAACCATATTACTGCCTATCAGTATCATGAGGATAAGCCGGCACTAAAATTCGATGTAGATTTTCTAGAATCAGGCAGCTTATTAGATACCTTGAAAAAGCATGAAATCACCGTTGAGAAGAAAATGCCGGAAGGTAGTGTATTGCAGGAGATTTTCAAGGATATTGACAAGCAGAACCCAGTTATTATCGGAGTGGACTGCTACTATCTTTCCATTCGAAAAGACACCTACAACAAAAATCATTGGCCCCATAGCATCTTGATATATGGGTATTCTCTAGAGAAAAAGACTTTTTTTGCTATTGAACAACGAAGAATTAATACGTTGACCTATGAGAAGAAAGAAATACCATTTGAGGATATTCAGACTGCGTACGGGGCATATGTGGAAAATTATAATAACGGTAAACTGTATGCCCCAGCTTATGTAAGCATCTCAGGCAAGAGAAGAGAAACAGTAGTGGAACAGGATCGGAAGAGCTATTCTGCCCGCTATATAGAAACTATCCTTCAGAAGAAGACGGAATTACAGGAGAGAATCCAGTCCTTATCCCTATGTTGCAAAAATCTTTTGGAGATAGTGGATAATCAGGAGATGCTTTCGGAAACGGTCACGAATCTGTTGTATGTAATTAACAATATCGTCAACGGCAAGCTGGTAGAAAGATACAAGCTTAAAGAACTGTATGGGGAGGAGGATGAAAAAGTAGCACTTGTCGACAGCATGATACATGACTGGAAAGTAATCCGTGCATATCTAGAAAGGTATCAGATAACGGGAATTTTATTCGAGAAGCCCCTTAAAGAAGCTGTTATGGGAATATATGAAATAGAAGAGAAGGAACAGAGCCTCATAGAATTATCCATTAGTATGATATCGTGAAATCGTAGGAGGATAAGATGAAGAATATCACAATCAATAATTTATATCTGCATAATCTCAAGGGAATCAATGTAACAATTCCGAAACATCAGTTCGTTGCAGTGACAGGGGTGAGCGGTTCAGGTAAATCGAGTCTGGTCATGGATACCTTATTTGCAGAAAGCGAAAAGCGCTACATGGATCTGTTAAAAAGCGCGCAGAGTTTTCATATAAAAAAGGTGAAAAATGTAGTCTATGACAGTATCAAGGGACTTTGCCCTGTAATTGGAGTAGAAGAAAGAAAGTATACGAACAAGAATCCTCGTTCCATAATCGGGACTCAGACAAAAATGTACAAATACCTTAGAATCCTATATACCATGCTTGGAAATGTAGAGACGGGAGAGAAAATTACGGATGGAAATTATAAAAAACTCCTCAATTTCAATTCCAAAGAAGGTATGTGTCTAAATTGTTTAGGGAGAGGATATACAAAAGAGTTTTCTTGGAAAAAGATTGTTCCTTCAAGTAAGATGACGCTATCGGAAATATGTTCACCTGATTGGGTATTTGATTCTTTCTACGGTGAACTGGAACATTTTTATGAGCGTTATGGATGTTCTATGGGTGACTTTTGGGAGGATATGAAGGAAGAAGTCAAAACGATCTTTCTAGAAGGGGATAAAAAAACAGCCAATGACCAGTATCAGGGAGTGATTCCGTTTTTAACAGAACTGATGGAAAATGGAAAGCCAGGACAGCGTATGCATGCAATGCATAAAGCAGATCTTAAGACATGTTCAGCCTGTCATGGAAAAAGGCTTAGTCCAGAGGGGCTGAAAATAAAAATAAAAGGCTTAGATATTTTTGAAGCTGGGAATTTGAGCATGGTGGAACTGAAAGAGTTCCTGATGGAGATTCAAAAGGAGTTTACGCGGGATCCTGTTTCACAGGATGCGATTCAAGTGCTTCTTCAGTATATCGAAAGCTTTCAGGCATTTGGAATGGGCTATGTATCCATATTCAGAAATGTAGCTACGTTAAGTGGCGGGGAATATCAGAGGCTTATGATTATCTCCCATATATTTTATAAAATGAACTCCGTAATTTACATCTTTGATGAGCCCTCGCAAGGACTTCATGCACTCGAGAAAAAGCAGCTGGCCAGCCAGTTGCGGGCACTTGTGGAATACGGCAATACAGTAATCGTCATAGAACATGACCAGAGTATCGTGGAGGCAGCGGACTATATCATAGATATGGGACCATTTGCAGGAAAATATGGCGGACAAATCGTGTATAAAGGAGCATATTCTGGACTGTTAGCGTGTGAGGAGTCGGTAACAGGGCAATATTTTTCAGGAAAGAGAAGCTTAAAAAAAGCAGTGGAAAAGGAAATACAGAATAATAATCCGGCTATCCTTATAAAAAATGCCTGTACCAATAACTTAAAGAATTTAACGGTGAGTATTCCACTGGGACATATTGTTGGGGTTGCGGGTGTTTCCGGAAGTGGAAAGAGTACATTAATCCAAAGTGTTCTTGTTCCTGCTTTACAAAAGAATTTCATGAGCGAACGCGAGGATTCTGTGCAAGAAGAGTTTCTAGAACAGTTACTTTCAGAGCAGGAACAAGAATGCAAGATAGAAGGAATGGAATACATAGAAGGGTACAGTATCATTAGTCAGGCACCCTTACACCGTAATAAAAAGTCTATTGTATTGACCTTTACAGGTATTTGGGATGAGGTATTAGCCTTATTTTCGTCAAGCGAGAAAGCTATTAGGGCAGGACTTAAAAAAAGTGATTTTTCCATGAATGGTGGTGGAGGCTGTCCTTTATGTAAAGGAAGTGGTTTGTTAATTGAAGAAATTGGTGATGTCCAGTATTCATTTGTTTGTCCAGAATGCAAAGGAAACAGGTATCGAAGAGAATTATTAGTTTATAAGGTAAAGGAAAAATCAATCGTAGAACTTCTCGATATGGAAGTGGAAGAGGGAATCTGCTTTTTCGATGGGCAGGATAAGATTGTATCTGTTTTGAAACAACTCAAAGAGTTTGGGCTGGGACATTTAAAAATGGGACAATCCTTAGATACCCTTAGCGGCGGTGAAGGCCAAAGGCTTAAGCTGACAGTTGAATTTATTACCCGGAAGAGGGAAAAGTGGCTGTATTTATTTGATGAGCCAACAGCAGGTCTTAGTTCTTATGATAGAGAAATAATCATGGACATGATAAGAAAACTAAACGAAAAGGGAAACAGCGTTCTCTTAATAGAACATGATCTAAATTGTTTACGGCTTTGTGATTATATACTGGAATTAGGTCAAGGCGGAGGGAAGCAGGGAGGTAATTTAATTGCTTCTGGAAGTCCGGCACAGATTCGGAGGACAAAGGATTCCCTGATTGGCAGGTTACTTTGAGATTACTGAAAAAATTATAAGGAAAAGGAGTAAGCAGTATGGAAAATTATTTTCCAGAAGAGGAATGGGAGCAGAAGCTTCCAGAAGAATTAGGGCTTTCTGAGCAGACATTTCTCAGCCTAGATAAGGATAGAAAAGCAAGGTATCAAAGAATAAACAGCATGGTGATCTTAAAGGACGGATATATCGTGTATGAAAAATATGCAAATGGATATAAGGTGGATACTTTATGTGAGTTAATGTCAGCAACGAAAAGTGTTGTTTCCGCATTGATAGGAATCGCAATAGAGAATCAGTTAATCACAGGAACACAGGACAGACTGGTCGATTATTTTCCAGAGTATTTGTCAGCGGAATCGGATTTCTTTCTTGATGAAGTCACCATTGAACAGCTCTTAACCATGACATCAGGGATCTTCTGGGAAGATGGAACAAAGGGAAATGAGAAAATGTGTAGGCGTATGAATCGAAGCAAAAACTGGATTGAGTTCCTGATGAATCTGCCATTTCAGCCGGACTGGATTGGTAAGTTCCGGTATAGTAGTGCCAACTCCCATCTGTTATCGGGTATTTTATCCAAAGCAACCGGGATGAACGCACATGAATATGCCAAGAAGGAACTGTTTGAAAAGATCGGAATTAAGAATAGCCAGTGGAAGAAGGACCCACAAGGAATCTGTGAAGGAAGCTCCTGGCTGGCTTTAAGTACAAGGGATATAGCCAGAATCGGGTTATTGTACTTAAATAATGGAAAATGGAATAGTAAGCAGGTTATTGCTAAGGACTGGGTAAGCCAATCAATATCAGCTAAAAATGAGGGGAATGATATCGGAAGATATGGCTATCAATGGTGGGTTGGAAGGGAGGAAAAACTATATTTTGCAATGGGATATGGAGGACAATGTATTGCCGTACTTCCTGAAAAAAATATGGTTGCAGCAATCACTGCTAAGCTAGCAATGTTGCGGTCACAGATAGACATTCCTATCAATCTTATATATAATTATCTTTGTAAGAATTAACGCGGACTGGCAGGTCAGGATTGAGTTAATATGGAGGAGATTAATGGAGGAAATTAGACTAAGAAATATATATCTGCACAATTTGAAACATATCGACTTAAGTGTGCCAAAGGAGAAATTTGTTGTACTGACAGGAGTAAGCGGTTCTGGAAAATCAACGGTAGCATTTGATGTTTTGTATGAGGAAGGA
Source organism: uncultured Lachnospiraceae bacterium (assembly GCA_900539175.1). Taxonomy (GTDB): domain Bacteria; phylum Bacillota; class Clostridia; order Lachnospirales; family Lachnospiraceae; genus Novisyntrophococcus. Next base: position 66,998 of record UQAW01000007.1, read on the forward strand.
CGAAGACATTTTTTGCAGGCAGCAGGACGGATCCCAGATCTAAGTGACGAGAAAAAATTCGACTCCATAGAAGGACTTGGCCCTGTTATTGCAGTGGGGCAAAGGATAGGCAAGGATAATAATGTAAGATCTGTTGTAGGTACCAGAACAGGGATACTGGATCTGTTAAGAAATCTATTCTCGGTAGACGGCGAGTACTTATGCCAGGGTTGCGGTACTAGATTTTCTGGTAATGAGAATTGTCCGAATTGTGGTCAGGTAATCATTAAAATGGAACCCTATTTCTTTTCCTTTAATACAAAAATGGGGATGTGTCTGGAATGCTTTGGGCGAGGAATGCTATCCGATATCTGCGAAGAGCTGTTGGTGAAGAATGATGAATTTACCATATCTCAGATCTGTAAAGATTTAAAGGTAACCTCTTCAAGGATTCTCGATAATCTTGATGCATTTGCAGAGTATTTTCATATAGCAGAGGCAGAGCCATTTCGAAATCTGGATAAACGAGTACAGGAAGCTTTTTTACAGGGATACAGGAGCAGGGAATTTAAGTTCTGGGGAGTGATTCCATATTTAAAATGGAAGGATTCTAAGGGACGGCTTCCGAAAGAATATAAAAGAAAAAAGATATGTCCTAAGTGTAATGGTTACCGTCTCGGTGAAGAGGCTCTTGACGTATTAATTGATGGCAGGAACATTGGAGAATTAAGTGCCATGACATTGCAGGAGCTACAGGATTTTCTTGCTGCTTTACCGTTAAAAAGGTCGTTGTCTCTTCGCGGAGAGCAGATTATCCGGCTGATAAAGGATAAAATAGAACAACTGAAGCAAGTTAAACTGTCTTATCTCTCGCTGGATAGAGAGCTACCTAGCTTAAGCGGAGGAGAGCAGCAAAGATTATACATGATGTCAATTTTAGAAGCGGAAATGGAAGGCATCACCTTTATCTTTGATGAGCCAACGCAGGGATTACATAGAAAAGAAAAAGATGTTCTTTTAGATAAGATTGAAGAGATTAAAGAGATGGACAATAGTGTGGTGGTAGTAGAACACGATAAAGGCACTATTGAACGAGCAGAACATATCATAGAGTTTGGCCCTTTGGCAGGTGTGAAAGGAGGAGAGGTAGTATACCAAGGAGAGTATCAAGGATTATTAGAAGCGAAAGATTCCATAACAGGTGCATATCTGTCAAAGAGAAGTGCATTTACGAGGAAAAAAAAGATTGTTTCTGATATAGATAGAAAATACATCGAAATGAAACATGTCTGTACGAATAACCTGAAAGATATCACAGTAAAGATACCGTTAGGGGTGATGATAGGGATTGCAGGCTTTTCTGGAAGTGGCAAAAGCTCCTTGATACATGGGACACTTGTTCCTATCCTAAGGCAGTATAGAAAGGCGAGCAATTCGGCGGATATAGCCGGAAAGGAAAATGATAGCTTTAGTTTTTTGAAATATGGTGCAAGGGAAGTAACAGGTCTTGAGTATGTAGATGGTTTTGAAGAAGTAGAACAAGGTGCAATTGGCAGAAACTCAAGATCTATTGTAGCAACATATTTAGGCATATGGGATAATATACGAAAGCTATTTAGCAGGCAGGCACAGGCCAAAGACAGAAAAATAACCCCTAAACATTTTTCTTTCAATAGTTCCGGAGCATGTAAGCATTGTCATGGTTCGGGAATGGAAGAAGAGGATTGTGGAGATTTAGGAAAATTTTCTTGTCAGTGTAGTGAATGTAAGGGAAAACGATATCAGCCAGAAGTTTTGGAGATTACATATAAAGGAAAAACAATAACAGATGTTCTTGAGATGGATTTGGCAGAGGCTGCAGATTTTTTTGAAAAAGACTCTGGAATATTAAACATACTGTGTTTCATGTGTGAAATCGGGATGGATTATGTAAAGCTTGGACAGCCTGTTCCATCCTTAAGTGGAGGGGAAGCACAGAGGATAAAGCTGGTAAAAAGCCTAGTAGAGGAGAAGGACAGAAAAAAGCTTTTTATCTTAGATGAGCCAACTACGGGGTTAAGTAGCTATGATGTAAACAAACTATTTATTCAACTAGAGAAAATGATAGAAGCGGGAAATAGTATTCTAATTATTGAGCATGATACGGAAGTTCTGTCTCAGTGTGACTGGATAATTGAACTAGGTCCGGAAGGCGGGGAAGAAGGTGGAAAAGTCATAGCGCAAGGAACTCCAGAAGACTTAAGAAAACACAAAGCTTCTATAATTGGACCATATCTGTAAATTTTAAGTGTATGCAATAAGAAATTTTACTTTGTCAAGCGATAAGACAGTAGGAGGATTATGAAGGAAGATAGAATAGAAGAAGAGTATGAGTCCTTAACTCATGCACAAAGAAGAATCTGGTATAATGAACTATTATATGCGGATACTTCTATTAACAATATTGGCGGGTATGTACGGATTTACGGGCAGATTCAGTTGGAAGTTTTAGATCAGGCAATTCAGAAAATGATTGAAAACAATGACGGATACCAGATACGGCTCATAAAGAAAGATGAGGATATTAAGCAGTATTTTGCCAGGTACATATGCGAGGAAACCAGACTGCTTGATTTTTCTTCAGAAGATAATCCGGAGGAGAAGTTTTTAGATTGGTGTAAAAGGCATGCCGGGACTCCATTTGAGCTAATTGAAAAGCCGTTATATGAATTTGTGAGATTTAAAATTTCCGATTCCGATATGGGTTACTATATAAAACTTCATCATATTATTGCAGATGGATGGACCATAAAAATAATAACAGATGAAGTTCATCAAAATTATATGAATATTTTAACTGGAATAGAAGAGGTAGAAGAATATCCTTCTTACCGGCTGTACATAGAGGAGGAAAAGAAGTTTCTTCAGAGTGTGAGGGCCGAAAAAAACAGGAATTTCTGGATAGAGAAGTTAAAAAAACTGCCGCAGGATTCCAATGTAGCCTCATCGGCAGAAATAGAGGGGAGAAGAAAAGTTTTCCAACTGACGGAAGTTGAGACGAATAACGTCAATCAGTATTTAATCAAAAATAACATAAATTTAAATGTGTTGTTTTCTAGTCTGTTTATTGTTTTTCTCTCAAAATATTTAGAAAAGCAGAACATTGTTCTAGGAATTCCAAGCTATAACAGGGGCGGACGACAAAACAAACAGATTGTTGGAATGTTTGTGAATCCTCTGGCAGAACCATTTGTAATAAATCCAGAGGACGATTTCCTGACTTGCTTAAAAGGCATAGAGAAAACAATGAAAGAGTGCTTATACAATCAAAGATATCCATATGATCAGATCATTTCAGAATTAAATCGAGAGAATGCTTCTGAGAGCGAATTGTATAATATCTGCTTTAATTATTATAATACAAGACTTGTTACGGATTGGGGTGGACTGCCTACGGAGAATGTTGAAGTATACAATGGGACACAGGCATACAATCTTCAGCTTATTGTCAGAGACTGGTTAGCTTCGAATAATATTGAACTGGATATCGATTATAAAATCAGTTGTTATCAGGATGAAGAAATTGAGCAAATGTTTTCCATGTTGCGACACCTGCTGCATCAGATTCAGGAAAGACCAGATATTCCTGTTGAACAGTATGAATTACTGGATGAGAAAATGAAACAGGAACTGATCTATGAATTTAATGAAGGCAAGTGGATAGAACATACTTGCTCCGTTGTAGATTTATTTGAACAGCAGGTTCTAAAGTCGCCGGAGAAAGATGCATGTGAGTCAAATGGAAAACGATTCACCTATACAAAACTCAATGAAAAAATCAATCAGATGACTCATTATTTGATAAAAACAGGGGTGAAGCGAGGAGATTGTGTTGCATTAATAACGGAAAATTCCATCGAAGCAGTCATTGGTATTTTTGCAATACTAAAGAGTGGTGCCTGTTATGTGCCGATAGTTCCAGATTCCGCAGAAGAGAGAATCCGGTACATTCTGGCTGATGCTAATATCAAAACCATTGTTACCAACCAGAATGAATTACCAGAATTACAGATGGGGGTTAACATGGTATCGTTTGACCAAAAGGAAATCTGGCTGGAATCCAGAGAGAACCCGCCGAAAAACCACAGTTTATCAGATTTGTGTTATATGATTTACACATCGGGTTCCACAGGAAAGCCAAAGGGTACTATGATTGAACACAAGGGCCTTGTGAATTATATCTCCTGGGCTGTAAAAATGTATGTGGAGAAAGACGAAGTATTTCCGCTATTTACGTCACTGGCATTTGATTTAACGGTAACGAGTATTTTCACTCCACTGGTTTCCGGCAATAAAATAATTGTCTACCCGGCTGACCAGTATGAATATCCAATTGAAAAAATACTGCGTGACAATAAGGCAACGATTATTAAGCTGACGCCTTCGCAGCTTGTATTATTGAGAGAACTAAATAAAAATAATACATCAGTGAAGAAGCTTATCGTTGGTGGAGAGGATTTAAAAGTAAAACAAGCTAAAGATGCGGTACAGGCTTTTCATAATGAGGTGCGTATTTTTAATGAATATGGCCCAACAGAAACCGTTGTCGGTTCCATGATATATGAATATAGTCAGGAACGGGATACAGAAGGTTCCGTACCGATTGGCAGGGCAATTGCCAATACATATATTTATCTGCTGGATTCGGAGAAAAGGACAGTTCCATATGGACGAGTCGGTGAACTCTATATATCCGGGGATGGAGTATGCAGAGGGTATTTGAATAATCCAGAGCAGACAGCGAAAACATTTTTCGATGATCCGTTCTTACCAGGAAAGCGAATGTATAAGACGGGAGATTTAGCGAAGTTTCAAGGAAAGAATAATTTGGTTTATATCGGAAGGATGGATAGTCAGGTTAAAATACGTGGACATAGAGTCGAACTTCAAGAGATTGAAAACTGTCTTCTGCAACATGAGTCGGTCGACAGGGTTACGGTTATTACACAGAAAAAGGAGAAAGGTGAAACGGCTCTAAGTGTCTTCCTGAAGGTTATTGATGAAATACAAGAGAAACAGCTTCTCACTTACATGCAGGAGAGACTGCCAGATTATATGATTCCAGTTTACATAACCTTTGTTGATGAAATACCGTTGACGAAGAATGGGAAAGTAGATATTAAAAAACTTATTCAGTTGCAGAAGGAAACAAAAGAAAAAACAGTAGGAACAGAAAGGGCGGCTGACTATAGTCAACAGGAACAAGTTCTGATTGAATCAGTCAAGGAGCTTCTGAATCAGGAGGAGATTACTCCAGAAGATAATTTCTATTATCTTGGTGGAGATTCTATCAAGGCAATACAGCTGGCCAATAGAATGAAGAGTAAAGGATACTTGTTGTCAATTAAGAATATTTTAAAATATCCGGAGCTTTCCAAGTTGGCAAGAGAAATGTATGAGGATAAGAGTAAAGAACAATTATTAGAAGATTCCCATGAGATTAAAAATACTCCAGTGCTTACCTGGTATTTCAGGGAACTTAAGGAGGTTGGATTTGTACAGACTATTGTATTAGATATTGAGAACACTGTAACAATTGAACAGATTTCCTGGTGCCTTAATAAGATTCTTCTTATGCATCCAGCACTAAGTTATGTTGTGAAGGAAGGCAGTGAAAAATTATTCTGGAGGGACGGTGTACAGGATAAGACAATTTCGGTCTTGGAAACCTATGAGGAACTAGATAAAGTCCATGAACAACTGAAAGGAGAGATTAATCTATCGAAAGGAGAGTTATTGCGGGCAGCATTAATTCATACGGAGACAGAGAAGAACAAGGTTATGCTTGTTTGTAATCATCTGGCTGTAGACATGGTATCCTGGATTATTATTTTAGAAGATTTTGATTATCTTTTGACTGGGAAAACAAAAGCAGATCTGACGATAAGAACAGAAAAAACGTCTTATGCTTTTTGGACAGAAAAAATGTACCGTTATGGGGCGCTTGTACAAGACAGCAGTATCGCGTTCTGGAAACAGTCTGTAAATGAATTGGAACAGCTTACTATGTGGGAAGATTCTCAAGGAAATGAAGACAAGGCCTATCAGAGCTTTCAGCTTGCGTATCCTGCCGGGATTCTATATGAAATAAGTGAAAAACTGTCCATGTTTTATCATATCAATGCTACCTCATTTTTTTCAGTTCTTATTGCATTTATGTGGTTTCAGTATCAGGGAAATACAGAGGCTGCATTTACCATTGAACAGAATGGGCGTGCATTGTTAGAAGATTATGATGTAAGCAATACTGTGGGCTGGTTTACACAGATATATCCATTGGTTCTTTCTTGTAAATCCTTAGTTTCAATGGATGAGAGATTAAAAGTCTTTAAAGAAAACATAGTAAAAGCGGAAAAGCTTGCCCGTGATTATAGTGCCCTCCTAATGAATGAGCGGATTGCAGAGGCGAAATGGAATCAGACAATCTGGCTGAATTTTCTTGGAGATATGGGACATCTGCTGAAAAACAGGCAGTTCAGCTTAGCAGATGAAATGTCCTGCTTTTATCAGACAGAAGATAACTGTATGACACATCCTATTGAGATAATAGGCTGGTATCAGAAAGATATGTTCATAATGTCTATTCATTACCAGACAGAAAGGTTCCCGGAGTATTTTCAGGAGAAGGTGGAAGCTGCATGGAAACGTACGGTTCAGGAACTGGCAGACTTCACTGCAGATTTAAACGGAGTGATGTTTACACCATCTGATTTTGATTTAGCACAGCTTACCCAGAAGGAGATAGATACATTATTTCAATAAGACACTTGGATTAAGAAAAAGGAGTGAAGAGTATGGGATCAAAATGTTTGTTAGCAGTAGTTCAGAGAAATATCGATGTTAACAACAACCTGAAGGATTTTGCAAAGTATGATGGAATGATAAAAGTGTTATGTGTCATATTAGCAGTTTTCTTGGTCGGAATAGTAATCGGAACCTGTACCAGCATAATCCGCCACAAGAAAAAAACAAATTATGTTGCAACAGTAGGCATAGCAACCTTTGTTCTTGTTGCAGTTCTAAGTATATTAAGTGGTTTAGGTAATTCTGTCGTAATTCTTAGCATTAATATGGGACTATCTGCGGATTCCGAAAGAAGAACGCTGGTAGTTACCTTCCTGCTAGGATTAAGTATTTATATTATTGGCCAGAAACTAGTCCATGGGAAAATGATTAAGCTGACCAATCGCATTGTATATGAAAAAAGAATGGAGATTACCAGAAAGCTGTTGGAAAGCCATTACGAGGATTACGAGAAGATTGATAATAGTGTTATCACAGCAACTATCTCAAATGATACCAATACAATTAGTGGGTTAATAAATGTTGTAATATCAGGTCTTACCAATTTTATTGTCTTAATCTGCTGCCTCATATATTTAGGAACTATCAACCTGACGGCACTTCTGGCGATAACTTTGATTATTTTTTTTGTTACCACTATTTATTTCTTTACAGGAATGTATGCCAGTAAGTTAGGAGAACAGTCAAGGGATCTGGAAAATGTGTTTTTTGGATTTGTTGAAGATATGACGGTTGGAATGAAGGAACTGGATTTGAATCAGCTACGAAAAGATATGTTCTACAAGGATATGGATCAGAGCTGCAAACAGTACAATGAGAAAGTGAATAAATCAGCATTGGCATTTGCAAATATGCATGTTATAGGAGAACTTATCTTTACATTTGCGATGGGGTTTATCGTATTTCTGATTCCTTTGTTAATTAAAGGGCTGAGTCAGGGAGATATCATAAGCTATGTATTTGTTCTATTATACATTACGGGACCTGTACATGGCATTCTTGAAATGATACCAAGTATTATCTCTATTCGCATTAGTAATAGGAGAATCCATGATTTATTAGAGAAAATACAGATGTCATTGGCTATGCAACAGCGTGGCAAAGAGACAAAAGCAGAAAAAATTGAACTTTCACTGAAAGATGTGGAGTACGAATATAGTAAGGGGCATAATTTCCATATCGGGCCAATCAATTTTCGTTTTTGTACGGGTGAAATCGTATTTATTACTGGAGGAAATGGAAGTGGTAAATCAACTTTATTTAAGGTATTAACCGGATTATACAAACCAGTAAATGGACGAATCTGTGTTAACGGAAAAGAGATAGAAAACCAGGATTTGCGAGAATTATATAGTGCTATTACATCAGATTATTATCTCTTTAAAAAAATGTATGGAATCAACTATGAGGAGAAAAAAAATGAAATAGCAAGTTACCTTGATAAATTAGATCTGGACAGCAAGGTATCAATAGAAAATGGTGCGTTTAGTACGATTAATTTGTCTTCTGGTCAAAGGAAAAGGCTAGCATTAATGGTAGCCTATCTGGAGGACAGGCCATTCTATATCTTTGATGAATGGGCAGCAGAACAGGATCCTGAATTTAGAGAATTCTTTTATCATGTGTTATTGCCAGAACTAAAACACAAGGGAAAATGTGTGATAGCAATTACACACGATGACAGATATTTTAATACAGCAGATAAGATTCTGAAAGTGGATATGGGGCAAAAAGTAGAGAATTTGTAAGTGGTTTCTGCATTGGCTTAATTACTGGCGAGGAGGAACTGAATATGGTATGTGAAGTGAAGTGCACTAGAATTGATAAGGCTAAAATGATTGATAGAAATGCTACTTGTCTAGATGATTGTATCGCAACGATTGTTACATACTTTGGCAGAGATTACGAATTGATGTTTGTGAATTCCTGGGAGTTTGATTTTAAATTAGGTGATACAGTACAAGAGATTGAAGAAATCATCGATGAGCGAGCTTATTTTCAATATCTTATGGAGGGACATGGAGTCTTAATAAAAAAACATCAATTAAAAGGGGAGGAACTGCTGTCGCTTATGGAAGCGGAATTAGAGCAGGGAAAACCTTTCATTGTAGGAATTGACCCATATTGGTGTGAATGGGATCCAAGTTACCAGAAAATACATTACGTTCATGCTTTTGTCGTTTCTGGTATGGAAGAAACAGGCAAGGATTTTGTTTGCGTAGATCCATTTTATAATCTAGAAGGAAAGCTAGTGAACAGAGAGGTAATGGCGAAAAGCTGTTTTGTTGTATTTTCCTGTGAACTAAAGGAAGCAGTTATGAGTATAGAAGATGCTTATGCTAAACTGATCCAGTGTGCAAAGGAAAGATATGATAAAGATGGGGAAAATTGTTGCACGAAGATCAGGAATTTTGGAAAGATATTTTTAAACCAGAAAAAGGGTCTAGAATGCAGTGACGGGTCTGATATCTGGAAAACACCACTGTATAAATTGCTTTGTAATGCGTTGCTGAGGAGACAAAAATATTTAAACGCCCTACGTTATGTAGCAAAAAAGATGGGAAGGAAACTGGATTACAGAATTGAAACAAAAATGCAGGAACTTTTTTATAAGTGGAACGAAATGCGTGGAATGATTATAAAAATTCTATGCTGTACAACATTAAGTGAACAGTTTTGTGACAGAATCAGTGCGGTTGCGGATATTATTGCTGATAAAGAAGAGGAACTTGCAAGAACAATTGCAGAAAATGGATTTTTTGCCGAAAAGAATGGGAAAGAAAGTTCCAAAGCAGGTTCAGATGATAAGGATGAATCAGGGGATATGGTTACTATAGATCTAAGAAAGTACTATAACAACAAGGGCTTTGATACATTTCCACCAAAATATAAGAAAACAGATTTCACCGGAACAGGATTCTACTATATCATTGATGAGGAAAAGAAAACTAAACTGTTAAAAAAATTAGATGGCGAGTTTGATACGAATATATATGCAGGAGATACCTGTGATAATGTGTCTTGCGCCAACCAGATAGTACAGGTACCAAAAAATCATTACAATCAAATGAAACTGTTAATCGTAGCGGAATATGGAACCTATGCTGGAGAATTTAGTTTTATGAAGGATAAATCAAAAAGGTACAGCATCTGGGTTGAGGCAGATGAGTGGATAAGTGATAACCCGAAGAAAAATCCTGTCTGGGATGATGTCATTGGATTCAGAAGTGAGAATGAGGTAGTAAATGAAAGTAGGAATCATAGTATCTATGAAGTAACTTGTGAATTGAATTCGGATGAATATGTAAATGCAATAAAATTACCTTTTTGTCCAAACATGCATATATTCGCTATTACATTGATTACAAGTGGAACAGATAACCAGAAAGTGCTACGATAGTCTTAGAGAAGCAGGAAGGATGAGGAAAGACGTATGGAACAGAACCAGGACGTAGAAGTACTGAAAGAGAAGATACTAGAGCAGTTAATCAATTTTATAAAGGAAAAAACAGAAGCAGAAGTACAGCCAGAGGATAAATTAGGAGAGCTCACACCAGATTCAATTGTCTATATTAAAAGTATTGTGATGGTTGAAACAGAATTCCAGATAGAATTTGGGGAATTTGTTTTAGTTAATAGTGAAAATTTAACAATTAGTGATCTTGCCGGACTCATTGTAGAAAAGAAACTAGATGTCAAATAGTAAAGGAAAGGTAGAACGTTTATGGGATTAAAAGATGTAAAAAATTGGAGGGATTGGTGCCGGTGTGATGGGGACTGGAGTGGTCCATAGATTTGCACGGTATGACTACCAGATTGTTTTAGTAGATTTGGATGAGGAGATTTAAAAAAGTCGAAATCTATAATCGAAAGAAATATTTTGATACATAATATGATGAATAAAGAATAGCTGGATAAAAAGGAGATGATTGTCACATCTTTTTATGAATGAGGCAGCCAATCTGGTTATGGAAGGCGTTGCAACACCAGAGCAGATTGATATGATTTTTATAAAGGAATTCCATCATGAAATGGGACCGTTATCTACCTCAGATTTAATTAAGAATTATTAGCACAATAAAAAATGTAAAGTAGGAAAGGAAGAAAAGTTGCCATGATGAAAGAAAATATCAGACAGTTTATAGGAAGATTTGTAAGCGGAAAAGATTTCAAAGATGATACCAATATATTTGACAGGGGATTGGTAAATTCTCTTTTTGCAATGCAGTTAATAGCATTTATAGAGGAAGAGTGCGACATTACAGTTGAAAATGAAGATATCGATATTCAGAATTTTAAAGATGTGAATTCTATTGTGAAACTGATTGAATCAAAGCAATGCTAAGAAAGTACGAGGAGTATCGGAAGATGGTTGAGACAAAGGTAAAATGTGTTGTTTGAGATTTAGATAATACGCTTTGGAATGATGCACTTTTGCCGAATCGGACCAGGTTACGCTAACAGCATGGGTATTTAAATTGTCCCTGTTGGGAATGACCTTGTATTTATCAGAATAGCATTTCGTTAGAAGATATTTGATTTCTTCTGCCCAGTCCACTGCTGTGCGGTGTTCTCTAAGATGACCATGGCGGCATCCTGCAAGCGGTTTTGCAAAAATAAAAATACTACAGGTGCCTTTTCGGACATATTCCGAATCCAGTTTTTTATATCACCAGAGCGCATGAGAAGAGGCAACCTCACATCCTCCAGACACTGGTAGTTTTTTTCATCCACGCAGATAACCGGAAGTTCCGGATTATTTGGGTATGATGATTTTCCTGATAAGAAACGTAGTTTTTGGAGAAAAAGGTGGATTGAAAATGGTTCCCCATGGTTTTTGAAAAGAACTATTCCGCCGTTTCATTGGAATTCGGTTGAGCAAATGAAAAAGGTGTAATATTAGAACGTGCGGGAAAAAAGACATTGGTTCGAACAAATGTTTTCGGCGATTGCATTTGCTTTTTTTGTATGGTATGATAGAAAGGTATAAAAAATGTTTTTTTCGTTGGAGGAGAGTAAGTCTGTAAATTGCAGGAATGTATTTTCAGACACCTTCTGGCAGGAAGCAGGTGTTAGGTGTGGATAGGAAGGTTGCTTTTTTAGGACTATTTTCGGGAGCGGCTATTTTGCTTGGGTATGTGGAGTCTTTGATTCCTGTTTTTGTGACGGTTCCGGGGATGAAGCTGGGTTTAGCGAATCTGGCGATCGTGATGGTTTTGTATTTATATGGATTGAGAGAGGCACTGACAGTTCAGATTGTCAGAATTCTGGTGACAGGGTTCTTGTTCGGGAATTTGTTCAGTATTCTGTTTTCTTTGGCCGGGGGACTGCTCAGTCTTTTGGTAATGTGGGGGATGAAGGTCAGGGGAAGGTTCGGCATGATTGGGGTTAGTGTTGCCGGAGGCGTTTCTCATAATATCGGACAGATTTTTGTAGCAGCTTTGGTTGTGGAGAATGCTTCCGTAGCCTATTATCTTCCGGTTCTGTTGGCTGCTGGAGTTGTGACGGGAGTTTTGATTGGTTTATTGAGTAAGGAAATGCTCGGGAGAATAGACCGTAAAAAATATTAGTTAACATAAAGAGGTTATGTAAACATGATTGGATATATTCGTGGGAGTATTGAAGAAATTGAAGAGTGGGGGCTTGTGATTGACCGCGGCGGAATTGGGTTTCGGATCTTTATGCCGGGAGCGCTTTTGGCACAGCAGGTTCGGATTGGAGAGGAAGTTAAGATCTTTACATATCTTCATGTGAAGGAAGATGCCATGCAGTTGTATGGATTCTTTACAAAAGATGATCTTGAGGTATTCAAGTTGCTTTTGAATGTAAATGGTATCGGGCCGAAGGCTGCGCTTGGAGTATTGTCAGGGCTTACGGCAGATGAGCTGCGGTTTGCAGTGTTGTCTGATGATGCAGCAACCATTGCGAAAGCACCGGGGATTGGAAAGAAAACAGCGCAAAAGCTGATTCTGGAACTGAAGGACAAGTTTTCTCTGGAAGAGGCGTTTCAAAGCAAACTTTCCCATGTTCAGGAAAAGAGTGCAGGCAGTATGCAGGATGGAACCGGTGAGGCAGTACAGGCGTTGGTTGCTCTGGGATACTCGAATACGGAAGCGCTGCAGGCGGTGCGGAAAGTGGAAGGTTCCGGTGAGATGGATACGGAAGAGATCCTGAAAGCAGCATTAAAGCATCTATTGTAACTATTTACCAGCAGACAGGAGTTTTCATGGAACGAAGAATTATTACAACGGATTTGATGGAAGAAGATTTGAAGAATGAAGGCAGTCTTCGCCCTCAGCGTCTGAGTGATTATATTGGTCAGGAAAAGGCAAAGGAAAATCTGAAAATTTTTATCGAGGCGGCAAAGCAGAGAGGAGATGTACTGGATCATGTACTGTTTTATGGGCCTCCGGGACTTGGAAAGACCACGTTGGCAGGGATTATAGCCAATGAGATGGGGACACATATGAAAGTGACTTCCGGTCCTGCTATAGAAAAGCCGGGAGAGATGGCAGCAATTTTAAATAATCTTCAGGAAGGCGATGTGCTCTTTGTAGATGAAATCCACAGACTGAACCGACAGGTGGAAGAGGTGCTTTATCCGGCAATGGAGGACTTTGCAATTGATATTATGATTGGAAAAGGATCTTCCGCCCGCTCCATCCGGCTGGATCTTCCCAAATTTACACTTGTAGGCGCTACAACCAGAGCAGGACTTTTAACGGCGCCGCTGCGTGACCGTTTTGGAGTGATTCATCATCTTGAGTTTTATACGGTAGAAGAGCTTCAGACCATTATTCTGCATTCGGCAAAAATCTTGAATGTGGAAGCAGATTCTGACGGGGCGAAAGAGATGGCTAAGCGTTCCAGAGGTACTCCCCGTCTTGCCAATCGAATTCTGCGCCGGGTACGTGATTTCGCTCAGGTAAAATATGACGGACGGATTACCAGGGAGGTAGCTTCCTTTGCATTGGATCTTCTGGAAGTGGATAAGTACGGACTGGATGCCACGGACAGACTCCTGCTGAATACTATTATTGACAAATTTCAAGGCGGTCCTGTGGGATTGGATACATTGGCAGCAGCAGTCGGAGAGGACTCAGGAACGATTGAAGATGTTTATGAACCTTATCTGATTAAGAATGGATTCTTAAACCGTACACCGAGAGGCAGAGTTGCTTCTTCTTTGGCTTATCATCATCTGGGATTATCGCTTCCGGATGAAAATTAGGGATAGAAACCCGTTATCCTGGTCGAACGGATAACGGGTTTTTTGCTGAAAATTGTACAAATAATGGTTGCGAGATGTATGGGTTAATTAAAACAAGTTGGTCAATACTGACTATTGTACAAAAATACCAAGAAATATTCTTAAAATTCTACGAATTTCTTTGAAAAGCATAAGGAAATATTGACGAATAAAATTAGAAGAAGTATTATTTATTATATGAAAGAAGTACAATGTCCATAAAAATTTTCTGAAATTTTAGTGACATTGCTCATGGTGAGTTCGTGATACTTCTTTTTATGGGGGAATTTTTTATATGCATGTAGTACGAGCTAAGAAAATGGAGGGATTCATTATGAGGAAAAAACTACTTTCAATCTTATGTGCCTTTTCACTTGTGTTGACTCCTGTCCCGGTGTCAGCTGAAACCGTACAGGAAATTAATCAGGAGCCATTGGTAAAAGTTCTTACTTTATCAGATTATCAGAAATGGTCATCCACCTGGACAGATGACTGGGATTTCCTGCAAAACCAGCTTACCAATATAGTAGACGGTGCATATGATGCCGGTGCTGATCCTGATTATATGCTTTTTGGAGGAGACTTCACCTGCCTTGGTAATACGACCGCCGAATCCATTACCGGGATGACGCAGGTAAAAGATATCATTCGTTCCAAATGGGACAATCTTACGGATGACAAGATGGTTCTCGTACAGGGAAACCATGATCTGGCAGGAGACTATGGTCTTGCGCAGACAGGTCCTTATTACTTTGATGACTTTATCATTTATGTGGTAAATGAAGATGATTATCCCAGCAAGCAGGCAGCTTCCGGTTCTTTGAAAATCGTTCAGAATACAACAAATGACCTTAAGCAGTGGATGAATGAAAGAATCACCGCAAAGGAGACACGACCGATATTGATTGCTTCTCACACAGGTCTGCATTATGATATTGACCGTATGGATGGAAACAACCAATATGCAAGTATTCTCTTTGATGCCATCAATGAAGCTGCAAAACAGCTTGATATTGTGTTCTTTTTCGGACATAATCACACGAATGGTGACGAAAGAGTCGGCGGTTCCCTTACCTTCTACACGAAGGGCGATAAACTTGATGTTTGTACAACAACTAGTATTGCCGAGAAGAGCGGCACATCCAAAAAACTGAATTTTACATATATGAATTATGGATATGTAGGATATATCGGCGATATTCATAATCAGCCGACAACAGAAACGCCGACGGACCTGCTCACAGTCAGTCAATTGAATTTTTTTGGAGACAGAATCGAAATTGCAAGATACAGTGCAGATGGTCTGGAATCGGAGTATGGCAGAACAATTACACTTCGAAATTATCCGGAGTGGGCAAATTTGCCGGAGTGCAGACTGACTTTGGATGTAAATGGCGGAGACGGATCGAATCAGGAGTTTGTAACTGTAGAATCTGATATGATGCTGGATAAAAGCAATGTTCCGACAAAAAGTGGTTTTCTGTTTGATGGGTGGGCAGAGAATGCCGACGGAAGCGGAACCATCTATAAGGTCGGTGATGAAATTCATCTGGATAGAGATCTTGTACTTTATGCACAGTGGAGAGAACTGCCTGCCGGTCAGCAGTATGTCCTTTCTGAATCTCTCAAACCCGGAAAGCAATATATTATGGTATGGAATTCAGATATTGCAGATAACAGTGGGAAGAAATATGCAATGACAGCAAATGGAACAGAACTTGGGACAACACTTCTGAGTGATGAAAATTTTGTCACAGACAATATGCTGATTCTTCCGGATGAAGCGGATACTTCACCATATACCTGGGATGTGATCTGGAATCAGGGCGTAAATCCTGCACAGGGTTACCTTTTACAGAATCTAGCCACGAAGGAGTATCTTTGCCATGCTTCAGCTACATTGGCGCTTGCAGAAGATCCTATCGGTATAGAAGCCGGAATCGTACCGGGAGGTCACAATAACAGCAGTATTGATATGCAGAAATATACCT
>UQAW01000008.1 GCA_900539175.1 uncultured Lachnospiraceae bacterium
CACTCTCGAAGAAAAATTCTACGCACTATTTAAAAGTTATTTCTGAACAATTCCTAAGTGACAAAAGAGATGGAGCGTAGGAGAGATGAAGATAGGGAAAAAAGGACTGATATTTTTAGCAGGAATTATAGGAATTGTATTGGCAACCATTCCGTTGTTGGGAGAAGACAATGGAGTGTTTTTAAAATGGTGGCTTATGCTTCTGGTGCTGGGAGTGGGATTTCTGCCTCTGACCGGAAGGGTGTTCGGATGTTTTGAGGACAAGGGCTGGTTGTTTTCAAAGGCGATCGGAATCGCTGTCAGTGGTTTTGCAGTGTGGGCGCTTTGCAGTGCTGGTATTTTAAAATTTACTGCAGGAACCAGTCTTGTGATAACGATTCTCTGTGTAATGATCTGTTGGGGAAGCTGCATTTTTCTGACGGTGCGCAGAAAAGAGAAATTTTTGCAGAAGGAATGGAATCTGGAACTTGTTTTAGGAGAAGAATTTCTTTTTTTGGCTGTGTTTTTCATATGGACTTATCTGGCAGGATTTCATCCGGAAGCACATGGTACTGAGAAATTTATGGACTATGGATTTATGGCAGCGATGATGCGTAGCGAGACACTGCCTGCACCGGATATCTGGTATGCTTTGAAGGATACCAATTATTATTATGGTGGTCAGTATTATGCGGTGTATCTTACAAAAGTAAGCTTCAGTGATGTGGCGGATACTTATAATCTGATGCGTACATTAGTGGCGGCTCTTCTTGGGGGAATGTCATTTTCAATTGTGTACCAGCTTGTGATGAGTGTAAAGGCGATAGAGAAGAAGGTGGTTCAGAAAGTCTCTGCTGTTTTTGGAGGGATTCTGGCAGTTGGTGCTGTGGTATTTTCCGGAAATCTGCATTATCTTGTCTATGGTGTGATCGGCAAAGCGTTGGGGTGGGAGAAAGGGTTAGAATATTGGTTTCCCAATTCCACCCGCTATATTGGTTATAATCCTGAGACAAATGACAAGTGTATTCATGAATTCCCCAGTTATTCCTTTGTACTCGGAGATCTGCATGCACATGTAGTGAATACGATGTTTGTGATTGTAATGATTGGACTGATGACCGCATGGATTCTGAAAATCAGGAAGAATGCTGTAGAAGATATGAAGGTAAACTGGAAAAGATGGATTGCAGATCCCTATGTGATTCTGGGCGGATTTTTTATCGGTTTGTTCCAATTCACAAATTACTGGGATTTTGTAATTTATTTTACGGTTCTTTCCATTTGCATCGTATATGTGAATCTGTACCGCAGGTATCCCGGACGGCTGCAGACAAAGGAGGGCAATGAAAAACTGAAAGGGGATGTTTCCTATCCCAATGGACGGCTTTGGGTTATGCTTGCAGTAATTGTGCTGCAGATGGCGGAAGCGTTTGCAATTGGCACGATTGTTGCCCTGCCTTTTAATCTGAAGTTTGAAACCATGGTTTCAGGAATCGGAGTTGCACAGAACCATACGATGTTTTACCAGTGGATGATTCTCTGGGGTCTGCCTACAGTTCTGCTGCTTTTGTTCACGATTTTTCTGACAGTGGAATATCTGGGAAAAAGAGCAGGGAAGGATACTAAGGGAACAAAGCAGAAGCGCGGAGGAATCGTATCCGGTCTTTTTGGAGAAATAGACGTTCCGGATATGACAGTATTCATGATAGGCATGTGTGCGTTGGGGCTGGTTCTGATCCCGGAAGTGATTTATGTGAGGGATATTTATGAAAATGGATATGCCCGTTCTAATACGATGTTTAAACTGACGTATCAGGCATATATTATGTTTGGAATTGTCATGAGTTATGTGATCGTACGTTTTCTGACCTGGAAGAAGTGGATGGCAAAAATTGCCGGCAGTTTAGGGTTGGTGCTGTTGTTGTCCACATTCGGCTACTTCGGAAATGCAGTTCATTCCTGGTTTGGTGACGTATGGGAGGTTTCTGAATACCGGTGTCTGGATGCAACTCGTTATATGGAAGCGGTATTTCCGGAAGATGTCTCTGCAATTCGCTGGCTGAATGAGAATGTGGAGGGAACACCGGTCGTTTTGGAAGCAAATGGAGACAGTTACAGTGATTATGAACGTGTTTCTGCAATGACTGGTCTGCCAACTGTGCTGGGCTGGTATGTACATGAGTGGTTGTGGCGTGGGAATACGGATGATTTGAATCAGCGGGCGGCAGATATTCAGGCGATTTATACTTCACAGGACAGCGAAGAAGTGGCAAGGTTGTTGGAATTATACGATGTCAGCTATATTTTTATAGGAAAGTGTGAGCGTGAGAAGTTTCCAGAAATAAATGAGATGCTTCTTCAAAGTTTTGGTGAGATTGTTTTTGGGAACACCTCAGATGGTTTGAATTCGACTTATGTGATAAAACTGAACCGTGCGCAATAAAATTAGTAAAAAAGAAGTAACTGTAACAGTTACCAAAGGATTTTAATATGTCACGACGGTTTTATCTGCTTTTTCTGGCAGAGTGTTTTGTTTTGACTGTGCTTATCGTGTTGAATGCACGGCCGAAGGAGACGAAGGAGGCCAGGGAGGTTTCGGCGGCAACGGCCAGAGAAAATCCACGGGTGGCGCTGACCTTTGACGATGGTCCAAGTAAGTATACAACAAGTCTGCTTGACGGATTGCGGAAACGCGGTGTCCGTGCAACGTTTTTCCTTCAGGGACAGTGCATTGAGGGAAAGGAAGAGGTGATAAAGCAGATGCAGGAAGATGGTCATCTGATCGGAAATCACACATTTCATCATGTACAGCTTACAAAGTTATCGGATGAGCAGGCAAAACAGGAAGTGGTATCTACCAGTAATGCAATTTACGAAATAACAGGAATTTACACTTCCTATATCCGTCCGCCTTTCGGCGAATGGAAAAAAGGGCTGGACTACAATGTGACTATGATACCGGTACTCTGGACCATTGATTCCAGAGACTGGTATACCCAAAATACGCCGGTCATTGTAAATGAAGTTATGAAGCAGGTGGAGGACGGAGATATTATATTGATGCATGACTGCTATAAGACTTCGGTAGAATCTGCACTTCAGATCGTGGATCAGTTGAAGGAACAGGGCTATGAACTTGTGACGGTGGATGAGATGATTGCGGAATAAGAGAGATGAGGAACAAAGATGGATTTATTTGATTACATGTCTGAAAAGAAAAAAGAAAGCGAAGCTCCTCTGGCATCCAGAATGCGTCCTGTGACGCTGGAGGAGGTTGTAGGTCAGGAACACATTATCGGAAGAGACAAACTGCTTTATCGTGCGATAAAAGCGGATAAACTCAGTTCCATCATTTTTTATGGTCCTCCTGGAACAGGGAAGACGACGCTGGCGAAAGTAATCGCCAATACTACCAGTGCCGAATTCACGCAGCTCAATGCCACCACTGCCGGTAAAAAAGATATGGAGGAAGTGATTCACGGAGCAAAAGAACGATTAGGAATGTACGGAAAGAAAACCATTCTGTTTGTGGACGAGATTCACCGTTTTAATAAAGGCCAGCAGGACTACCTTCTACCTTTTGTGGAAGACGGGACCATCATTCTGATCGGAGCTACTACGGAAAACCCATATTTTGAAGTGAACAGCGCTCTGATTTCCCGCTCCATTATTTTTGAACTGAAATCTCTGGAAAAAGAAGATATCAAAAAACTTCTGGAACGTGCGGTGACCGATAAAAATAAGGGACTTGGCAGTTTTGATATCGTTCTGGACGAAGAAGCAAAAGAATTCCTTGCCGATATTTCCGGAGGCGATGCCCGTGCAGCTCTGAATGCCATAGAACTTGGCGTTCTCACAACAAACCCCGGTATGGACGGCAAGATTCATATTGATCTTGCCACTGCCTCGGAATGTATCCAGAAAAGGGTGGTACGCTACGATAAGACCGGAGATCAACATTACGACACAATCTCTGCCTTTATCAAAAGCATGCGAGGTTCTGATCCCGATGCCGCTGTATACTATCTTGCCAAAATGCTCTACGCCGGTGAAGATATCAAATTCATCGCCCGCCGGATCATGATCTGTGCCTCCGAAGACGTTGGAAATGCCGATCCTCAGGCTCTGAACGTAGCCGTCAGTGCATCCCTCGCCGTAGAACGAGTTGGAATGCCCGAGGCCGCTATCATCCTCTCTCAGGCCGTAACCTACGTAGCCTGTGCACCGAAAAGCAACGCTGCCTGCAATGCCGTCTTTCAGGCTATGGATTCCGTAAAAATTAAAAAAACAACCGTACCGCCCCATCTTCAGGATTCACACTACAAAGGATCATCCAAGTTAGGCCGCGGAATCGGCTACAAATACGCACATGATTATCCCAACCACTACGTGCGTCAACAATATCTTCCCTCCGAAATAGAAGGAACCACCTTCTACACCCCCACAGAAATGGGCTACGAACAAAAAATAAAAACACACCTGTCAATGCTCAGAAAACAAGATCAATAAACAAAAACAGAACCTGTTTAAAACCAAATAATCAACACATAAAAAGCCAGATATATCCTCAGGTTTTGCAATCAATGAAAACCGAAGCTATATCTGGCTTTTTTGTCTTTCTAATGTTTTACCCCCTGTTCTCAAAAGCACACTCTTAATAAATATAAATGATATTTTATTTGAGAATGTTATAAAGCAGAACAGCAGAAATCAGAAAAAGAGGCGGGCGGGAAAAATGCGGTGAGATTTGCGATGACTTCGGAGTGCGCCCGAAGATCCACTTGCTGTGAATACTTAGTGAAGAGCCCATTGGCGATGAACTTAGTATGAACGCAAGTTAGCTGAGGGGAAACGCAGAAGCAAGCAAATCTCACCGCATTTTTCCCGCCCGTCTCTTTTTCGTCCGTCTCCCTCTTTTTCGTCCGTCTTCACTTCAAAAGCACCTGCATAAGATAAGCATAAATTTCCTGACTTTTTTCCGGCCATTGATTGCAGATTGCCTTAGCTGCTGCTTCCGTAGGAACCGTTAAGGCCAGTTCGATCAGTTTACCTTTCCGTTCTTTCACCTGACACCGGACTTCATATTCCTGTGAAGTGGTCTTATAGTAATCTGCCTGTGTGGCAGCTTCATTACGCAGTTCATAAGCATGGAGTTTCAGATACTCATCAATTTCCCGGCAGATATCTTCAGAAATTTCCTTTCCAAAAAAGTCTAGCGTGCTCATGCCTTCCTTTGTCATATGATAATAAGTTGTGTTCCGGACAGTCTCAGTTGTCACCAGATGAGAATCGATCATTTCGCTGATTGCCTGTTGGAGATGAAAGTAATTCGTATATCCGGCATTCAGGATAAATTCGGAAATCTGGGAGTTGGCAAGAGGAAAAGATACCTTGTCCAACATATAAAGAATGATTAGCTTGTAGAGGGTTAAGGATGATTCTAACATGTAACACTCCTTTTATATGATATTTTGCATGGCGATTGTGGAACTCTAAACCAACTCCGGAAGAGTTTCGCGATCGCCTGGATATTTTGTAATTGAAGGGGCAGCGGTTTTAAAGTTATTCTGTGTATAAGTCTCCCTGGCGGATGCCGCGAACGCTCATCTGATGATGAAGGTCGTTGAGGACACTGCGTTTCGCACTGCTCCAGAGAGGTGCCAGCAGCAAATCTCTTGGACCGTCACCCGTGAGGCGATGTATGACGATATCGGGACGCAGATGCCGGATGCATGTTATGACGAGATCCAGATACTCTTCTTTTGACATGACCTGGAACTGTTTTTTGAGATAGTCCTCTGCCAGGTCAGTTCCTTTTAGTACATGGAGCAATTGTAATTTTATGCCTGAAACAGGAAGGGTATTCATATATGTGACGGATTCCAGAATTTTTTTTGGAGTTTCTCCGGGAAGCCCCAGAATCAGGTGTACGATCGTATCTATTCCGCGTGTATGAAGATTCGAAACTGCCTCCAGAAAACAAGGTAATTCATAGCCCCTGCGGATATATCTGGCAGTATCTTCGTGAATCGTCTGAAGCCCAAGTTCTACCCATACGGGCTTTTGATGGTTCAGTTCCGTAAGCAGTTCCAATACATCTTCACCCAGACAATCCGGTCTTGTTCCAATGGAAAGCCCCATAATCTGAGGGTGGGAAATTGCCTCGGTAAAAATTCGCCGCAGATACGGAAGCGGTGCATAGGTGTTTGTATATGCCTGAAAATAGGCAATAAAATGTTCCACTGGACGTTTGCTTTGAATTGTGCGAATCTGCTCTTCAATCTGTTGGGTAATTGTGAAACTTCGGTCACCGGCAAAATCACCGGAACCGCCGGTGCTGCAGAAGATGCATCCACGATGTCCAAGAGTGCCATCACGGTTTGGGCAGGTCATGCCGCCGTCTAACGTAACTTTATAAATTTTTTCATGAAACTGTTGACGCAAATAAGCGTTCAGTGAATAGTAAGGCTTTCCAAGCCAGTCTGTCTTTGTTCTCATGCATTGATTATAGCATAAAAAAAACACAGCGTCAAAACAGGAAAAATTCAAAAAAATCTTTACATCTAGTAATGAAAACTATATACTTAAGGTGTGATTATCTTATGTATTGGATACGGCAAGAGAGGTAAAGTGATGACAATTGACACGAAAGACATGTTGAATAGCATATTGGAAAGTATCTCCCGGATTGATTATATTAAGCCGGAGGAGGTGCCCAATATTGATTTGTATATGGACCAGGTGACGACATTCATGGATGCCCAGTTATGTCATTCCAAAAGATATTCGGATGACAAGATTCTGACAAAGACAATGATCAATAATTATGCCAAGAATGATCTGCTTCCGCCGCCTGTGAAGAAGAAGTATTCACAGGAACATATGCTTCTGCTGATTTTTATTTACTATTTTAAAAATATTCTGTCTATCACAGATATTCAGGCGCTGCTGAAGCCCATTACGGATAAGTATTTTAATTCGGACGGGGATTTTACGCTGACTAATATTTATAAAGAAGTCTTTGGTTTGGAGAAAGAGCATATTGAGGCGATGAAAAAAGATGTTGCCAGAAAGTATCATCGTTCCAAGGAAACATTTCAGGAGGTATCGGAAGAAGACAGGGAATTTCTTCAGCTTTTTTCCTTTATCTGTATGCTGAGTTTTGATGTATATGTGAAAAAGCAGATGATAGAAAAGATGATTGATGAACTGGGAGAGAAGGGGAAAGAAAAATAAGATGAAAATGAAAAAGAGAACAAAGGATGCCGGACACCAGATGTTCTCTTTTTTGTTTCGTGCATGTTTGAAAATTCCCTCTTGCGGGCTGTACGTTTACAGCTATAAAATCATTATTCTTTTGGCATACGGTTAAATACCATTTCATAGCCGTCATTTCCATAAGTCAGGGAGCGGTTTACACGGCTGATTGTCGCAGTGGATGCTCCGGTTTTTTCGGAAATTTCAAGATAGGTTTTCTTTTCTCTCAGCATTTTAGCAACTTCAAAACGTTGAGAAAGGGACAGTAATTCATTGATTGTACAAACATCTTCGAAAAAGATATAACATTCTTCCTTGTTTTTTAAGCTTAAAATCGCTTCGAAAAGCTGATCTACCGCTTCCGTATGGATGGATTTACTCATCTGGTAGATACCCCCTGTGATTTATTGTCTTATATTTTAGCACAGTAAAACTTTACATTCAAGAATTGTTTTGCAGATTTTTTTGCCGGACTTTTTGGTGTTTCAGTGTGTATGGATTTGACTCTCTTACAGAGCTGTTATGATAGCTTTGCTTATGCAGGAATAAGAAAGGGGGATTTTGAGTTTTTTCTGTTTTTATGAATAGACTTTGGCATTATTGTAACACTTTTATGTATGGTGACATCTGTGTAAGCAGACATGTCCGTTTACTGTAAAAGCACATTCTATATGAATGGAAGCGGTGAGAAACTATGATATATATTCAGGAGGAACGTGATGAGTGAAATTTTGGAAAAGTTTTCAACGTTTGGTGTTGTACCAGTTGTCGTTTTGAATGATGAAAAAGATGCCAAACCGTTAGCAAAAGCCTTGTGTGAGGGCGGGCTTCCGTGTGCGGAGGTTACGTTCCGAACTGCTGCTGCCGAGGAATCCATCCGCATTATGAGCGAAGAGTATCCTGAAATGTTGGTGGGTGCAGGTACGGTATTGACAATCGGTCAGGTTGAACGTGCAGTGGCAGCAGGTGCAAAATTTATTGTAAGTCCAGGATTTGACCCGGAGATTGTAGATTATTGTCTGGACAAAGAGATTCTGGTGCTGCCAGGCTGTGCAACGCCTTCTGAGGTGACACAGGGGGTGAAGCGTGGCCTGAAAGTTCTGAAATTCTTTCCGGCAGAGCAATTTGGCGGAGTTGCCGCGATAAAAGCGATGGCGGCAGCATATACGGGAATCAGGTTTATGCCGACAGGAGGTATTAACCAGAAGAACGTAAAAGACTATTTGAGTTGTGATATGATTTTTGCCTGCGGCGGAAGCTGGATGGTGAAAGAGGATATGATTGCAGCAGGGACATTTGATAAGATTACTGCGATGACCAGGGAAGCAGTAACATTGGTAAAAGAAATCAGACCATGAGAGTGTAAAGGATAAAGGAGATTTAAGATTATGGCAAGAGTAATTACATTTGGCGAGATTATGTTAAGACTTGCACCGGAAGGCTATTACCGTTTTGTGCAGGCAGAGACTTTTTGTGCCGCGTATGGAGGCGGCGAAGCAAATGTGGCAGTTTCACTGGCAAACTATGGAATTGATACTGCGTTTGTGACAAAACTTCCGAAACATGAAATCGGTCAGGGTGCAGTGAATTCTCTGAGAAGATATGGTGTGGATACTTCTCATATTGTACGCGGAGGTGACCGTGTCGGAATCTATTTTCTGGAGAAAGGTGCTTCCCAGAGACCGTCGAAAGTAATTTATGATCGTGCAGGGTCTTCCATAGCAACTGCTGCTGCTGCCGATTTTGACTGGAAACATATCTTTGCGGGGGCAGAGTGGTTTCATTTTACCGGAATCACGCCGGCTTTGAATGATGAAGTGGCAGCAATCTGTCTGGAAGCATGTAAGGCGGCAAAAGAAGCAGGACTTATGATTTCCTGTGATTTGAATTACAGAAATAAACTGTGGTCCAAAGAAAAAGCAGGTCAGGTGATGGGGGAAATATGCAGTTTTGTGGATGTCTGCATTGCCAATGAAGAGGATGCGGCGGATGTATTTGGGATTCGGGCTGCAGATACGGATGTAACCACAGGTACGGTAAATCATGAGGGTTACAAGGATGTTGCAAAACAGTTGGCAGACCGTTTTGGATTTCAGAAAGTAGCAATTACACTGAGAGAGTCCTTGTCTGCAAATGACAATAACTGGTCAGCGATGTTGTATGACGGAGGGGATTATTATTTCAGCAAGAAATATAAAATTCATATTGTTGATCGTGTAGGCGGCGGTGACAGCTTTGGCGGCGGTTTAATCTGTGCATGTCTGAATGGGTATGATGCGCAGACAACGATTGAGTTTGCAGTGGCAGCTTCCTGTCTGAAGCATTCCATTGAAGGGGATTTCAATATGGTGTCTATGGATGAAGTATGGAAGCTTGCAGGCGGGGATGGTTCCGGACGTGTTCAAAGGTAAGAAAATGTTCCTTTTCGTCGAACGATTTTCCTTGATTCTTTCATATCTTCTGGTATAATTTACTGATATCAGGATCAAAAGGTTATGCGTTTTATGCTTGCATGAAAAAGCATAACTTTGGGCCCCGTAAAACATGAGAAAGTAGTCCGGGCAGGGCGGATTTCGAATGTTTTTAGGATTG
Organism: uncultured Lachnospiraceae bacterium; assembly: GCA_900539175.1. Taxonomy (GTDB): domain Bacteria; phylum Bacillota; class Clostridia; order Lachnospirales; family Lachnospiraceae; genus Novisyntrophococcus. Next base: position 9,829 of record UQAW01000008.1, read on the forward strand.
TGGAAGCATGAAATGTGGAGTAATCCGTGTATCATAGGGGTCAAAATATCTTTTGACCCCAACATCATTTATCTTAGGTAACAAAAGTGTAATAAAAACGAAACAGAAATATGATAATTTGGAGGCTTTATGTATCGGAACAAATATGTTCTGGCGCTTGGAATTGCAGGGATGCTTGCAGTCCCCGGAGGAGTTGCTCATGCAGAAGTGGGAAGCAGCCTGATCACGCCGGAAGTGTCTGATACGAAAGAGGAACATTTTGCAGTAGCGAATGTAAGTACATGTTTGAACGTCCGCTCTGGTCCGGGAGTAGAGACAGAGGTTGTGGGAAAAATACCGGCCAACGGTTTGATGGAGATTCAGGGATATGAGAATGGATGGTGTATGGTAAATTCCGGTGATGTGACCGGATATGTGTGCGGAGATTATCTCTATTCGCCGGAGGAATCGAAGCGTCTGATCGAAACGATAGGGCAGGAGAGCCTTCCTACAGCTGTGGCGGTATCTCCGGTGCGCCAGCAGTTAATTGATTTTGCCAGCCAGTTTATAGGAAATCCTTATGTCTGGGGTGGGACAAGCCTGACAGACGGAGCAGACTGTTCCGGTTATGTCCAGAGTGTATACCGTGAATTCGGGGTGGAACTTCCCCGGGTGTCTGCGGAGCAGGCGAAGGCAGGGCATCAGATTTCTTTGGAGAGTGCACAGCCGGGCGATCTGATTTTTTATGCGAAGAACGGTTCGGTCTATCATGTGGTCATTAATCTCGGCGGCGGCAAAGTGTTGGGAGCCAGCTGCGCGGCAAAGGGAATTTGTGTGTCGAATCTGGATACTTCTCATGCCGTGTGGGCATCTGATGTTCTGGGTGCACCGTGAGAATTGTAAAAAAAGTACAGCAAAAAAAGGTTTACAACAAATGGGGGCTGTGTTATACTGTAGCGGTATGAGATTAGCCTTAATTCAGAGATTGGATACTCCGACCATCTCTTAATTAGCGGCGATTAATAAAAATCAGGAGGAAAGAAATAATGATTTCACCAGAAAAGAAACAGGCAATCATGAAAGAGTATGCAAGAACAGAAGGTGACACAGGTTCACCGGAGGTACAGGTAGCTGTTCTGACAGAGAGAATCAATGAGCTTACAGAGCATCTGAAAGTTCATCACAAAGATCATCATTCCAGAAGAGGACTTCTGAAGATGGTTGGTCAGAGACGTGGATTGCTTGACTATTTGAAGAAGACTGATATTGAAAGATACCGTGCATTAATTGAAAAATTAGGAATCAGAAAATAATCAGCTTGTTTCAGGGCGGAGATTTTCCGCCCTGTTTCGCTATACCTTAAGTATGCCATAGCCGTTCCGGGTCAGATACACATCTTCCGAGACCACTGAAAAGCACATCGGCGTCCGGTGTGTTTTTCAGTTGTTTCGGGGTGTTATGCCTGGCGGTATTTGGGGTAGCTGTGAAAAGGATTTCTATGGCAGCGTTACACAGAGAGTATTCAGAGAAGGAGAACACCTATGTACAAGAGTTTTTCAATGGAACTGGCAGGGAGAACCCTGACCGTTGATGTTGACCGTGTTGCAAAGCAGGCAAACGGTGCGGCATTTATGCATTATGGCGATACGGTAGTCTTATCTACCGCGACAGCATCTGATAAGCCGAGGGAAGGAATTGATTTCTTTCCGCTGAGCGTAGAATATGAGGAAAAATTATATGCGGTAGGCAAAATTCCGGGTGGCTTTAACAAACGTGAGGGAAAGGCAAGTGAACATGCGATTCTGACCTCACGTGTGATCGACCGTCCGATGCGTCCGCTGTTTCCGAAGGATTACAGAAATGATGTAACCTTAAATAATATGGTAATGGCTGTAGATCCGGACTGCAACCCGGAAGTTGTTGCAATGCTGGGTTCTGCAATCGCAACCTGTATTTCTGACATTCCGTTTGACGGACCATGTGCCATGACGCAGATGGGTATGATCGATGGAGAACTGATTGTCAACCCGACGCTGGCTCAGAAGGATGTATCAGATCTTACGCTGACGGTAGCTTCTACAAGAGAAAAAGTAATTATGATTGAAGCCGGAGCGAATGAGCTGCCGGAACAGCAGATGATCGATGCAATCTTTAAAGCACATGAAGTGAATCAGGAGATTATCAAGTTTATCGATCAGATTGTGGAAGCTTGCGGAAAAGAAAAGCACACTTATGAGAGCTGTGCAATTCCGGAAGAGTTGTTTGCAGCAATTCGCGAGATCGTTCCTCCGGAAGAGATGGAGGTTGCAGTCTTTACTGATGATAAACAGACAAGAGAAGAAAATATCCGCGTGATTACAGAGCGTCTGACAGAAGCATTTGCCGAAAATGAAGAGTGGCTGGCAGTACTTGGAGAAGCAATATACCAGTATCAGAAGAAGACGGTTCGTAAGATGATTCTGAAGGATCATAAACGGCCGGACGGTCGTGGGATTACGCAGATTCGCCCACTGGCTGCTGAGATTGATATTATACCGAGAGTACATGGTTCTGCCATGTTTACCCGCGGACAGACGCAGATTTGTAATGTGACAACTCTGGCTCCGCTGTCTGAGGCTCAGAAGCTGGATGGTCTGGATGAGTTTGAAACATCCAAGCGCTACATGCATCATTATAATTTCCCGTCTTATTCTGTAGGAGAGACAAAGCCATCCCGCGGACCGGGAAGACGTGAAATTGGTCATGGTGCGTTGGCAGAGCGTGCATTGGTTCCGGTGCTTCCGGCAGCAGAAGATTTTCCGTATGCGATCCGAACCGTATCTGAGACATTTGAATCCAATGGTTCCACTTCTCAGGCAAGTATCTGTGCATCCTCGATGTCATTGATGGCAGCAGGTGTGCCGATCAAGAAACCAGTGGCAGGTATTTCCTGCGGTCTGGTAACCGGAGAGACAGACGATGATTATCTGGTTCTCACCGATATCCAGGGATTGGAAGACTTTTTTGGAGATATGGATTTCAAGGTTGCAGGTACCCATGATGGTATCACAGCGATTCAGATGGATATTAAGATCCATGGATTGACAAGACCGATTATTGAGGAAGCGATTGCAAAGACAAAAGAGGCAAGAGAATATATTTTGACAGAGGTTATGGAGAAGGCAATTGCAGCTCCGCGTCAGGAAGTCGGAAAATATGCACCGAAGATTATTCAGATTCAGATTGATCCGGCGAAGATCGGTGATGTTGTGGGACAGCGCGGTAAGACGATTAACGCGATTATCGAAGAAACCGGTGTTAAGATTGATATTACGGATGACGGTGCAGTATCCATCTGCGGAACGGATAAAGCAGGTATGGATAAGGCAATCGACTATATTAAGATTATCACTACTGATTTTGAGGCAGGACAGATTTTTACAGGTAAGGTAGTAAGTATCAAAGAGTTTGGTGCATTTTTGGAGTTTGCTCCTGGAAAAGAAGGTATGGTTCATATCTCGAAGGTTGCAAAAGAACGCATTAACCATGTGGAAGACGTCCTGACATTAGGTGATGTTGTAAAAGTAGTATGCCTTGGAAAAGATAAGATGGGCAGAATTAGTTTCAGCATCAAAGATGTTCCGGCAGGAGTATAAGGAATAAGACAGGGAGAGGCCGGAAACCGATGCGGCTTCTCCTGTTTTGTAATCTGGAGTGAATTTTCAAACATATTCCAGGGAGCCGAGACAAGAGGAGAAAATGGTTATGAGATATCATGATATTACAAAGGATGATATGTTAAATGGTGACGGACTCCGGGTGGTTTTGTGGGTTGCCGGATGTTCTCATCACTGTAAAGGCTGTCAGAATCCCATTACCTGGGACCCGCAGGGAGGAATTCCTTTTGATGATGAGGCAAAGAAGGAGATATTTGAGCAGCTTGACAAGGATTATATAGAAGGGATCACCTTTTCGGGAGGAGATCCTTTGTTTGCAGAGAACAGGGATGAGGTTTTTGCCTTGGTTAAAGAGATTAAAAAGCGGTATCCGGATAAGAATATCTGGCTTTATACAGGATATCGCTGGGAAGAGATTAAGAATGAGCCTGTCATCCCATATCTTGACGTACTCGTGGACGGCAAATACATGGAGTCGGAGCGGGACGTAACGTTGCCGTGGAAGGGAAGTGCCAATCAGAGGGTGATTGATATTCCAAAGACACGGGAATTGAAGCAGATTGTACTTTATGCATAGGAAAGCAGGGGAATCAATAGCAGATGGAGACGATTAAGATACAGTATTTGAATGATCAGATAGAGCGTTTGCGCTATATTGATGGAAAATCGGACTGGATTGACCTTCGGGCTGCAGAAGAGATTGTGATGAAAGCGGGGGAGTTCCGTCTGATTCCGCTTGGTGTAGCTATGAAGCTGCCGAAAGGATATGAGGCACATGTGGTGCCGAGAAGTTCTACTTTTAAGAATTTCGGTATTATTCAGACCAACCATTGCGGAATTATAGATGAATCTTACAGTGGACCAGAAGATTGGTGGTATATGCCGGCTTATGCGCTTAAGGATACCATGATTCATGTAAACGACCGCATTTGTCAGTTCCGTATTTTTAAACATCAGCCGACACTGGTGTTTGAGGAAGAAGTACTTTCGGGAGAAAACAGAGGCGGAATCGGAAGCACCGGAGTGAAGTGACCGGGGAAAAAGACACATCAGAGAAAATAAAGTAAATGGTAATTTAGGAGTTATGGTTCATGGGATTTGACGATAATGATTTTGAAAATCAATTAGAGAAAGAATTGGAAAATTATATGGGGCGCCCCTTGACAGATATCGGTACCAATGGCAGTGGAGAGCCGGAGGATGAGGGGGATGATTTTCCGGAAGGCGGGAAAAAGCGGAAGAAAGTCAAAATTGCCGTAATTTCAGTGCTTGCAGTAGTGCTTGTGGCTTTGATCGGCGTATATGCAGGATTTACTTATTATTACAGTGATAAGTTTTTCCCGGGTACAGTCATCAACCATGTGGACTGCGGAGAACTCACCGTACAGCAGGCTGAGGAGCAGATCCGCAAAGAGGTGGAAGGTTACACGTTGGAAGTAGCTTTTCAAAATGAAGAGAAACAGATGATTCAGGGTTCCGATATTGATTATGAGTATGTGCCGGATGGCAGTGTGCAGGAAGTAAAGAAAAGCCAGAATTCCTTTTTATGGATTGGAGGAATCTTAGGCGGCGGAAAAGAATACAAAATCGATGCGGATATCAGGTACAGTACAGAGAAACTGGAACAGGTGGTAGCCCAGATGCCGCAGATGCAGGAAGAGAATATGATAGAACCTGCTGATGCAAAAGTGGAATTTGTGGATGCGAAATTTCAGGTGACACCGGAAGAAAACGGAAGTAAACTGGATAAAGAACAGGCATTTAAAGCAATTGAGAAAGCAATTTCCGAGAATGAGGAAAAAGTATCACTTGAAGAAGCGGGTATCTATTTCAGACCAGAAAAGAGGCAGGATGATGAGGGTCTGATTAACCAGATGAATCAGTTGAATGAATATACTTCCTGCAGCATCACATATCAGCTTCCGTCCGGAGATCAGGTTCTGGATGGAACGACATTAAAAGACTGGCTGAGTGTGGATGAGAGTGGAAATTATTCCAGAGATGAGGCTGTCTGGAATCAGCATATTGCAGAGTATGTGGCTGCTATGGCACAGGCAGTGAACACATATAATGTAGATACCAAATTCAATGCAACAGGTCTTGGAGAGATTACGGTAAAAGGCAAATATGGATTTGAGATTAATCAGGAAGCGGAAGTTGCTCAATTGACTGAGGAATTGGCGAACCATACGGTGACTGCCAGAAAGCCGGTGTATTCACAGGAAGCGTTGTCTTATGAGAATAATGGATTTGGAAACTCTTATGTGGAAATTGATCTGAGTCGTCAGCATGTGTGGATGTACAAGAATGGGGAATTAATTGTGGATACCGGTTGTGTATCTGGTAAGATGACCTCTGACCGCTGGACTCCTCCGGGAATCTTTACACTGACTTTCAAAAAATCTCCTTCTGTGCTTCGGGGACCCAAACAGGAGGATGGTACCTATGAGTGGGAGTCTCCGGTAACTTACTGGATGCCGTTTAATGGAGGAATCGGTCTCCATGATGCTACCTGGCGTTCCTCCAGTCAGTTTGGGACAAATGTCTATAAAAACAGCGGTTCCCATGGATGTGTCAATTTGCCGCTCAGTAAGGCGAAGGTGATTTATGAAAATATTGACAGCAATATGCCGATTATCTGTTACTATTCGGAGCCTTATAGTGTAAGTCCGGCTCCCGCAAAGCCGAAGGCTACGCCGGCGCCGACCAAAGCACCAACCAAGGCACCGACCAAAGCACCTGCAGAGACACCAACAGAAACACCGCCTACAGAGGCACCGACGGAAGTTCCTGCAGAACCACCTGCAGAGACACCCACCGAGCCTTCAGAGCCGGAATATGAGTAAGCAGTTTAAATCGTGAAAAATGAGAAAAAGTTCGGGAACAGGTTAGAAGTAATGCCTGTTCCCGAACTTTTTGCAATTAAGAAAATCAGATATTTAATCTTCCTGATTCTCTTCCATCTCGTCGAACTCCTGAGAATCCATCAATTCATCAAATGCATCAGCAGCAATGTCGTATTCTTCATCTGTTTCAATATTATCCAGAGTCGGCTGACCATTTTCATTTTCCAGGTAACGGTAGAGGTATACTTCACCGTCCTCATTCTCACCGTCTTCATTGAGGGGAAGAAGAGCGATATATTCTTTGCCGCCTGCCGGAAAGATGGTGAGGATTGCGCAGGTGACTTCGGAATCATCATCCAATGTCAGGGTTACGGTAGGCTGTTCCAGATTCAGATCCCCGCAGTCACTTCCACAGGAAGAGCAGTTCCCATTACAGCCGAAATCTTTGTTTTGTTCATCACTCATATTGAGATACCTTGTCCTTTCCGATCATACTAAAGTATATTTCTTCCTTAGTTTATCAGAAACAAAATATAAATGCAATCTGCTTCCCATATTTTTCTCTATAAAGCAGTTGAAAAATTTCGGTGAAGGTGTATAATGAAGAGAAATTATTGTTTTTGTAACCAGAAAGGAGCATTATTATGGAGAAAAAAGAGATCGACTGGAAAAATCTGGGTTTTGGCTATATTCAGACAGATATGCGTTATGTGTCAAACTACAAAGACGGTGCGTGGGATGAGGGCACTTTGACTTCGGACGCTAATGTGGTATTGAATGAATGTGCTTGTGTTCTGCAGTATTGTCAGGCTTGTTTTGAAGGATTAAAAGCATATACGACAGAAGATGGACGGATTGTAACGTTTCGTCCGGATCTGAATGCCCAGCGTATGATGGACTCTGCGGTGAGACTGGAGATGTCTCAGTTCCCGAAGGAGCGTTTTGTGGACGCCGTAACGCAGGTTGTGAAGGCAAATGCAGGTTATGTACCGCCTTATGGTTCCGGTGCAACGCTGTATCTGAGACCATACATGTTTGGAAGTAATGCCGTGATCGGAGTAAAACCGGCGGATGAATTCCAGTTCCGTATTTTTGCAACTCCGGTTGGGCCTTATTTTAAAGGCGGAGCAAAGCCGATTACAATTCGTGTGACAGATTTTGACCGTGCTGCACCGAACGGAACCGGCCATATCAAGGCAGGATTGAATTATGCCATGAGTCTTCATGCAATTGTAGATGCTCATAACAAGGGATTTGATGAGAACATGTATCTGGATGCAGCAACAAAAACCAAGGTGGAGGAGACCGGAGGTGCAAACTTTATCTTTGTCACAAAAGATCAGAAAATTGTTACTCCAAAATCCAGCAGTATCCTTCCTTCTATTACGCGCCGCTCTCTGATGTATGTAGCAAAGGAATATCTGGGACTGGAAGTGGAGGAAAGAGAGGTTCCTTTTGAAGAGGTGAAAGATTTTGCAGAGTGCGGACTTTGCGGAACTGCTGCTGTTATCTCACCGGTAGGAAAGATCGTGGATCATGGTAAGGAGATTCTTCTGCCAAGCGGAATGGACGAGATGGGACCGATAACCAGAAAACTCTATGATACATTGACAGGAATTCAGATGGGCAGAATTGAAGCCCCGGAAGGCTGGATTCATGTAATTGAATAGGGGGGTGAAGCCCTCGTATGGCGCCGGGGCTTTTTGTACGGTGCGGCGGGGCTTTTGCATGCCTGCGGACATACTAAGTGAAAAAAGACATGCTTTTGACAGAACCGAAGCAATTCGCCGGGAAAGCTGATGCTTTCCCGACTCAGTGCTTCTTGAAACCGAGACTTGTGGTCTCGGTTTCATCTGCCAAGAGCATGTCTTTTTTCACAAAGTATGTCCGCAGGCATGCAGATGCCCCGCCGCACCGTACAAAAAGCCCCGGCGCCATGCGAGGGCCAATTTACGGTGTTGGCGTCCGTGTAAAAATCGCAGGTGTCATACGAGGAACATTTGCGGTGTTAATGGTGGTGGAAGTTGCAGAAAATATCAGCGGGAAATAGAAAAAAGTTGAAATAAAGAGGTTTTTATGAAATATAAGTAAGAAGTTGCGGTTATCTTTTGGGTTGAATTGGGGGTGGGAATATGAGAGAATAGAGGGGAAAGAGTGTAGAGAGCGGAGGGTAGAAGGATGGATCAGGAGAGGACTCCATTGGTGGATGCAATTGTGAAGTTTGGAAGTGGAAAGCCGGCTTATTTTCGGATTCCGGCGCATCGGTTTGAGCGGGGGATGAATTCCAGATTTCGGGATGCGGCGGGAGAAGGGGTTTTTCGGTGTGATTTGTCTGAGGCGGAGGGATTGGATGATCTGCATCAGCCGATGGGGGTGATACGGGAAGCACAGGAGCTGGCGGCGGATCTTTGGGGGGCGCAGGAGTCGTTTTTTCTGGTCAATGGAACAACCTGTGGGAACGAGGCTATGGTTTTGAGTGTGGCGGGGCCGGGGGAGCGGGTTCTGGTTCCGAGAAATGCACATAAATCGATTCTGATGGGGTTGATTATGAGCGGTGCTGAGCCCTGCTATGTGTATCCGAAGTATGAAGAAAAGTGGAATCTGTGGGGGAGTGTGACGCCGGAAGTGATTGAAGCGGAGTTTCAGAAGCAGAGTTCCGGTTACAAAGCGGTTTTTCTTGTGAGTCCGACTTATTATGGTATATGCAGCGATTTGCGTAGAATCGGGGAGATCTGTCGGAACTATGGGGCTGCTTTGTGTGTGGATGAGGCGCATGGAAGTCATCTGTATTTTTCGGATATGCTCCCGGAGGGTGCATTGCAGCAGGGGGTGGATTTATGTGCACAAAGTATTCATAAGACGGCGGGAAGTATGACACAGAGCTCGCTTCTGCAGATTGGAAGCGGCAGGGTGGACAGGAATCGGGTTGCAGCGAATCTGCATCTGGTGCAGAGTACCAGTCCATCGTATGTGTTGATGGCCTCTTTGGATGCGGCACGTCAGGAATTGGCGCTTCACGGAAAGGACATGATGGAGCGGGCGGTTTTCCTGGCACAGATAGCAAGAGAAGGTCTGGCTGCGATTTCCGGGATTCAGGTACTGGAAAAGGGATTGGCAGATGCGAACAGTATTTTTGACCTGGATCCTACCAGGGTGGTGTTTTCAGCAAGAGAACTGGGAATCGGCGGTTACCGCCTGCAGGAACTGCTTTATGAACAAAGCGGAGTAAGTACAGAATTGGCGGACGAGGAGAATGTGGTCTGTGTGGTTACATTTGCCAATACCAGAAAGGAAATTGAACGTCTGGTTGGTGCAGTCCAAAAAATCGCAGGACAGAGGGAATTGCATGGAAAGCCCATGAATTCTGGAAATTGGACAATTCTGAAGTCTGAAAAAGTGATGAATCCAAGAGAGGCCTACTTTCACGGGAAAGAGACAATACGGTGGGAAGAGGCGGAAGGAAAGATTGCAGGAGAAATGATCGTTCCTTATCCGCCCGGGATTCCGCTGGTATATCCGGGAGAGGTGATCAGCCCGGAAATCTGGCTTCAGGTGGAAGAATACCGAAGAAAAGGACTGGCGATTCACGGTCCCTCGGATCAGAGACTTAAGACACTGAAAGTCATTTCCTGAAATAGAATTTCTTATTTTGGCAAAATTGTGCTATACTAAAAATTAGAACAAACAACGTAAGGAGTGGACAAGAATGAAACTGATATCCTGGAATGTAAATGGGCTTCGGGCTTGCGTGACAAAAGGATTTTTAGATTACTTCCATGAGGCAGATGCGGATATCTTCTGCATTCAGGAGAGCAAGCTGCAGGAAGGGCAGATTGACCTTGCGCTGGAAGGTTATCATCAATATTGGAATTATGCGGAGAAAAAGGGGTATTCGGGTACGGCAGTATTTACGAAGCAGGAGCCCCTCCGGGTGACTTATGGAATCGGAATAGAGGAACATGACAAAGAGGGGCGTGTGATTACCTGCGAGTACGAGAGCTTTTATCTTGTTACGGTGTATACGCCGAATTCTCAGTCGGAACTGGCAAGGCTGCCTTACCGGATGCGCTGGGAAGAGGCATTTCTGACTTATCTGAAAACATTGGAGGAGAAGAAACCGGTGGTGTTCTGCGGAGATCTCAATGTGGCACATAAGGAGATAGATTTGAAAAATCCCAGGACGAACCGGAAAAATGCCGGATTCACAGACGAGGAAAGAGAGAGGTTTTCCATGCTTCTGGAACAGGGATTTGTGGACACATTCCGATACTTTTATCCGGAGCAGGAAGGGATTTATTCCTGGTGGTCTTATCGGTTTAAGGCAAGAGAAAAGAATGCAGGGTGGAGAATTGATTATTTCTGTGTTTCGGACTGTCTGAAGGAGAAGCTGGAAGATGCGAAGATACACACGGATATAGCAGGTTCAGACCATTGTCCGGTGGAACTGGATATCGCTTTATAGTGGGAGATGTCTGCTGCGGCAGACAGTACTGTAGAGTTGGTGCGGCAGTTGGAAATGTAGGAAGAGGTTGTTTTGAGAAAAGAAAGGGGACGGGTGAACGAGTGATGATAAAAGCAAAAAAGATGCCATGGAGGATGGTCCCCGGTGATCCTGCAAGGCAGGGAGTTACCAGGACAGAGCAGGGATTTCAGTTTGCGGTTCGTGTTCCGGAGGGAAAGGAAGCAAGTCTGTTATTGTATAAAAAGGGCAGTAATTCTGTGGCGTATGAGATTCCTCTTCCGGAAGAAGAGCGGGTGGGAGAGGTGAATGCGCTGCTTTTGGAACCTATGGAAGCCGGAAAATGGGAATATAACTATCGGATTGCAGGCGAAGTGAAGCCGGATACTTATGCGAAAGTAATCAAAGGCAGAGAAACGTTCGGGGCACCGATGCCGGAAGAAGGTATGGAGCATGAAATCCGGGGCGGTCTTCCGGAAAAGATGCCTCTGCGGACAAAGCCTTTGCAGATTCCATATGAGGATACAATCATTTACAAAACGCATGTACGGGGATTTACGAAGCAAAAGGGTTCTAAGGTAAGGAAAAAAGGAACATTTGCGGGGATTGTTGAGAAGATTCCTTATTTGAAAGAGCTGGGGATTACGGCTTTGGAGCTGATGCCTGTATATGAGTTTTATGAAATTCCTTCTGAAAAAACGATGCGGCGGGGAATCCCGTGTGATCCGGATGTTCCTGTGCGGGTGAATTACTGGGGATTCGGACCGGCGTTATATTTTGCGCCCAAGGCTTCTTATGCTGTATCCTCTGATCCGGTGGCGGAGTTTGCAGATATGGTAGATTGTCTGCATAAAGCAGGAATTGAATGTATTCTGGAATTTTATTTTCAGCCGAATACAAATGCTGGCTTTGTTCTGGATGTACTTCATTACTGGCAGCTGAATTTTGGCGTGGATGGTTTCCACCTTTTGGGGGAGGGGGACTGGATCAATCTGGCAGCCAGAGACGTGCTTTTAAAAAAGACGAAATTGATTTATCTCGGATATGATATGAGACGAATTTATGGTGATAAGGGAAAGCCGTATTACAGGAATCTGGGAGAACATAATCTGGCATTTCAACAGGAGATGCGCAGATTTTTAAAGGGAGATGAAGGCAGTGTAATGGCTGCTTCTTACCGGATGCGAAGAAATCCCGAAAGGTGTGGTGTGATTAATTTTTTTGCCGATCATGATGGTTTTACGATGGCGGATATGGTGTCTTATGAGGAAAAACATAACGAAGAGAACGGGGAAAATAACAGAGACGGAAGCAACCAAAATGATACCTGGAACTGCGGGATGGAGGGGCCTACCAGAAAGCGGACGGTCCGGCTTCTGCGGGAGCGTCAGCTTAGAAATGCCTGGCTGATGCTTCTGACGGCTCAGGGAACTCCCATGATTTATGGAGGAGATGAATTCGGCAATTCCACGAAAGGAAATAATAATTCCTATTGTCAGGATAATGAAATAGGCTGGCTGGATTGGAACAATCAAAAAAGCAATATGCAGATGCTGGAGTTTGTAAAATGGTGCATTGCGTTCCGAAAGGCACATCCGGTATTGCATATGCCTGCAGAGCCGCGTATGATTGATTATAAATCCTGCGGCTGTCCGGATTTATCCTATCACAGTGAGAGAGCCTGGTATAACCAGATGGAATACGACAGCAGATTTTTTGGGGAAATGTACTGTGGTTCTTATGCAGAAAAGACCGGTGGTACCGAGGACGATTTTATCTACATTGCCTATAATATGCATTGGAATTCTCATACATTAGCATTGCCCACATTGCCGGGTGATAAAAGATGGGTGCTGGCAGTGGATACATCCGCTGCGGATGGATATGATCTGCGCGGACAAGAGAAAATGCTGGGAGAACAAAGAAAGCTTATCGTTCCGCCGCGGACGGTGATGATACTGGTTTCGGAAGCGTGTCCGGATGATTCAGAAAACGGACATCTTCTGCAGAAAAAGAAAGCAAATGGAGAAAAGCAGGAGGAAAAGGCTGTGAAAGAAGAGACACAGCCGGAAAATGAGAACAGGATGGTAGTGGAATAAGATGTACATCTGGCAGCATTTTAAGACGATTACAAAACATAAACTTCTGGTTATGCGTTATTGTTTCCGAATCGGGTTATACAGGCAGGGACTGGCGCATGATTTATCCAAATATTCATGGACAGAATTTTCCAGGGGCTGCAGATATTATCAGGGTAACCGAAGCCCCAACAATGCAGAGCGGGAGGATACCGGAATGTCCAGATCCTGGCTCCATCACAAAGGAAGGAATAAGCATCATTTTGAATACTGGATTGATTACAGTGGGGATAAGAAGTGCCCCACAGTGATTGAGGGAATGCGGATGCCGAGAAAATATGTGGCGGAGATGGTGATGGACAGAATCAGTGCATCCAGGGTGTATAAAGGAGAGAATTATACATCAGATGCACCCCTTGCGTATTTTAGAAACAGCAGGAATCATTTATGGTTTGTGCATCCTGAGGTGCTGGAGGAACTGGATTTCCTGTTGTCTATGTTAGCTGAGCAGGGTGAGAAAAAGACCTTGTATTATATCAAACATACATTTTTGAAAGAAGGTAAGTAGTTGACATGCAGTTTTCCAAAAGAATGGAGCATTTTGGGGAGAATATCTTCACCATTTTGCTGAATATGAAGACAGAGATTGAAAAAAGAGGGGAAGAGGTTATTGATCTGAGCGTAGGTACGCCGAATATCCCACCGGCAGAGCACATCATCCGGGCTTTGGTAGAGGCGGCGGGAGAAAAGCAGAATTATGTATACGCAATCAAGGACCTGGATGAACTTCATCAGGCGGTTGCACAGTGGTATCTGAGAAGATACGGTGTTGCCATTGACCCGGATACGGAGGTAGTGTCCCTGCTTGGCTCGCAGGAAGGCTTGGCACATATCGGTCTGGCGATTGTGGATGAGGGAGATATCGTGTTGGTGCCGGATCCTTGTTATCCGGTATTTGGGGACGGTCCTGTGATTGCCGGAGCCAGTCTGTATCCGATGCCCCTTAGAAAAGAAAATAATTATTTGATCGATTTTGATGAGATTCCGGAGGAGGTTGCCCGGAAAGCAAAGCTTATGGTGGTATCTTATCCGAATAATCCCACGGCAGCAGTAGCACCGCCGGAATTCTATGAAAAGCTGATTGCATTTGCAAAGAAATACGAGATTCTCGTGCTTCACGACAATGCTTACAGTGAGCTGGTATTTGACACAGAACCAGGAAGAAGTTTTCTTGAGTATCCGGGTGCCAGGGAAGTAGGCGTTGAGTTTAACTCACTTTCCAAAACCTATGGTCTTGCCGGTGCCAGAGTCGGATTTTGTATCGGAAATTCTGAGGTAGTCGCTCAGGTAGCAAAATTGAAATCCAATATGGATTATGGAATGTTTATCCCGGTACAGAAGGCGGCGATTGCAGCAATTACAGGAGATCAGACCTGTGTACATATCACAAGAGATGCTTACCGGAGACGGAGAGACTGTCTCTGTGATGGCTGCAGTGCCATTGGATGGAAGATGGAACGCAGTCCGGCAACCATGTTTGTATGGGCAAGGATTCCGAAAGGGTTTTCCTCTTCTCAGGAATTTGTGATGGAACTTTTACAGAAGGCGGGTGTGCTGGTTACTCCCGGAGATGCGTTTGGCAAGTCCGGGGAGGGGTACGTTAGAATCGCACTTGTAAAGGATGAGCCGGACATTCTTCGGGCAATCGACAGGATCAGGGAGAGCGGGGTTTTGGGGGGACGGACGCAGTAAGGAGCAGGCTTGTGCCGCTCGGTTTTCTTAGCAGCTTCGACCTTAACAAGTTCTAAAAACAAAAGAGCCGCTGTTTTTACAGAATCAGGGCAATTCACCGGAAAAACGGAAGTTTTTCCAGTTCAGTGCCCTTCAACATCTGGTGTGGTGCACCAGATGTTGTCTGTAAAAACAGCGGCTCTTTTGTTTAAGAACTTGTAACAGGTCTGCAGATGCACGAAACCCGAGCGGCACAAGCCTGTTCCTTACTGCTGGCGGCGATTGCGGGACAATTGACTTTCGTGAATAATTTAAAAGAATTCATGATTTTTTAAGAAGTGGGCAGACTTATAGCAGACATGCCCGGATGTGGAGGTCTGGTAAATTGAGTATTGGTTAAAAGGAGAATATTGATTATGAGAGAAGAGCATAAAGATGCGTTTGAGGAATTTGCAGAGGATATGGATTTGGATATCTATGCCTCCTCCGCATGGGATTGTACGGGGTTGATTCCGTCTTTGCCGTTGTCGGAATCAGAATTGGAGGCTTACGAGGATATTTATCATTTCGTTCAGCCTGCTTTGAAAGATCGTGAAGAAGAATAATAGTGTAGGGATTCAGGTATGAGAGCGTGTCTGGAAAATTTTCAGGCACGCTTTAAAGAAAAATGATGAACTTGTTTCTACTTGTTTGGTTAAAACATACAAGTTTAAAATCGTACATAACAGCATTTCTTAAATTCTAATAAATAAGAATTGGAACAGTTCCGGTTTGTCTTGGTTTCTCTTAAAAAAGACACTATTACTAAAAATCCCATGATATTATTGTGAAAAATACTTAAAGGATACAACTTGTAAAGATGAACGTACAAGTTGTATAATCATTTTTATAAGAAGATTGTAGCAGAGGGGGGATGTGGATGAATACGGAAAGCGGAAAAGCCAAGTATTATACACTGATGGAACAGCTGAAAGAAGATATTCTCTCAGGAAAGATCCGGGCAGGTGAAAAGCTTCCTTCGGAGAATGAGCTGGCGGCGGAATTTGATATCAGCCGTCATACAGTGCGAAAAGCGTTGTCTATTTTGGAAAACGATGGTTTTGTTACTGCTTATCACGGCAAAGGGACATTTTGTTCCGAACGGATGATACACAGACGCGCCTCCCGCAATATTGCGGTTGTTATTACTTATATATCCGATTATATTTTTCCAAGATTGATTCAGGGAATGGATCGGGTACTGACTGCAAACGGCTACAGCATTATATTGAAAAATACCGGCAATTCCAGAACGAATGAGGCGAAGGTATTGCAGGAGATGCTGAGCAAGCCGATTGATGGTCTGATTATTGAACCGAGCAAGAGTCAGATTTTGTGTAAACATCTGAACCTTTATCAGATGTTGGATAAGTATGATATTCCCTATGTATTTATTCAGGGAAGTTATCCGCAGATGTTGGAAAAACCCAGAATTCTGATGGATGACTGCAGGGGGGGATATCTGCTGACAAAATACCTGATTGAGACGGGACATAAGAAAATTGTCGGAGTTTTTAAAGCCGATGACAGTCAGGGTGAGCAGAGGCATAAGGGCTATACAAAAGCTTTGCAGGAAGCCGGCATGATGTATGATCCTGAGATGGTGATCTGGTTCCATACAGAAGATCGCCGGATCAAGCCGCCGCTGATGTTGAATCAGATGATGGACAGAGGGGTTGAGATGGATGCTGTTGTCTGTTATAACGACCAGATTGCGATGCTGGTGATTGGTGCATTGAAAAAGCGGGGATTTTCCGTACCGGAGGATATTTCCGTTACAGGGTATGATAATTCCATGATTGCCGAGGAAGGCAGTTTTGGACTTACAACGATTGCACATCCTCAGGAACGGCTGGGGGAGATGGCGGCGGAACTGATTTTGGAACAGATTAGAAAGGTGCCGTTGGCAGAAAGTAAGGTAGAGCGGCTGATCCGGCCGGAATTGATTATACGTCAGTCTACCAGATCCCGGATTAACGGGTAAATGACAGGTGGTTATAAAAAAAATATATATAAAGGAGAAAATGATATGAAAGCAGCAAAGAATTACAAGTTTTGGTTTTGTACCGGTTCACAGGATCTGTATGGAGATGAGTGTCTTGCAAATGTTGCAAAACATTCACAGATTATCGTTGAGTCTTTGAACAAATCAGGCATGCTTCCGTTTGAAGTTATATGGAAACCAACCTTGATTACCAATGAACTGATCCGTAAGACTTTCAATGAAGCAAATGCAGATGAGGATTGCGCAGGTATTATCACATGGATGCATACGTTCTCACCGGCAAAATCCTGGATTTTAGGTCTGCAGGAGTATCGGAAACCGTTACTGCACCTGCATACACAGTATAATCGTGAGATTCCGTATGATACCATCGATATGGACTTTATGAATGAGAACCAGGCTGCACATGGTGACAGAGAGTATGGTCATATTGTCAGCCGTATGAATATTGAGCGTAAAGTTATCATGGGATTCTGGGATGACAAAGAGGTTCAGGAGCGTATCGCAGGATGGATGAGAACTGCAATCGGTGTTATGGAGAGCAGTCATATTCGCGTATGCCGTATCGCTGATAATATGAGAAACGTAGCTGTTACCGAGGGTGATAAGGTAGAGGCGCAGATCAAATTTGGGTGGGAAGTAGATGCATATCCGGTGAATGAAATCGCAGAATATGTAAAAGATGTAAAACAAGGTGATATTGATACGCTTGTAGAGGAGTATTACAGTAAATATGAGATTCTTCTGGAGGGAAGAGATCCGGAAGAATTCCGGAAACATGTAGCAGTACAGGCAGGAATTGAAATCGGATTTGAGAAATTCCTGGAGGAGAAGAATTATCAGGCAATCGTAACCCATTTTGGTGATCTTGGATCCCTTCAGCAGCTTCCGGGTCTTGCGATTCAAAGACTGATGGAAAAAGGATATGGCTTCGGCGGTGAGGGTGACTGGAAAACTGCTGCCATGGTACGTCTGATGAAGATTATGGCACAGGGTGTTAAAGATGCCAAGGGAACTTCTTTCATGGAGGATTATACTTATAATCTGGTAAAAGGAAAAGAAGGAGTTCTGGAAGCACACATGCTTGAGGTATGCCCGACCATTGCAGACGGCCCGATTTCAATCAAATGCCAGCCGCTCAGCATGGGAGACAGAGAAGATCCAGCCCGTCTGGTATTTACTTCCAAAGAGGGACACGGAATTGCTACATCTCTGATTGATCTTGGCAATAGATTCCGTCTGATTATCAATGATGTGGATTGTAAGAAGGTAGAAAAACCGATGCCGAAGCTTCCGGTAGCGACCAACTTCTGGGTTCCGCAGCCGAATCTTCAGGTAGGTGCTGAAGCATGGATCTATGCAGGCGGTGCACACCATACAGCATTCTCTTATGACCTGACTACTGAGCAGATGGTAGACTGGGCAGCAGCTATGGGTATTGAAAGTATTGTTATTGATCATGATACAACGATCCGCAGTCTCCGCAACGAACTGAGATGGAACTCTGTATTCTATAAATAAAAGTAATTCTGAATTCTAAAAAATCTACGGAGGTGTCATTATGGGAATCGACAAAATTGCAGTAAAGACCGCCATTGAAGCTGGAAAAACTGCTCTGGGAATCGAATTTGGTTCCACCAGAATCAAAGCTGTACTGGTGGATGATCATAATCATCCAATCGCATCCGGTGCTCATGACTGGGAGAACCGGTATGAGAACGGAGTTTGGACTTATAGTCTGGAAGATATCTGGACAGGTCTTCAGGACAGCTATCAGAAGATGGCAGCAGATGCAAAAGCACAGTACGGCGTAACAATCCGGACGATCGGGGCAATTGGATTCAGTGCCATGATGCATGGATATATGGCATTTAATAAGGAAGGAGAGCTGATGGTACCGTTCCGTACCTGGAGAAATAATATCACAGGTCCGTCTTCCGAAAAACTAACCGAGTTATTCCAGTACCACATTCCCCAGAGATGGACGATTGCCCATCTGTATCAGGCAATCCTGAACGGTGAGGAGCATGTGGGAGAGATTGATTATCTGTGTACACTGGCTGGTTATATTCATTGGAAACTGACCGGAGAACGTATTCTGGGTGTAGGTGAGGCATCTGGTGTATTCCCGATTGATGCGGATACGAAGACTTATCGTGCAGATATGGTGCAGAAATTTGATGCGTTGGTTGCGGATAAAAACTATGGATGGAAGCTGCTGGATATTCTTCCGGGTGTTAAAGTTGCAGGAGAGAATGCAGGAATACTGACAGAAGAAGGAGCGAAGCTGCTTGATGTCAGCGGAGAACTGCAGGCCGGAATACCGCTTTGTCCGCCGGAGGGGGATGCAGGAACTGGTATGGCTGCTACCAACAGTGTTGCGAAGCGTACCGGTAATGTATCTGCCGGAACTTCGGTATTCGCTATGATCGTTCTGGAAAAAGAACTGTCTAAAGTATATCCGGAAATTGATCTGGTAACAACTCCCAGCGGTAATCTGGTAGCGATGGTACATTGCCAGAACTGTACTTCTGACTTGAATGCCTGGGTAGGGCTTTTCAAAGAATTTGCAGAAAGCTTCGGTATAGAAGTAGATATGAATAAACTTTTCGGTACCCTGTACAACAAGGCACTGGAAGGCGATACGGACTGCGGCGGACTGTTGGCATACAACTATTTTTCCGGTGAGCACATCACAGATTTTGTAGAAGGACGTCCGATGTTCGTGCGTAATTCAAATGATAACTTCAATCTGGCAAACTTTATGAGAGTTCATCTGTTTACTGCTTTGGGAGCACTGAAAGTGGGACTTGATATCCTGTTGAAGGAAGAGGGTGTGCAGGTAGACCAGATTTTGGGACACGGCGGACTGTTCAAGACAAAAGGTGTGGGACAGAAGATTCTTGCCGCAGCTATGAATGCTCCGGTTTCTGTTATGGAAACAGCAGGCGAAGGCGGTGCATGGGGGATTGCGCTTCTGGCTTCTTATATGGTTAACAAAGCCGATGGAGAGTCTCTGGATAATTATCTGAATGAGAAAGTATTTGCCGGACAGAAGGGTGAATGCATGGAGCCGGATGCAGCAGATGTGGCAGGTTTTGAAACCTTTATTGAACGTTATAAGAAGGGGCTTGCAATCGAACGTGCGGCTGTGGAAAATCTGTAAATCTTAATGTATGTCTGAAAATGATAAGGTGGAGCGTTATGTTAGAAGAACTGAAAAAACGGGTATACGAAGCAAATATGTTGCTTCCGAAATATGGGCTGGTTACATTTACCTGGGGAAATGTAAGTGAAATTGACCGTGAGAGCGGATTGTTTGCAATCAAGCCAAGCGGTGTTGATTATGATAAGCTGACTCCGGATGATATGGTAATCATGGATCTGGAAGGAAATAAGGTGGAGGGAAGATACAATCCATCTTCCGATACACCGACACATCTGGAACTGTACAAAGCATTTCCAAACATCGGCGGAGTGGTACATACACATTCTCCATGGGCGACAAGCTGGGCACAGGCAGGAAGAGGGATTCCCTGTTACGGAACCACACATGCCGATTATATGTATGGTGAGATTCCGTGTGCAAGATGCCTGACGAAAGAAGAGATTGATGGCGCTTATGAGAAGAACACAGGTCTTCTGATTGCTGATTTATTCAAAGACAAGGATTATGAGGCAGTTCCGGCAGTGCTTTGTAAGAACCACGGACCGTTTACCTGGGGAAAGGACGGTCATGATGCTGTTCACAACGCGGTTGTTCTGGAAGAGGTTGCAAAGATGGCTGCCCGCTGTGAGATGATTCAGCCGCGCGTTCAGCCGGCACCGCAGGAATTGCAGGATAAGCACTATTACAGAAAACATGGTGCAAATGCATATTACGGACAGAAATAAGGAAAAATCTATGGGCGGCTGCTGCATGACGATATGCGGCAGCCGCTTTTGTGATTTTTTTCACAGGCTTCAAAAAAATTTCTTGACGCAGGAACGTTCTTGCGCTAAATTAATATTCAGAGTTATTGGATTAGGAAGTATACAAAGGAGAGTACAAAAACCATGAAGAAGGTTGTGAAATTCGGTGGAAGTTCCCTGGCAAGTGCAGAACAGTTTAAGAAGGTTGGAAATATTATCCGTGCAGATGAAGCCAGAAGATATGTTGTTCCGTCAGCTCCGGGAAAACGTTATGACGGAGACATCAAGGTTACCGATATGTTATATGACTGTTATCGCACCGCAGAGGCAGGCCATAATTTTGAAGATAAAATAAAGGCGATTCAGGTCAGATACCAGGAAATCATCGATGGACTGGGACTTTCGCTTTCTCTGGAGACACAGTTTCAGGAAATCGCAGATAATTTTAAAAGGAAAGCAGGATCTGATTATGCGGCATCCCGCGGGGAGTATCTGAATGGTATCATCATGGCTGATTATCTGGGGTATGAATTTATTGATTCGGCAGAAGTGATTTTCTTCCAGGAAGACGGCAGCTTTGATGCAGATAAGACCGATGAATGTCTGTCAAAACGTCTGGAGAATATTGAACGTGCAGTAATTCCGGGATTCTATGGTTCCGCGTTTGACGGAAGCGTAAAGACTTTCTCACGCGGCGGATCTGATATTACGGGATCTATCGTTGCGAAGGCAGTACATGCGGATCTGTATGAGAACTGGACTGATGTTTCCGGATTCCTTGTGACAGATCCCCGTATTGTAAAAAATCCGGAAGTGATTTCTACGATTACGTATAAAGAACTCCGTGAACTTTCTTATATGGGTGCAACGGTGCTCCATGAAGATTCGATTTTCCCGCTCCGTCAGGAAGGAATTCCGATCAATGTCCGGAACACAAATAAGCCGGAAGACAACGGAACTCTGATTGTGGAAAGTACCTGCAGCAAGCCGAAATATACGATTACGGGTATTGCAGGAAAGAAGGGCTTTGCTTCCATTAATATCGAAAAAGATATGATGAATGCGGAAGTTGGATTTGGCAGAAAGGTATTGCAGGTATTTGAAGAGTGCGGTTTATCTTTTGAGCACACACCATCTGGTATCGATACATTTACGGTATATGTGCATCAGGATGAGTTTGAGGAAAAAGAACAGCAGGTAATTGCAGGACTCCATCGTGCGGTACAGCCGGATTCCATTGATCTGGAGTCGGATCTGGCTCTGATCGCTGTTGTTGGACGGGGAATGCGCCGTACCCGCGGTACAGCCGGAAGAATTTTCTCTGCATTGGCACACGCACATGTCAATGTTAAGATGATCGACCAGGGATCTTCCGAATTGAATATTATTATTGGTGTGGAAAATCGTGATTTTGAGACAGCGATCCGTGCAATTTATGATATTTTTGTAACATCCCAGTTATAATAGGGAGCAGGTTGTCTGTGAAAATAATTTTTTCTATATTCAGACACACTCTAAAGTGAGAAACAGGCTTTTGTACCTCGGAAGTTGTGCGAAAGCCTGTTTTCTTGCGGTGTCAGTACACTGGTTAATTACGGAACGATGTACCAGATAGTGCTTTCAGTACATCAGATGGAAGAATAGTTATTTCCTGATTATGGACAGATGGTGAGGGATGTGCTATAATCGCAGTAGAAATACAAAGACAAGGAACGAGGAAAACGGATGAAAAGAGTATTATTAAAGTTAAGCGGTGAAGCGCTTGCAGGGCCAAAAAAGACTGGATTTGACGAGGCGACTGTAGTGGCAGTGGCAAAACAAGTGAAGACGCTTGTAGAAGAAGGAATCAAAGTTGGAATCGTCATTGGCGGAGGAAATTTCTGGAGAGGAAGAAGCAGCGAGAATATTGATCGTACCAAGGCAGATCAGATTGGAATGCTGGCTACGATTATGAACTGTATCTATGTTTCTGAAATTTTCCGTTCTCAGGGGATGATGACATCAGTTCTGACACCGTTCCGATGCGGAGAGTTTACAAAAGGATTTTCGAAAGACAGAGTGAACAAGTACTTTGACCACAATATGGTGGTGTTTTTTGCGGGCGGTACCGGACATCCGTATTTTTCAACAGATACGGCTACTGTGCTGCGGGCGATTGAGATTGAAGCTGATACCATTCTGCTTGCAAAAGCGGTTGACGGCGTATATGACAGTGATCCTAAGGAAAATCCGAATGCGAAGAAGTATGAGGAGGTTTCCATTCAGGAAGTCATTGATAAGAAACTGGCAGTTGTGGATATGACGGCTTCTATTATGTGTATGGAGAATAAGATGCCGATGCAGGTATTCAGCCTGAATGAAGAGAATGGGATTATTCATGCAGCGCATGGCATTAACAATGGTACAAGAGTAACCGTATAAAAGGAGGAAATAACGATTATGGATGAAAGAATCGAAGTATATAACGGAAAAATGGAGAAGACCATTACCAGTTTTGAAAAGGAGCTGGCAACAATCCGTGCAGGCCGTGCTAATCCACATGTATTAGACCGGATTACCGTGGATTATTATGGATCACCGACTCCGCTGCAGCAGGTAGCGAATATATCTGTTCCGGAACCACGTATGATTCAGATCCAGCCGTGGGAAGCTTCTCTGATCAAGGATATCTGCAAAGCAATCCAGATGTCTGATCTGGGTATTAACCCGAATACAGACGGCAAAGTGGTTCGTCTTGTATTTCCGGAGCTGACTGAGGAGCGCAGAAAAGAATTGGTGAAGGATGTAAAGAAAAAAGGTGAGGCAGGAAAGGTTGCGATCCGCAATATCCGCCGTGATGCCAATGATTCTTATAAAAAGTTAGCAAAGACGGATGTGTCTGAGGATGAGATCAAAGAATTAGAGGATAAGACACAGAAGCTGACAGATAAATTTATTAAAAAGATTGATGAAATGATAGAAGAAAAGTCAAAGGAAATCTTAACAGTATAAACGAGAAGGGATAGAAAGAAATACAGAGGTAGGCTGTGTTTCTTTCTATCATTTTATGAAGAGGAGAAGATACTATGAATGTTCCAAATCATGTGGCGATTATCCTTGACGGTAACGGCAGATGGGCAAAGTCCAGAAAGATGCCCAGAAATTACGGGCATATGGTGGGATGTGACAATCTGGAAAAGATTTGTTATACGGCAAGAGACTTAGGGATCAAATATCTGACGGTGTATGCATTTTCTACGGAAAACTGGAAGCGTTCCAGGGAAGAAGTTGAGGGACTGATGAAACTGTTCCGGAGATATCTGAAACGTTGTATTAAGAGCTCCCGGGAAAATGAGATGCGGGTACGAATCATCGGTGATGTGTCTGCGTTTGATCCGGATATTCAGGAGAGCATCCGGGTTCTGGAAGATTATTCGAAGGATTATGATAAGCTGCATTTTCAAATTGCATTAAATTATGGAAGCAGGGATGAGATTCTTCGTGCTGTGAATCATCTGATGGCGGATGTAAGGTCAGGAAAAAGGGCGGAAGAAAAAATTACAGAGGAGATGTTCTCTTCCTATCTGGATACGGCAGGTGTGCCGGACCCGGATCTTATGATTCGGACCAGCGGAGAACAACGGTTGTCTAACTACCTTCTGTGGCAGATGGCCTATACGGAATTTTACTTTACGGATGTTCCGTGGCCGGATTTTCACAAGAAGGAATTGGTCCAGGCTATTGAGCAATATAATAGCAGAGACAGACGATTCGGAGGCGTAAAGGAGGAGTCATCATGTTCATAACAAGATTGATCAGCGGGATTGTGCTGGTTTTGCTTGCGCTGTTGACGATTGGTATAGGGGGATGGGTGCTTTTCGGGACGCTGCTTCTTATCTCTGTGATCGGTGCATCTGAACTGTATAAGGCAATGAAGGTTCAGGAAGACCGGATGAACGGGCTTTGTATAGTTGGTTATGCAGGAATCTTTTTGTACTATCTGGGACTGGTAATTCCACAGTTGGATAAAGGCGGCAGTATATTGGAGCCGAACGGCGGATTTGCAACGATGATGCTGATTTTGGCTCTGGTTATGATCATGTTTGTCTATGTGTTTACGTATCCAAAGTATCAGGCAAATCAGATTATGGCGTCATTTTTCGCTGTTGTCTATGTGGGTGTAATGCTTTCCTATATCTACCAGACGAGGATGCTGGAGGGCGGTAAGTTCCATGTGTGGCTGATTTTTCTGTGTTCCTGGGGGGCGGATACCTGTGCATACTGTGTGGGAATGCTGATCGGAAAACACAAGATGGCACCGGTACTGAGTCCGAAAAAGTCCGTGGAAGGTGCTGTGGGCGGCGTTGCCGGAGCTGCTTTGCTTGGCTTTTTGTTTCAACTTGCCACAGACGGACCATCCTATGAGTATGCAGTAATCTGTGCTGTGGGTGCATTGATTTCGATGGTGGGAGATCTTGCAGCTTCTGCAATCAAGAGAAATATGGAAATCAAAGACTACGGTACACTGATCCCTGGACATGGAGGGATTCTGGATCGGTTTGACAGTGTGATTTTCACCGCACCGATTATCTACTATCTTTCTGTCTTTCTGATTTAGTATGAAAGTACCGAACAGCGGCCATGAGGAGCGCCTACTTTCATGCGTGGGATACAACATTCTTCTGATGTGGAAGATATGGGATAGTTATGGTAAAAACAGGAGATAATAAAGATGAAAAAAATAGCAATATTGGGATCTACCGGATCTATCGGTACCCAGACGCTTGACGTAGTTCGGGCAAATGGGGACATTGAGGTACTTGGAATCAGCGCCGGGCACAATATCGAGATGCTGGAGGCACAGATTCGGGAATTTTCTCCGAGACTGGCAGCAGTTTGGGAGGAAGAGTCTGCGGCAGAACTGAAAAAAAGAGTGGCGGATACGAATACCAGAGTAGTAGCCGGAATGGAAGGTTTGCTGGAACTTGCGGTATTGCCGGAAGTGGAGATTCTTGTGACGGCAATCGTAGGTATGATTGGAATTCAGCCTACGATCGCAGCGATAAAGGCGGGAAAGGATATTGCGCTTGCCAACAAGGAAACACTTGTGACAGCCGGTCATCTGATCATGCCATTGGCAAAAGAACATCAGATTTCCATCCTTCCGGTGGATAGTGAACATAGTGCAATTTTCCAGTGCCTTCACGGAGAAAATCAGAGAACAGTGGAGAAACTTTTGATTACTGCATCCGGAGGTCCGTTCCGCGGGAAATGTTCGGAGAAATTGCGTCAGGTAACTGTGGAAGATGCGCTGAAGCATCCAAACTGGTCTATGGGACATAAGATTACCATTGATTCAGCAACGTTAGTAAATAAGGGATTGGAAGTGATGGAAGCGCGGTGGCTTTTTGGGGTTGATCTGGATCATATTCAGGTTGTGGTTCAGCCCAAAAGCATTATTCATTCTATGGTGGAATTTGCAGACGGCGCTGTGCTTGCCCAGTTGGGAACTCCGGATATGAAACTGCCGATCCAGTATGCCTTATATTATCCGGAGCGACGTTATCTGGCGGGTGAGCGGCTGAATTTTGGAACCCTTACGCAGATCACCTTTGAAAAACCGGATGTGGAAACTTTCCGCGGACTTCCTATGGCCATGAAGGCAGCCAGAATCGGAGGCTCAATGCCTACCGTATTTAATGCGGCCAATGAACGTGCCGTAGCGAAGTTTTTGAGACGGGAAATTGGTTTTCTGGATATCTATGAAGTGATTGAAGGGGCGATGGAGCAGCATAAGACGGTGGAGAATCCCGGGGTGGAGCAGATACTGGAAGCTGAGGCGGGAACTTATGAATGGATTGAAAGCAGGTGGCATAGGTGAAAATTATTCTCGCAATATTAATTTTTAGTGTTGTAGTTATTATACACGAGTTAGGGCATTTTTTATTTGCAAAGGCAAATCACATCGTGGTGACAGAGTTCTCTGTCGGTATGGGACCGACGGTGCTCTCGACCGTAAAGCATGGTACAAAGTACTCTTTGAAGCTGCTGCCCTTCGGCGGTTCTTGTATGATGCTGGGAGAAAATGGAGAGGAAGACGGTGAAGGAACCTTTGGCAGTAAGTCTGTGTGGGCAAGGATGTCTGTTATCATAGCCGGACCATTGTTTAATCTGATTCTGGCTTTTTTTATCTCTATCGTTATCATCAGTCTTGCAGGAGCTGATCCGGCGAGAGTGACTGCAGTCAGAGAAGGTTCTCCAGAGGCAGAGGCAGGGCTTCAGGAAGGTGATATCATCACAAGGTATGAAGGAAGCGGGATCAGTATCGGCCGGGAATTGTATACGAAGATGCAGCTTGACGGTGTTCCGGCGGATGAGATTTCTCTGACGTATAAAAGGGATGGAGAAACCAGAGAGATCACTTATGTGCCGGAAGCAGAAGAACGGTATATGTTGGGATATACGTATTATCCGGATGAGGAGGGAAAAGCAGAGGTAGTGAATGTATCGCTGGGGCTCCCGATGGCGAAGGCAGGAATTCAGGCAGGTGATATCATTCTGGAGGTTGATGGAACTGTCATTAACAGTAATCAGGAGTTGACGCAGTATTTTGAGGAACATCCGATGGATGGAAGCCCAATAGAACTGACTTATCAGCATGGAGACCGTATCCATGATGCTACCCTGACTCCGGAACTTACTCAGAATGCCCAGCTGGGCTTCGGCTACAATCTGGCAAGAGAAAAGCAAAGTCCGCTGGGTGTTCTGAAATATAGCTTTTGCGAGATAAAATACTGGGTAAAAACCACAGTTAAGAGTGTTGCTATGCTGATAACCGGAAAGTTCACGTTCAATGATCTGAGCGGTCCGGTGGGTGTGGTAGACCAAATCGGGAAGACGATTGAAGAATCCAAGTCAGACGGAGGTTTCTATGTCTTGCTGAACCTTTTGAATTTTACAATTCTTTTGTCTGCCAATCTTGGCGTTATGAATCTTATTCCATTCCCTGCGTTGGACGGCGGAAGACTGGTGTTTCTGATTATAGAAGCTATCCGGGGCAAGGGGATAAAACAGGAAGTGGAAGGCATGGTGAATTTTGCGGGATTGATGCTTTTAATGGCGTTGATGGTATTTGTCATGTTTAATGACATCCGTAAAATTTTCTGATAAGAGGATAATACAGAATCGAATGGTTCGCCTTGAAAAAGATTTATGGTCTGCTTTTTCAAGGCGGAGCCATTGGAGAAAATATTTGAAAAAAATTAAAAAAGTTGTTGAAAAGTGGTTGACGGAATGGGAAACGTGTGCTAGAATATTACTTGTCGTTCGGAGTGAGCGATAAACAAAATAATGTGCGCGAGTGTCGGAATTGGCAGACGAGCTAGACTAAGGATCTAGTGATTATTGCAATCGTACGGGTTCAAGTCCCGTCTCGCGCAGACTTGAGGGCTGTATCATAGTGATACAGCTTTTTTAAAATTATAAAGCGTATTCGAAAATTTATTTCTGCAATCTACACGCTTTCGTTTGCAGAAAGCAATTTTCAAATACGCTTTGGAATCTTCTAATAGTTTCTCTTAGCTGCAATGAATTTGTCAATCATTTGTCAGTTTCAATTTATCCAAAATATAGAAAGCAAGGCTGAGAAGCATACCAACCACACACGCCAGTACCATACCTGTCAGTTGAATATTGCCAAACTTGACTGCGATACCAGACAGTCCGGTTACAAATACCACAGATGTCAGAGTCAGATTTCTAGAACGTCCATAATCCACCTGTGCATCCACCAGAATTCGAATACCGGAGGCCCCGATCATTCCATAGAGAAGGAACGAGATTCCGCCGATTACCGGCCCTGGAATTGTCTGAATTAAGGTTGAGAGCTTTCCTACGAAAGAGCAGATAATCGACAGTACTGCAGCTCCGGCAATTACTCTTACGCTGTATACTTTTGTAACAGCCATGACCCCGATATTTTCACCGTAGGTTGTAGTGGGTACTGAACCAATCAGACCGGAGATCATAGTTGAAAGGTTGTCTCCCAATAGTGAGCGGTGAAGTCCAGGGTCTTTCAGAAGGTCTCTTCCTACGATTTTGCTTGTAACCACCTGATGTCCGATATGCTCGGAGGCAATTACCAGAATTACAGGAAGAATGATCAGAATCGCTTCCAGGCTGAATTTTGGTGTCTGGAAATTCGGTAATGCGAACCAGGGAGCATTTGCCACTTCTGCAAAATCAATGATTCCACAGCACAAAGCTGCTACATATCCGGCGATAACAGCAATCAGGATCGGTATTACAGATAAGAAGCCGCGGAATATAATATTACCGAATACGGCCACGCCCAGAGTTACTGCGAAGACAATGATATTTGCAGGATCAACCGCATCATCCAACAACCCGGCGTTATTTGCCGCACTGCTGGATAATTCCAGTCCGATAAGTGCTACTACAGGTCCCATCGCTGCCGGGGGCAGGACAACGTCAATCCAGTCGGAACCGAATTTGTAAATAATCAGCGCAAGGATACATCCGCAGAGTCCGACGACAACAAAGCCTCCGAGTGCGTATGGATATCCCATTTTACTGATTACGATTCCTGCCGGTGCAAGGAACGCAAAGCTGGAGCCCAGATAAGCAGGTGCCTTCCCCTTGGTAATTGCAATAAACAACAATGTTCCCAGGCCATTCATGAACAGAACGATTGCCGGGCTGATTCCGAATAAAAACGGAACAAGAACGGAAGCTCCGAACATGGCAAACATGTGCTGAATGCTGAGGGGGATTAATAGTTTAACCGGAACCTTGTCTTCGACTTGAAAAATTCTTCTGCTTTCCATTTCATATCCTCCTGATTATTTCCATATTTATTTTATTTCATTCTAACATACCATTACGGGAAATCAAAGTATATATAAAGAGACTGTCTGGGTTAATTGAAAAGCGTAAATGAAAGAGAATAAATTTTAATGGTCTGTCTATAATATTTCAGAGGTGAT
This sequence comes from uncultured Lachnospiraceae bacterium, assembly GCA_900539175.1. Lineage (GTDB taxonomy): Bacteria > Bacillota > Clostridia > Lachnospirales > Lachnospiraceae > Novisyntrophococcus. Next base: position 39,518 of record UQAW01000008.1, read on the forward strand.
CGTATGAATAAAGATAAACAGGAAAAATTAAATCAAAAGAAGGCAAATGAGAAATTCAACAGCATAACGCAAAAGGTAAAACCAGAGAACCAGAATCAGACGCACAATATCCGCTCTGAGGCAGTGGAACCAAAGAACAGGCAGGTTTAAGCGTGCAGAAAAAAGGAGGGCCGGAGCATATGCTCCGGCTGAGTATGAAAAAGAATCTATATAAATGGTAATTGTTGTTAGGTGAGGGCCAGCAACACAGCTCTGAACTTACCTCTGACTTCTCCATGCTGCCGTCCTCTTTAAGTATGGTTTTATTATAGCTGAGAATTGTGAGCAATTTGTGAGCGAATCATTAAGAAATTCTATAAAAGTAATAAAAGAAATCTAAAATGTTATGCAAGATGCAGGAGCAACGTATGTTTGCAGTAGAAGGTTATTTAATAGGGGATTTGTTGAAGCGTGCGATTTTGTGTAGTTGTATTTCATGTATGGGTTTGGTATAATAATCTCATGATACCAGGGTCAAAAGGTTGTGCTTTTCATGCTTGTATGAAAAAGCATGACTTTGACCCCAACATCATTTCATATATTTGGAGAACTTAGAAACTTTCGTTTTCCAGGTTCTATTTTGAAAAAAGAAAGAGAGGATATGCATTATGGGAATCGAATTTGACAAATCTTTGGAGACAGGCAATGAATTAATTGATACACAGCATAAGGAATTAATTTCCAGAGTGAATAAACTGACTGTGGAATGTTCCGTGGGAAAGGAAAAACCTGTGGCTGTTCAGACTTTGGACTTTCTGATGGATTATACGGAAAAGCATTTTCACGATGAGGAGGAACTTCAGGCAGAGCATACATATCCCCTTTTGGAGGCGCATAAGCAGCAGCATGCAAAATTTGTAAAAGCAGTGGAAGAGCTCAAAGAGATGTTGGAGGAGGAAGAAGGACCTACCGAGGCATTTGTAGAAGCGGTAAAAAAGAATGTAGTAGACTGGTTGTTGGGACATATCCAGGTATGGGACAAGCAGGTTGCGGAGTATGTGCGTGAACATTAGAGTGTGTTTGAAAATTAATTTCAGGACTATGGTCATAGATGTTTTTGGAACATGCTTTATGAAAAGAGGGAAGGAAACTCCCGTGTGAACGGATGCAGGGGCATCGTTCTACGGGAGTTTATCTTGAAATATGTTTTTGTGAAAAAAGGATGTATGTGCAGAAGCTGCACGGTGATACATGTCAGGATATACATATAAATGGGTGATGAGTGATGAAAATGGCAGTTTATAGCTGCAGACCGGATGAAGAAGAGTTGTTCGAAAGATTCGGAAAGCAGTATGGGATAGAGAGCGTGATTTCCAGTCAGGCTCCTGTTATAGAGAATGTTGATCTGGCGGAAGGATGCGAGGCAGTCTGTGTGATCACAACTCCGGTTGGAAAAGATTTGATTGACCGATGGCATACATATGGTGTGAAAATAATTTCCACCCGTACGGTGGGATATGAGCATATTGATTATCTATATGCCAGAGAGCTGGGAATCGAGGTTTCCAATGTAAGTTACACACCGCATACGGTAGCAGAGTATACAGTTATGACGATTCTGATGACAATTCGTAAGATGAAAGCAATCGTCACACGGTATATCGGACAGGATTTTTCCCTTTCGGCTATCCGCGGACGGGAATTATGCCGTATGACAGTGGGGGTTGTAGGGACCGGAAGGATCGGGGAAACCGTTATCCGCAATCTGAGCGGGTTTGGCTGTAAGATCCTTGCTTATGATCTTTATGAAAAAGAAAGTGTTAAGTCATATGCGCAATATGTGGATCTGGAAACTTTATGGAGAGAAGCGGATCTTATTACACTCCATGCACCAGCGACAGATGAAAGTTACCACATGATTAACGAACATTCAATAGAGATGATGAAAGATGGAGTCATGATTGTAAATATGGCGCGGGGAGCCTTGATTGAGACGCAGGCATTGATTCGGGCTTTGGAGAATGGGAAGATAGGTGCAGCTGCTTTAGATGTGGTTGAAAATGAAGGGAAAATATACTATAAGGATTTCAAGTATACTCCTGTTGGGCATCACGAGATGGCAATCTTACAGGCGATGCCGAATGTTCTTATGACACCTCATACCGCATTTTTTACGGATGAAGCGGTAAGCGATATGATATCCTACGCTATGTCCAGTTGTCTTGCATCTGTGCGGGGTGAGGAGAATCCTTTCAAGGTAAACTGATATGAATGCTGTCCGGGACTTTCATAATAGACAGAGGAAACAGCAGAGAATCTGCGTTCACGGCGGATAACCGTGCAACGGATATTCTCTGCTGTTTTCATGAGTTTTTGGGTCTTGCCGGGCATTTTCCCCAAAATGTGTTTGAAAATTTAAGAAAGTTCTGCGATTCTGGTAACTCCCACATAGATTTCCTGAACCTTATACCAGGTAGGATAATCAACGATTCCGGTAGCAGGCAGTCCAAAGAGGGACTGAAAGGCCCGAACAGAATTCTGCGTGGCTTCCCCGAAGATTCCATCCACGTTGATGCCGGGGATGGAACTGTAGACATCTGCAATGGTGTTTAACTGTTCCTGTAATTGTGTAACCTTTTGTCCTGTAGAACCGATCGTCAGATTGTAGCCGGGCCAGGAGGAGGGCACGCCGGAAATTTCTTCGGCGCTGTTGATGTACATATCCTGCCCATAGAAATTCCGTATAATCTGAATTGTGGAGTATCCCTGATCTCCCAGATACTTTGATCCCCATTGACTCATCCAGTTGGGACAGGTAACCCGTTGTCCGTCACAATATTGGGTCAGGATCGGCTGCCGTACATTTGGGCGGGATAAGTAGTTGGAGAAGACCTCATCTACTACCTGGGAGATACTGTCAAAAAAGTTCCGTCCATGGATCCATTTGTGGTCAAATGCAGTGGAGGAGGTAATCGTAAAATCATACCCTTTGTTTCGATACCATTCCGTATAAACCCGGTTTAGGGTAAATGACATGATTGCAAGTACATTGGCGCGGATGGTGTTTTCCGGCCAGGTGGCGTAGATTTCGCTGCTTGCCACATTTTTGATGTAATCCCGGTAGCGGACGTAATAATTATTCGCTGTGGAGTCTGAGGGGGAACCGTCATGGACGATGACGTATTCCGGTACGACAACGCGGCTCAGGACAATCTCACCAGTTTCGTTTGTGGGTTTGATTTCATCCTCGGGGATTTTCTCCGGGTATTCTCCAAACAGTGTATGGGCAGGAATTACAATATCTTCAAAAGGAATCTCCGGTTCTTCCGGTATCATCTGGACCGGCTGTACGGAGGTTTCTCCGGGAAGAAGTTCGCTTCCGGAAATATCGACGGGGGCAAAACCCTCAGCACTTACACGGATGGTATATTCGGAATACGGTTGGTTCTCATTGGGGGCCATACTGTATTCCAAAGGTGGTGTGGGTAATTCAAGTACGGGGGAACGTCCATTGGAATCTGTAGTAACCTGTTCCAGTGTTTCAGAAGGGTTTCCGGTGTAGGAAATAGAGATGGTGGCCTGATTGATGGGGCGGTTTTGAATACTGGTATTTACCTGAATCTGCAATTTTCCGGTATCCACCTGATTTGTGTCCATTTTTTTCATAATTGTCCGACCTGTAGTCCATTATCAATCCAGTCTATGCATTTGCAGCAGAGAATATGTCTTTCAAAGCCGGATATTGTAAACGGACATCGGCTTGCCCGTCCAATATCCATGTCCCTGCGCGTGCAAGCACGCTCCGGGTCATGGCTGCTGTCCGGGACTTTCATAGTAAAGTATTAAAAAATCGGCAGATTTTTTTAAAATAAAAAAGGAAATCTGTCATTTACAGGGTATATTAAAATTAGGAGAGCTTGTCAACCCGTGGAGGTATAAGATGAATATACGCGAAAGTTTTGAGGAAAGGGAGTTTCAGGAACTGAGTCCCTATGCGGCTCACAGCCGCAGTTCCAGGGGACGGGATGTATATGAGCCGGAGTGTGACATCCGGACAGTGTACCAAAGAGACAGGGATAGAATTCTGCATTCGAAGGCGTTTCGCCGGCTGAAAGATAAAACCCAGGTGTTTCTGGCACCGCAGGGCGATCATTACCGGACACGTCTGACACACACGTTGGAGGTTTCCCAGACCGCCAGAACCATCGCAAAGGCGTTGGATCTCAATGAAGATCTGGTGGAGGCCATTGCGCTTGGGCATGATCTTGGGCATACGCCATTCGGGCATGCGGGAGAGGCTGCATTGGATGAGGTCTGTCCGGAAGGGTTTGCACATTACAAACAGAGTATCCGCGTAGTGGAATTGCTGGAAAAGGAAGGCAGAGGGCTGAATCTGACCTGGGAGGTTCGGGACGGGATTTTGAATCACAGAACTTCGGGGAATCCTCATACATTGGAGGGACAGATTGTGCGGCTTTGTGACAAGATTTCCTACATACATCATGACATGGATGATGCGCAGAGGGCGGGACTCATCAGCGAGGATGATATTCCGATTACCATCCGTGTAGTGCTTGGGGGCACGACGCGGGAAAGGCTGAATACGCTGATTCATGATATTGTTCAGAACAGCAGGGAAAGGGACCGTATCGTGCAGTCGGAGGAGATTGCCGAAGCCATGCGTATGCTGCGTCAGTTGATGTTTGACAGTGTTTATAAGAGTTCTGTGGCAAAAAAAGAAGAAGAAAAGGCAAAATGGATGTTGACGGAGCTTTATGAATATTATAGTAAACATACAGGGAAGATGCCGGATGAGTATCAGCGGTTGATTACCAGGGGCGAAAAAAAGGAGCGGGTGGTGTGTGACTATATTTCGGGAATGACAGACCAATATTCCATGCACCAGTTTGAGGCGCTTTTCATTCCAAAAGCCTGGGCGGTCTATTGATAGAAAAGAGGGAAGACATGCGTTATTCGGACGACTTAATTGAGGAAATCCGTCAGAAGAATGATATCGTTGACGTGATCGGCGGATATGTGAAGCTGCAGAGAAAAGGCAGCTCTTATTTCGGACTTTGTCCCTTTCATAATGAAAAGTCACCTTCTTTTTCTGTGAGTCCGCTAAAGCAGATGTATTATTGCTTTGGCTGCGGCGCCGGCGGCAATGTATTTACATTTATCATGGAATATGAGAACTATACATTCCTTGAGGCGCTTAAAATGCTGGCGGAGCGCGCCGGTGTGGAATTGCCGGAGCTGGAATATTCGAAGGAGGCAAAAGAACAGGCAGATAAGAAGAGTCAACTGCTTCAGATTAACAAAGAAGCTGCAAAATATTATTATGTACAGCTTCGCGGGCAGCAGGGCAGGCAGGCGCTGGATTATCTGAAGGGCAGGGGAATGAGTGACGAGACGATTCAGAAGTTCGGTCTCGGATATTCTGATAAATTCGGAAGTGGTCTGTACCGGTATCTGAAGGGGCTTGGATATGGGGATGGATTGCTTCGGGAATCTGGACTTTTCAATGCGGATGAGAGACATGGAATGTATGATAAGTTCTGGAATCGTGTAATTTATCCGATTATGGATGTCAATAATAAGGTCATTGGTTTCGGCGGCCGTGTGATGGGGGATGGAAAGCCAAAGTATCTGAATTCACCGGAAACGATGATCTTTGATAAGAGTCGGAATTTGTATGGGTTGAATGCGGCACGTACTTCACGTAAGAAAAATCTGATCATCTGTGAGGGCTATATGGATGTGATTTCCATGCATCAGGCCGGATTTAACAATGCGGTGGCATCTCTTGGAACAGCGCTGACCTCGCTGCAGGCAGGGTTGATGAAGCGCTATACGGATGAAGTATTGATTATTTACGACAGTGATGAGGCGGGAACCAAGGCTGCGATTCGTGCTATTCCCATGTTAAAGGGTGTAGGGCTGGCAACCAAGGTGGTGAATTTGAAACCGTATAAAGACCCGGATGAATTTATCCAGAATGAGGGGCAGGAAGCATTTGAGAAAAGACTTCTTGAGGCAGAGAATAGTTTTCTGTTTGAAGTCCGGATCTCTGAGCGGGATTATGATATGACGGACCCTCAGGGAAAGACGGATTTCTTTCACAATGTGGCAGGGAAATTACTGTCCTTTGAGGATGAGATTGAACGGAATAATTATACGGAATCTGTGGCAAGGAAATATCAGATTGAGGGCAGCACATTGCAGAAGCTGGTCAATAAGCTGGCTTTGAAAGGTGTTGGAATTACAGAAGTAAAGCGGCCGAAATCGGGAATTCAGTCGAACCGGGAAAAAGAAAGCGGCATTGACAAGGCACAGAAGCTGATGCTGACCTGGATTACTTCATATCCCGGAATTATGGAACATATCACAGCCTATATCAGTCCGGAGGATTTTACCAATGAATTGTACCGGAAAGTGGCAGATATGATATATGAGCAATACCGTCAGGGAGAAATCAATCCTGCGAAACTGCTGAATCAGTTTGTAGACAGCGAGGAACAGAAAGCAGTGACAGCTCTGTTTAATGCATCGATACCCCTTGAGACAGATGAGGAGCGCAGGAAGGCTTTGAATGACGTGATCTGCAATATGAAAGAGCACAGCATTGCATATCGCACGGCGCATCTGAATCCTACGGATATGAAAGGTCTGCAGGAACTGATGCAGGATAAAAAAGCACTTGAAAGCTGGAAGGAAAGCGGTGTTCCGCTGCATATTTCCTTCGACTAAGGATAAAATATAAACAAGATATGGAAGGATGGAGCATCTATGGAATTCGATAAAGAGAAATTCTTGGAGAAATTAAGAGGTCTGGAAGATTTGGCCAAAAAGAAGAAAAATGTTCTGGAATATAAGGAAATTAATGACTTTTTTAAGGACATGCCTCTGGATGCAGAGCAGATGGACAAGGTATTCGAGTACCTAGAAGCCAAGAATATTGATGTCTTAAGAATCTCAGAGAGTGGAAATGACGCAGACGATGATCTTCTGCTTCTGCCGGATGATGAAATCAACCTGGACGACGAAGAAGAAGTCGATATGGAAAATATTGATCTTTCCGTTCCAGAGGGAATCAGTATCGAAGATCCGGTACGTATGTATCTGAAAGAAATCGGAAAGGTGCCGCTATTGTCTGCTGATGAAGAAATTGAACTTGCGCAGCGGATGGAAGTGGGAGATGAGGATGCGAAAAAGCGTCTTGCGGAAGCAAATCTTCGTCTGGTTGTTTCCATTGCAAAGCGTTATGTAGGGAGAGGGATGTTGTTCCTGGATTTGATTCAGGAAGGAAATCTGGGATTGATCAAGGCTGTTGAAAAGTTCGATTACCGGAAGGGATATAAGTTCTCCACATATGCTACCTGGTGGATTCGTCAGGCGATTACCCGTGCAATTGCGGATCAGGCACGTACGATCCGTATTCCGGTTCATATGGTGGAAACCATCAACAAACTGATCCGTGTTTCCAGACAGCTGCTTCAGGAGCTGGGACGTGAGCCCACTCCGGAAGAGATTGCAAAAGAGATGAGTATGTCTGTGGAACGTGTTCGTGAAATTTTAAAGATTTCCCAGGAACCGGTATCCCTGGAGACGCCCATCGGTGAGGAGGAGGACAGTCATCTGGGAGATTTTATTCAGGATGACAATGTTCCGGTACCTGCAGATGCGGCTGCATTTACCATGCTGAAAGAACAGCTGGAGGATGTACTGGGCACCTTGACAGAGAGAGAACAGAAAGTTCTGCGGCTTCGTTTTGGATTGGATGACGGGCGTGCGAGAACACTGGAAGAGGTTGGAAAGGAATTTAATGTCACCAGAGAGCGTATCCGTCAGATTGAAGCGAAGGCACTTCGCAAGCTGAGACATCCAAGCCGCAGCAGAAAACTGAAGGATTATCTGGATTGATAAGGGAAGAGGACGATGCAGTTATCAAAACGATTGAAAGCGATTGCCGATATGGTAAGCGGAGGAAACCGGTTGGTGGATGTGGGCTGTGACCACGGATATATTCCCATCTGGCTGGTAGAGCAGGGAAAGATTCCAGGTGCGATTGCCATGGATATCAACAAAGGACCGCTGCTGCGGGCGAAAGCGAATATTGAGAAGCATGGTCTTTCCTGCTACATAGAAACCCGGGTGTCTGACGGAGTATCTGCTCTTGCCAAAGGAGAGGGGGATACTCTGGTGATTGCGGGTATGGGAGGCCCTTTGACCGAACGGATTTTGTCTGAAGGGGAGAAGGCTTTAAAAGAATTCAGTGAATTTATTCTGGAACCGCAGTCCGAAATCGGCCATATGAGGAAGTTTCTTCAGGAAAACGGGTACAAAATTGTGGAAGAAGATATGGTGTATGAGGATGGGAAATTTTATCCTGTTATGAAGGTGATTCACGGGGGAATGGAGCCCCTCAAAGAAGAGGCAGTGTATGGTCCATGTCTTTTAAGAGATGGTCATCCCGTATTATATGAATATCTTATCCGGGAGCTGCAGGTATCAGAACAGTTATCCCAAAAGCTTCAGGCACTTCAAAGTGAGGGGGCTGCCCGGCGATATGAGGAACTTTGTCTGGAACTTGAGGTGATTCGTCAGGCGTTACATTATTATGAATAACATGAAATGATACCAGGGTCAAAAGGTTATGCGTTTCATGCTTGCATGAAAAAGCATGACTTTGGGACCCATAAAACATGAGAAAGTAGCCCGAATAGGGCGGATTTCGAATGTTTTTAGGATTGCGGGAGCATGAAATGCGGAGCAATCCGTGTATCATAGAGGTCAAAATACCTTTTGACCCCAACATCATGAAATGGGCGGTTGCACAGTTCCCTGAATTCGACAGCAGGGAACGGAGCAATCGCCTGATTGTCTTAGCGCATGTTTGAAGAGATCGTATGTATCGGCAAATCTGTGCATACTATAAAAGATGACTGTAAACAGTTACAAAAATTTCGAGAATATAAGGGGTAAATGGATGGAACGGAAAAATTATAAAGTGACAATCAAAAATCAGACAATCATTTATCCGGAAGGAACACCATATGGTGAGATTGTAAAGGCATATGACCAGGGGCAGGAATTGCCGACAGTTCTGGTATTTGCCAATGGAAGGCTGCGTGAGCTTCATAAAACATTAAAAGAGGACTGCGTGCTGGAGCCGGTGAGTCTGGGTGAAAGCATCGGGCATAAGGCGTATAAGCGCAGTATGACATTATTGCTCCTGAAAGCAGTTTATCATGTGGCAGATCATGATACGATAGAAAAAGTGGTACTGCATTATTCGGTGGGATCAGGATTCTATTATACGATAGAAGGAACTGTGGTTTTGGATGAAACATTTCTGGAAAAGGTGAAAGCATATATGCTGGAACTTGTGGAGCGGGAGATTCCGATTATGAAGCGGAGTGTCAGCACCAATGAAGCCCGTGAATTGTTTGCAAATCATGGTATGAAGAATAAGGAGAAATTGTTCCGCTACCGCCGCAGTTCCCGGGTAAATATTTACAGTCTGGCAGATTTTGAAGATTATTTTTACGGATTCATGGTATGGCATACGGGCTATCTGAAGTATTTTGACTTACAGCTTTATGACGAAGGTTTTGTCTTATTGATGCCGGAGCGTGCCAAACCAACGGTCATCCCGCCCTTTCAGCCGTCGCCCAAGATTTTCAAGGTACAGCAGCGATCAGAAAAATGGGGAGAGCAGCTGGGTGTCCACGGGGTGGGAGATTTGAATGAATGTGTCAGCAAAGGCGGAATCAAAGAGTTGATTCTGATTGCTGAGGCATTGCAGGAGGAGCGGATCTCCAAGATTGCAGATCAGATCGGCGAGCGTAAGCATGTAAAATTTGTAATGATCGCCGGACCTTCTTCCTCGGGAAAAACGACATTTTCTCATCGGCTGTCCATACAGCTTGCGGTACATGGATTGAAGCCTCATCCCATTGGTATGGATAATTTTTATCTGAATCGTGTGGATACCCCAAGGGATGAGAATGGGGATTATGATTTTGAATGTGCGGAAGCCATAGATATTGAATTGTTTAACCGGACGATGACCGCTTTGCTGAACGGGGAGCGGGTAGAGATGCCTTATTATAACTTTGTGACGGGAAAGCGGGAGTACAAAGGGGAATTTTTGCAGCTTAAGGAGAACGACATTCTGGTAATTGAGGGAATCCACGGACTGAATGATAAGGTTAGTCAGATGCTGCCGAAAGAAAGTAAATTTAAAATCTATATCAGTGCACTGACACAGCTGAACATTGATGAGCATAACCGGATTCCTACTACAGATGGAAGACTGATCCGCAGGATGGTTCGTGACAACAGAACCAGGGGGACTAAGGCACAGGATACGATAGCCATGTGGCAGTCGGTGCGGAGAGGAGAAGATAAGAATATCTTTCCGTATCAGGAGGAGGCGGATGTGATGTTTAATTCTGCTTTGATTTATGAGTTGGCAGTATTAAAATTATATGCAGAGCCAATCTTGTTCCAGATTCCCGAGGATGCGCCGGAGTATATGGAAGCGAAACGGTTACTGAAATTTTTGGATTATTTTGTGGGAGTTCCCAGTGAAGATATTCCGAACAACTCGATCCTGCGGGAATTTGTGGGAAACAGTTGTTTTGATGTCTGAGGTGTTTGGCGTACAAATAACAGGCAATTGCTGTAAAGGTTGTGGACAAAACAGGAATTGTGTGATAGGATATTAAATTGTTAAAACACAAGTAGAGTATGTAATCGCGGCTGACATATGCCGAAAGGCGTCAGGTGAGGAAAGTCCGGGCTTCGCAGGGCAGGATGCCGGATAACGTCCGGTGGAGGTGACTCCAAGGATAGTGCAACAGAGATATACCGCCTGCCAAAAGGCAGGTAAGGGTGGAAAGGCAGTGTAAGAGACTACCGTCCTTCTGGTAACAGAAGGAGCCATGTAAACCCCATCCGAAGCAAGACCGAATAGAAAGCGATGTGGCTGCCCGTCACGCTTTCAGGTGGGTCGCTTGAGACTGTTGGCAACAGCAGTCCTGGATAGATGATTACACACGACATAACCCGGCTTATCGCTCTGCTTGTGAGAGAGGTGGAATTTCCATCGCATTCCCGGCGGAAGTTTCCTGAGTGCCGGATGCGGCTTCGGAAGACAAGAGTATCTAAGTGTTCGGGGATTTTGCTAAAGGCGTTGTTTCAAATGACAAACTCGCTGCGCTCAGACAGTGTCATTTGAAACAACAACGCAAAATTCCCGAGCACTAAGATACTTAGTCTCCCTGCAGATGCATCCGGCACTCAGGAAACTTCCGCCGGGAATGCGATGGAAATTCTTTTATGGTGGGTGTTTGGCTGTGCAGCAAGCAAAAAACACTTTTGGGTTTCCAGATTATTGTTATTATTGCAAGAGATAGAGTTGCGTACGTGATATAGAGAAAGATATAAGTGTGAGGTGAGAGGCGTGAGGGAGATTATTTTGGCATCGGCTTCTCCGAGAAGGAAGGAATTGTTGGAGCAGGTCGGGATTGACTGCAGAGTGGTTCCGAGTATGGTGGAGGAGAGGATTACGACTTCGGTCCCGCAGGAGGTGGTGATGGAGTTGTCCAGGCAGAAGTGTGAGGAAGTGGCGGGACGGATAAAGGAAAGCGGTATTGTACTTGGTGCGGATACGATTGTAGCGGTTCATGGGAAAGTTTTGGGAAAGCCGGAAGATGAACAGGATGCGGTCAGGATGCTGCGGGAATTGCAGGGGAATACGCATCAGGTGTTTACAGGTGTGACGATCATCTGGAGAAGTGAGGAAGAGATTCTGTGTAAAGAGACATTTTTTGAAAAGACAGATGTAACCTTTTATCCGATGAACGAGGAAGAAATTATCGGATATGTAAGGACCAAAGAACCGATGGATAAAGCAGGTGCTTACGGAATTCAGGGGCTTTCCGCTGTCTTTGTGGAAAAAATATCAGGGGATTATAATAATGTGGTAGGATTGCCGGTCGCAGCAGTTTATCAGCGGTTGAAAGCAGCGGATGAAGGGTTCAGTCATCTGCATGGATCAGGCGAATCATGATCCGTCCATCCGCCTTTTGTGTCAGGATTGAGAGAAGATTTCATATATGTAATCTGTAAGGGTCTACTTTACGGCTTTTGCAAAATGTTAAAAAATTGCAAGAAATCCTATAAAAGTTGTATTTTCATTTTGACAGAAAATGTTATACTGAAAAAAACAAAAAAGAACGGATTTTTTGCAGAAAGGGTGAAGTATTATGATGACTATGAATGTCTTGATTCCGAGAAAAGAGGATGCGGAGGATTTTGTAAGAAAGGTGTCGAAGTTTCCGTACGATGTAAATCTGACCAGAGGGCATCTGGCAATTGACGCCAAGTCTATTGTGGGAGTGCTGGGACTGGGGATTGGCACAGTCTTAAGGGTAGAAGCTAATACGGATAATTTAGAATCAATGAAAGATGCGTTGCAGAAATATATGGTTGCATAACCTTGGAGCCTGCAAAATATGAGAGGGCGCTGTTTTTCTATTTGTAAAAACAGCGCCCTCTTATGTTTTGCAGGAATTCCTTATTGCCACTTTCTCTTGAAATTCCATGCATTTTGTTATATTATGTAACACAGAGTAAATTACAATAAATATGATGCCAGAAAGGTCATGCTTGCATGAAAAAGCATGACCTTGGGGTCCGTAAAACATGAGAAAGTAGCCCGAATAGGGCGGATTTCGAATGTTTTCAGGATTGCGGGAGCATGAAATGCGGAGCAATCTGTGTATCATAGGGGGCAAAATATCTTTTGCCCCCTACATCATCAATATTAAGGAACTGAATAATGACAGTTATGATTAAGAGGAGGTAATTTATGCGACACTTGATGAGCCCTCTGGACTTTTCCGTAGAAGAACTGGACCAGTTGATGAATCTTGCCAATGACATTGAAAAGAACCCGAAAAAGTATGCACATGCATGTGATGGAAAGAAGATTGCAACGTTGTTCTACGAACCCAGCACCAGAACCAGACTCAGTTTTGAGACTGCGATGATCAACCTTGGAGGTTCCGTAATCGGTTTTGCATCTGCGGATTCCAGTTCGGCATCAAAGGGAGAAAGCGTATCTGACACGATCCGCGTAATTAGTTGCTTTGCCGATATCTGTGCGATGCGTCATCCGAAAGAAGGCGCGCCTATGGTAGCGGCATCGAAATCCACGATTCCGGTAATCAATGCAGGAGACGGCGGACACCAGCATCCCACACAGACACTCACCGATCTGCTTACCATTCGTTCTCTGAAGAAGAGACTGGATCATTTGACGATTGGTCTTTGCGGTGACCTGAAGTTTGGCCGTACGGTACATTCCCTGATCAGTGCGCTGGTACGATACACCGATGTAAAATTTGTCCTCATATCTCCGGAAGAGCTGCAGATTCCGGATTATATTAAGGAAGATGTCCTGAAGGCAAATCATGTGGAGTATAAAGAGGTAATCCGTCTGGAAGATGCACTTCCTGAGCTGGACATCCTGTATATGACCCGTGTACAGAAAGAACGTTTCTTCAATGAAGAGGATTATGTACGCATGAAAGACTTCTATATTCTGGATAAAACGAAGATGGAGCTTGCAAAAGAGGACATGTATGTCCTGCATCCGCTTCCGCGTGTCAATGAAATCTCAGTAGAGGTGGATAACGATCCCCGCGCTGCTTATTTTAAACAGGTGCAGTATGGAGTATATGCACGTATGGCACTGATTCTCACATTACTGGAGGTGGAAGTATGTTAAATGTCGGAAGGATTGAAGAAGGATTTGTACTTGACCATATCAAAGCCGGCAAGGCTATGACAATCTATCATGATCTGAAGTTAGATAAATTGGATTGTACCGTGGCAATCATTAAGAATGCACGCAGTGAAAAGCTTGGAAAAAAAGATATTATCAAAGTAGAGTGTCCGGTGGACATGCTGGATCTGGATATTCTGGGCTTTATCGATCATAATATCACGGTTAATGTAATTGAGCACGGTGAGATTACCCGCAAGAAAGAACTGTTTCTGCCGAAACAGGTGGTGAATGTGATTAAATGTAAGAACCCGCGCTGCATTACTTCCATTGAGCAGGAACTGGATCAGGTATTTCTTTTGGCGGATCCGGAAAAAGAGGTATATCGCTGTAAATATTGCGAGGAGAAATACAGAGGAAGCGGAAATAAATAAAAGGAAATTGTCTGACACAGGGGCTGCTGCAGCTAAGGTGAGACTGCTGAAAAGTCTTATCCTTGCCGCAGCGGCCCTTTTGGATGAGCGGAGTCCCTTTTCTTATCGATTTTACATAGAGTTGACTTGCAGGGAGTGAATTTGTATTGTAAAATATTTGTGATACCAGGGGCAAGAAATGCGGAGCAATCTGTGTATCGTATTTGTAACATAGAAAAATTGAGGATGTCAAATGATGAATTATAAAGAAGCAAGGGAATATATAGAACAGCGTCCCCGTTATGGAGGGGAACTGGGGCTGGATGCGATTCGGATACTATTGGAGGAGCTGGATCATCCGGAACGAAGCTTATCATTTATCCATATTGCAGGTACGAACGGAAAAGGTTCTGTTCTTTCTCATATTTCTACGGTTCTGACTTATGGGGGATATCGTGTGGGACGATATCTGTCACCGACTCTTTATTCTTACCGGGAACGTTTTCAGGTGAATGGCAGTTATATCAGCAGAGAGGATTTTGTCCGGTTGGTGTGTGTGCTGAAAGAGGGCGTGGAGCGTATGGAAGCAAAAGGAATTCAGGCACCTACACCTTTCGAGTTGGAGACAGTCTTATGCTTCCTGTATTTCCGGGAGCAGCAGTGTGATTATGTGGTTCTGGAATGCGGACTTGGAGGGCTGCATGATGCGACAAATGTAATTCCCATGGAAAATAAAAAGTTGGCGGTGCTCACCTCGGTCAGCCTGGATCATACGGAATATCTGGGAGATACGTTGGAGAAGATTACGCTTCAGAAAGCAGGAATCATCGGTCCGGGAGTACCGATGGTATCCGCACCTCAGAAGGAGGAAGTGAAAAAAACACTGGAATCTTACTGCAAAAGTCATGGATTCCAGTGGAAAGCGGCGGATTTGTCAGAGGCAGAAGTGATAAGCGCAACCCTTGAGAAGCAGTGTTTCCGGTATGATGGACAGGAGTTTACGATTCAGCTTGCAGGGACTGCCCAGATTGAAAATGCAGTAACCGCTTACGAAGCATTGCAGATGTTGATAAAACATGGTCTCGACCTTGAAACTTCCCAAATTGTGGAGGGGATGAAGAAAACACAGTGGAACGGACGTTTTACAAAGATTTCGGAGCATCCGATCATGATTGTGGACGGCGCGCACAATCCGGATGCAGCGATGAAATTAAGAAGTTCCATCGAACAGTATTTTGCAGGAAGGCGTCTGATTTACATCAATGGGATGTTTTCCGACAAGGATTATGAAACGGTAGCGAGAATCACTGCGCCTCTTGCAGAGCAGATTTTTACCATAGCTGCACCGGATAATGATCGTGCGCTGCCGCCGGAACGGCTGGCAGATACCATACGGCAGTATAATGCCCATGTGACACCATGCGCAACCATACGGGAAGCCGTGTGTGCAGCGAAGCAGGCTGCGGGAGATGACGGAGTCATCCTTACGTTTGGCTCTCTGTCCTTTATCGGAGAGTTGACGGCGATTGCTGCGGAGGAAGAGTCCGCTTGAAAACCGGGTGCCGATGAAGTACAATAACTGTAAACGTACTGAAAAGTTACAAGAAAAGTCCGGTATCGGCAGAGGACAGAACCGTATCGATGATACTGGAATGGAGGAACTATAGATGCTAGATTTAGGAAAGATAAGAAATGAAATTGATATTACGGACAGCCAGATTCTGGAATTGTTTGAACGGCGGATGGCGCTGACGGAGGAGGTAGCGCAGTTTAAAATCGAGACTGGTAAACCGGTGTTTGATCAACAGCGTGAGATTACAAAATTGCAGAAACTGGGGGATGCTGCCTCCTGTGAATTTAATTCCCGGGGAATACAGGAGATTTTCCGGCAGATCATGTCCATCAGCCGGAAGCGGCAGTATCAGCTTCTGACAGAAAATCATGTGGAGCAGGCAGCGGATTATGTCCAGGTAGATAAGCTTCCAACCAAAGGGGCGAAGGTCATCTTCCAGGGCGTGGAAGGCGCTTACAGTTTTGAAGCAATGAAAACCTTCTTTGGAGAAGAAATTGAGAGCTCCCATGTGGATACCTGGAAAGAGGCCATGGAACTGGTAGCTGACGGGAAGGCAGATTACGCGGTTCTTCCGATTGAAAATTCTACAGCCGGAATTGTGCAGGATATCTACGATCTTCTGGTGGAATATTCCAATTATATTGTCGGAGAACAGATTATCCGAATCGAACATAATCTGATGGGGGTAAAGGGAGCCGGATTGTCAGATATCCGTACCGTATATTCCCATCCCCAGGGACTGGCTCAGTGTAAAAAGTTTCTGGAACAATATCCACAGTGGAATCAGGAAAAAGTGCTGAATACAGCAATTGCTGCAAAGAAGGTTGCCGAGGAAGGCAAGAAGAGTCAGGCTGCCATTGCCAGCAGAATGGCGGCAAAACATTTTGGATTGGAAATCTTAAAAGACGGGGGAATGTCCACAGAGTGTAATTCTACCCGGTTTATCGTGATCTCTAACCAGAAACGGTTTGCGAAAGATGCGGGGAAGATCAGTGTTTACTTTGAATTGCCCCATGAAAGCGGTTCCCTGTATAATATGTTGTCTCATTTTATTTATAACGATCTGAATATGACGAAGATCGAGTCCCGTCCGATCGTGGGACGGAATTGGGAATACCGGTTTTTTATAGATTTTGAAGGGAATTTATCAGAGCCGGCTGTTAAGAATGCACTCCGCGGCATTGATGCGGAGGCCAGTTATTTAAGAATCCTGGGCAACTATTAAGCATGTATTTTCAAAGTTACCATAGGCTGTCGGAAATAGTACAGAAAGAAGGATGAGTGATGACCAGAATAGAAGAATGTATTTTATACAGAGATTTTGAACAAGAGGAAGTGCTGAATGATGTCACAACCATGATCGATGACTGGCATGCAGGGACTTTGGATGAAAGCGATAAGGGAAGATTTTATCGCTGCCTGAATCAACTGGTGGAGATGGCAAATGCGTATGGGTTCTGGGGAAACCTGTGGCATGCGTATCTGACCTTTTTGCTGGTAAATAAAGAAAATGCGTTTTCTACATCCTGTGAAATTGTAGGAAAGGTGGAGGGCAGCATCAATCAGATGGCGCGGCACGATTTTGTGAGGTTCAAGGAATTATTTGATTTTGATATCCGTGTCTTTGATGAGGCATTTGGCTCCAAAGATTGTGAGATTATCTGTGCTTATCAGAATACGGATATGTCGAAGAAATTATTTAACCGCAGAGTCTGTGACAGGATTATGGAACTGAGCGGAAAACTTTCTACGGCAGGGGATGTGGAAGAATTTATGGAACTGATGATTCAGTTCTATCAGGATTTCGGTGTGGGGAAGCTGGGACTTCACAAGGCATTCCGCATTGACCATGTGGGGGAACAGGTGGAGATCATTCCCATTACCAATATTGCCCATGTACATCTGGATGACCTTGTGGGATATGAGATCGCCAAGAAAAAACTGATTGAAAATACGGAAGCCTTTGTACAGGGCAGAAAAGCGAACAACTGTCTGCTGTTTGGGGATGCAGGAACAGGGAAATCTTCCAGTATTAAAGGAATTCTGAATGAATATTATGATCAGGGACTGCGTATTATTGAAGTTTATAAGCATCAGTTCCAGGATCTGAATTCCCTGATCGCCCAGATTAAAAACCGGAATTATAAATTTATCATTTATATGGATGATTTATCCTTCGAAGAATTTGAAATTGAGTATAAGTACCTGAAGGCGGTGATCGAGGGCGGTCTGGAACGAAAGCCTGAGAATATTCTGATATACGCAACTTCCAACAGAAGACATCTGATTAAAGAAACTTCTGATGATAAGGGTGATATCCGCCAGGATATGCACACCTCCGATACTGTGCAGGAGAAACTTTCTCTGGTTTACCGCTTTGGTGTTACGATCTACTTTGGTGCACCGGATAAGAAGGAATTTCAGAAAATCGTCAGGACATTGGCAGAACGGTATGGTATTTGTATGCCGGAGGAGGAACTTCTTCTGGAAGCAAATAAATGGGAACTGCAGCACGGCGGACTGTCAGGACGCACCGCCCAGCAGTTTATCGATTATCTGTCAGGGCGAAAAGAATAGGGCAGGAAAGCAGTGTCACAGGAAGGAAGAAAAGTGAGGTGAGGGTTATGCAGATCACTACATTTGCAGCGATTCATGTTGGGACGTATGAAGTAAGTCTGGAAATTTTTGAGATTACCAGAAAGAATGGAATCAAAAGCCTGGATGTTGTCAGGCATCGAATGGAACTTGGCAAGGATGCATATACTTACGGGAAAATCGGTGCCCAGATGGAGGAAGAGCTTTGCCGTGTACTGAAGGACTTCGTGCGGATTATGGAAGGGTATCAGGTGGATGCTTACCGTGCCGTGGCAACCAGCTCGCTGAGGGAGGCGAATAACAGCCTGTTTGTGTTGGGGAAAATCAAGCAGTCTTCAGGATTGAAGGTGGAGATTCTGAGTAATTCCGAACAGAGATTTCTGGGTTATAAGGCGATTGCTTCTATGGAGACATCGTTTAACAAGATGATTGAGAAGGGAACGGCAATCATAGACCTGGACGGCGGAAGTGTACAGATCTCTCTGTTTGATAAAGATGCACTGGTTACGACACAAAATATCCGGATGGGGCATCTTCGGATCAGAGAACGTCTGGCGGGTGTGGTCAATGAGACGACACACTATGAGAATCTGGTAGAGGAATTGATACAAAATGAAATCGTAAGCTTTAAGAAGATGTACTTAAAAGACCGTAAGATTGAGAATGTCATGTTGATTGGAGATTTTTTCACCGATTCGATCTTCCGTACTGCAAAAGAAAAAGATTCCCGTACGATTACCCGGGAATCCTTCCAGAAGTGGTATCAGAATATTATCGGACAGTCCACCATTGAGTTGGCTGTCAAGATGGGGGTTCCGGAAGAATATGCTTCCCTTCTGCGTCCGTCAGCCATCATTTTCCGCAGGCTGATTGAAGAGATGGATGCCAGACTTTTATGGACACCGGGAACACATCTTTCCAACGGATTGGCATATGAGTTTGCGGAGCGGAAAAAGCTGATTAAGATGGGACACAATTTTGAAAATGATATTATCATGGCGGCAAAGAATATCGGAAAGCGTTATGCGGTGAACCGTTCCCATATCCAGAATACGGAGATGGTTGCCCTGGCGGTTTTTGATGCGATGAAAAAAGTGACCGGATATAAGGCACGAGAACGATTGCTTCTTCGGATTGCAGTGATGCTCCATGATGTGGGGAAGTATATCAGCCTTAATAATGTGGCAGAATCTTCGTATAATATCATTATGTCTAATGAGATTATCGGTCTGTCCCACAGTGAGCGTGAGATGATTGCACTGGTGACAAAGTATAACACAACTGTTCTGCCGCCTTATGAGATTTTTGCACAGAACAGCAGTCTGGGCAGGGAGGAATATCTGACCATCGCAGGATTTACCGCAATTGTGCGGCTTGCCAACGCTCTGGACCGCAGCCATATGCAGAAAATACAGTCTGTGCGGGCAACTTTGAAGGAGCAGGAACTGATTTTAAATCTTACCGTGAACCGTGACTTCACATTGGAGGAAGGACTTGCAAGAGAAAAGGCAGATTTCTTCTGTGAGGTATTTAGTATCATGCCGATACTTCACTTGAAAAGACAGATGTAGGAGGAGATAAGATGGAATTCAATTATGCAGCATATCACAAACCGGAATATTACCGTAACAGGGAGCTTAGTTGGATTAGCTTTAATGAACGTGTTTTAAGCGAAGCGCGGGATAAGAACATTCCTCTGTTTGAACGTCTGAAGTTTTTAAGTATTACGGCATCGAATCTGGATGAATTCAATATGATCCGTGTGGCATCTCTGAAGGACATGGTTCACACGTCTTATACGAAACCGGATATTGCAGGAATGACACCGAAGGAACAGTTAAAGGAGATTTCTGCCCGCCAGCATGAAGTAATGCAGGTGCAATATAGTACGTATAACCGTTCTCTGGTTCCGGCACTTGAGCACATCGGACTTCGGGTGATTGCTTCGCATGAAGAACTGGATGAAGCGCAGGGGGCATTTGTGGATGAATATTTTGAGGAAAATGTTTATCCGGTTCTGACACCGATGGCTATGGATTCTTCCAGACCATTTCCGCTTGTCAGAAATAAATCTCTGAATATCGGCGCATTGATCTCAAAGAAGGATAAGAAGGGGAAAGAAGAACTGGAATTTGCCACCGTTCAGGTGCCGTCTGTGCTTCCCCGCATCGTTCAGCTTCCTTCGAAGGACGGTGAGCGTTGTGTTATATTGCTGGAGGAAATCATAGAGCGGAACATCGATAAATTATTCCTGAGTTATAAGGTGGTCTGCGCGCATCCGTATCGAATTATGAGAAATGCAGATTTGACGATTGATGAGGATGAGGCCGCCGATCTTCTGGCAGAGATTCAGAAGCAGCTGAAAAAGCGTCAGTGGGGTGAGGTAATCCGTCTTGAAGTGGAAGACAAGATGGATAAACGGCTTCAAAAGATCTTAAAGACAGAATTTGAGATCAAGGATGAGGATGTTTATTATATTCCGGGACCGTTAGATCTGACCTTTCTGATGAAGATGTACGGACTGGAAGGATTTGAGGCATATAAGACACCGCGCTACACTCCTGCGGCTGTGCCGGCTCTGATGAATGAAGAGGATATCTTTGCAAATATCCGCAGGAAGGATATCCTTCTGCATCATCCCTATATGACCTTTGATCCGGTGGTGGAGTTCGTGAAGCATGCGGCAAAGGATCCCAATGTCCTTGCGATCAAGCAGACCTTATACCGGGTCAGCGGTAATTCCCCCATCATCGCCGCCCTTGCCCAGGCAGCGGAGAATGGAAAACAGGTTTCGGTATTGGTAGAACTGAAGGCACGTTTTGATGAAGAGAACAATATCGTATGGGCGAAGATGCTGGAAAAGGCCGGCTGTCATGTGATCTACGGCCTGCTTGGTTTGAAGACGCACAGCAAAATCACGTTGGTTGTGCGCAGAGAGGAAACCGGAATCCGGAGATATGTACATCTGGGTACCGGTAATTATAATGATTCTACTGCAAAACTCTATACAGACTGCGGTCTTTTGACCTGCGATGCTAAAATCGGGGAGGATGCTACTGCGGTCTTTAATATGCTTTCCGGTTATTCGGAGCCGAGAAGCTGGAATAAGTTGGTGGTGGCGCCCCTATGGATGAAGGATCGTTTCCTGCATCTGATTCAGATGGAGGAGGAACATGCCCGGAAGGGGCAGAAGGCTCATATCATTGCGAAAATGAATTCTTTGTGTGATCGGGATATTATGGCTGCACTTTACAGTGCAGCTGCGGCAGGTGTTAAGATCGAACTGATTGTCCGGGGAATCTGCTGCCTGAAGACAGGGATACCGGGAGTCAGTGAGAACATCACCGTACGTTCTATTGTGGGCAATTTTCTGGAACATGCCCGGATTTTCTACTTTTATGCAAATGGAAGTGAAGAGATTTATATGGGCAGCGCTGACTGGATGCCGAGAAATCTGGATAAACGTGTGGAAATCATTTTTCCGGTGGAAGATGAGGAAATTAAGAAAGAAGTTATGCATATTCTGGAGATCCAATTGGCTGATAATGTAAAAGCTCATATCCTGCAGCCGGATGGTGCTTATGAAAAAATTGATAAACGCGGAAAAACACTGATCTGCTCTCAGGATTACTTCTGTGAAGAGGCGACAGACCGCGCGAAAGTGAAAAAAGAATTCATTGACAAACGGATCTTTGTTCCGGCAGAACCGGCCGAATGATGAGGTCTGTTGTCATAAAAATTGTCCGTACAGAGAGAGTTTTCGCTGTACGGACAATTTTTATGGTATGAGTTCAGGTTCTTTTTGGGGAAGCTGCAGATTCCAGAATAAGATCCGGTAAGATGGTCTGCGGTTTCCTCCCAATACGTAATAATCCAGACAATCTGCAAATATAATTCCGATTCCGGAAAGAAAAAACCAAAACAGGGAATACAGAGGACAAATCAGTCCGTCGCAGAGATTCATCCACTCTCCTTGGTAGTCCCACATTCGGAAATGCAAAACCTTTAACGAGAAGAGACCGGAGGTCAATTCTAAGCTTGTGATGATAATTGCTCCTGCCAACATCTGCAGCGGAAGCTGAAAGCCAGGCATAAGAAAGGAGGAAAGACAGGAGAGCAGCATAAGAGCCAGACCTCCTACAACTCCCATCAGCCGAAAACTGTATCCACGGTAAGTGATTTCTATCGCAAGATAGATACAGTAACCGGTTATAAAAAGAATCAGATTTTTCAGCCACCATTTATGCTTTATGCCTGTATACTGAGGGCATGTTGTATTTCTGCTCATAAAATCAATTCCTTTTCAAAGTTGTATAGTGATGTCTGCGCCAGCAGACATGTTAGTTTACTATGAATTTATTTTTGCCAGATGGCGACAAATTATTGATTCCGGAAGCATGTGTTAATATTTCCCTCACAGGACATTCAGACAACGTAAGATTTTATTAAAGACTTTTTTTTTCAGCCATGTTAAAATAATGATTATGATACCATGAAATGCGGAGCAATCCGTGTATCATAGGGGGCAAAATACCTTTTGACCCTAACATCATGATTATTCAGTAGTGAAAGGATGGCAAACATCATGGAAGAGACAAATATCTTGGTTGTGGATGATGAGAAAGAGATTGCAGATCTGTTGGAGATTTATCTGATCAGCGATGGATTTCACGTGTTAAAAGCATATAGTGCAATGGAAGGACTTAGGATTCTGAAAAATCAGAAGGTGGATCTGGTGCTATTGGATGTAATGATGCCGAATATGAGCGGGATTGAGATGTGCCGGAAAATTCGGGAAACCAATAATATTCCGATTATCATCGTCAGTGCAAAAACCCAGGATATTGATAAAATTGTAGGACTTACCACAGGCGCCGATGACTATGTGTCAAAGCCCTTTAATCCGTTGGAACTGATGGCGAGAGTCAAATCTCAGCTTCGGCGTTACAGGGAACTGAACCCGGCAAAGGACAAGGAAAAAGAAGAGATTATTTCTTTGAAAAATCTGGAAATCAATAAGGTAACCCATCAGGTAACCTGTTATGGTGAAAGTATCAAGCTGACGCCAATTGAATTTGATATTTTATACTTGCTGGCTTCTAATCCGGGCAGAGTATTTTCAACCAATGAGATTTTTGAGAGTGTGTGGCATGAAAAGTTTTATGAGGCTAATAATACGGTGATGGTTCATATCCGCCGTCTGCGTGGTAAGATGCATGACGATACGCGGGAGGATAAAATCATAACAACAGTATGGGGAGTGGGATACAAAATTGAGGCTTAATTTTTCAAAAAATTATGGGCAGAAAGTGATCTTCTATATCGTAGTATCCGGACTTGCAACCCTTGGAGCAGAGTGGATTCTGTGGAAGATTCTGTATAGAATCGAGTATCGGTTCAGAATTTCCGGTTATCGCAGTATCCTGTTCGGACCAGACGGAATGCGGACGGAGTATCGATATGTGATCTGTTTTCTTGTCGGACTTTTTACCTTTATCCTCTGTTTTTATCTGTTGATGCGGGAATCCATTCATTATATTAACCGGATTACCGAGAAGGTGAAGGATATTTCTCAGGGAGATTTTGATAATCCGATTGATGTCCGGGGAAATGACGAGCTTGCATCTATGGCTCTGAATCTGAACCAGATGCAGAAAAACATTAAAGACATTATGGAACGGGAGCGGGTGGCCGAGCATACAAAGAATGATCTGGTATCCAGTGTTGCCCACGATATCAGGACTCCTTTGACTTCCATACTGGGATATCTGGGATGGATACGGGACCGGGGAGATCTGGATGAGGCAACACGGGAAAAGTATATTGAGATCGTGTATGAGAAGGCAAAACGTCTGGAGCAATTGACAAATGAATTGTTTGGTTTTGTAAAGCTGGAGCATAATGAACTTAAGATTCATGTCAGTAAGCTGGATCTGATTCAATTGATGGAGCAGATGTTGGATGAGATGACGCCCAGTTTTGTGAAGCATGAGATCGCCGTAAAATTTGAGCATCCCCAGCCAAGTTTATGTATCGAGGGGGATGGAGAGCTGCTTGCCCGTCTTTTCGGAAATCTGTTGAGCAATGCAGTGAAATATGGAAAAGAGGGAAAACAGATTCGTGTAAGAATAGAACAGACAGCCGATTGGGTTGTGACGAAGGTAACAAACTATGGTCATGTGATTCCAAGGGCAGAACTGGATGCCATCTTTCGGAAATTTTACCGCACGGAGCAGTCGAGATCCAGAAATACAGGCGGTACGGGACTGGGGCTTGCGATTGTACGTCAGATTGCCGAACTGCATCGTGGGGAGGTTCGTGTAAAAAGTGATCTGCAGGGAACTGTATTTGAGGTGGATTTGCCGCTTCAGCAGACCCAGGGGAAAGTAGGAGTACAGGAATGAAAAAGAAAAGAGCACATAAAATTGCAGGAAGTATGGTGTCGTTTTGCTTTTTACTGTCACTCTTCCTGCCTTCGGAAAGAGTCTGGGCATTTGTTTTAGAGAATGCGGCACTCAATGCGGGACAGGCACAGGTAAAGATGGAAATTAATTATGGGTTAAATCAGACCACTCATATGGGCGGCAGAGTTCCGATTTCCATCAGGATATCTGCGGAAGCCAATGGAAATTTTGAGGGAATGTTGTCTATTCGGCTTCCCAGTCAGGATTACGTGATGTCAGGTATCACATATGTGATAAACGGTCTTTTGCCAAATGGTCTGGAGGAGCCGTATAATCAGGTCATTACGAGAGAGATTCCAGTATCAATTAAAGGAGGAGATGTCTGGCGGAAAACTTTTTATGGGTCTACACGTTACAGTATGGACCGATATGAATTCGTACTGAGAGATCAGATGGGAGAGATCGTTTGTCAGGATGAGCTGGAGTTTGAACCGTCTTATGGAAACAGCAGTTATGTAGTTGGTGTGGTATCGGACAATGAAGAATATGTCCAGCGTCTGAACGGTGTTAGCTGGCCTTACAGTGAGATTGTGGAAATAGAGCATATCACACCTGTGTTATTGAAGCCGGAAGAACTGACCGTTGAAAATCTGAAATCCGATATGCCGGATGCGCTGCTTCTTGCCGACTGCTCCAGAAAAGATCTCTCTATGGCGCAGCAGGGGGCTTTGAAAAACTGGGAGGCGCGCGGAGGAATTCTCCTGGAGTCCGTTACCCCCGAGAACGCAGCAGAAGTTCTGGAGAGAGCACTAATTAATGGGGATGTAAATCGAATCTGTCTAAGAGCTTCTATGGGAGAAATCAGCATTGATTATGGATCGTATGTCCTGCAGGATATGCCGATTCGTGAGAAACCCAATATTGTGGTTTATGGACTGATTTTGGTTATTTATGCGTTTGCAGCAGGTCCCGGATTATATCTGATTCTGAAAAAGCTGCATAAAAGATATCGGCTTTGGAGCAGCATGGTGGTTCTTTCGCTTGGGTTTGTGACATTGATCGGTGTATACAGTTCGGCTACCAGAATCCGGGCGCCGTTTTTGACTTATGTGGAAACCATTGAGCAGCAGGAGGGAAGTGTATGTGAAACGGTTGAGTTTGGTATGCAGGCGCCATTTAACAGGAGTCACAGCCTGTATGTGGATGGTTCTTATGAATTAATTCCATGGATATCCGATAACGGGATATCATCAAAGCGTATTCTGGATACATCGACATTCGGTCAGATCAACATTTCTGCTAAGGAAGAGAAACAAAAGATAACGGTTTCTGATTTTCCGGCTTTTTTCATGACCAAGTATAAACTTACGAGGGAAACAGACATGGGAGGGGAAAAAGGATTGACAGCCGATATTCAGGTATTTGATGGGAAAGCCAGCGGAACAGTCACGAATCATACGGCTTTCGATATGAAGAATGTGGTAGTTGTAATGCCTGCAAGCGGTGTCTGGGTTGGTGATTTGAAAAAAGGAGAGACTTGTCAGATCACGGAAAGACAGATTACATCTCAAAATGATATGGAACAGGAAGTCTATTATCTGGAACGATCGAAGGATGCATTGGATGAGCAGCAGAAATTTGCGCAGGAAATCTGGATGTCTTTTTTGACAATGAAGAACATCTACACTCGTCAGGACAGTATGATTATGGCGGAGATTGCTGACCCGGATACTTCCTGGCAGATGGACAGCGGATATGAGACACATGGATACAGCTATTATTTTGCACCGGCAGAAGTTCGTATGACCCAGGGCGGTTATCTGTATTGTCCATATGTCCAGCAATATCGTTCGGATGAGAATACTGCTTATATTCCGGGTATGGCGCGCAGTTATGCTTATATAGATGAGGAAGAATATACAGCCACGTACCATCTCAATGACATACTGGAAGAGTTGAAGGAGAAGCGTATGACGGTAGAGCAGATTTCATTTTCGCAAAACCAGTATGTGGATAAGTATACCGTGCCGTTTCAAGGCGAAATTGATTTTTATAACTATGAGGAAGATAAGTTCGTAAACATAGAACAGAATGAAACGAGCTTTCAGGTAGACGAACTTACTGCTTATCTGAATTCGGAAAATGAACTGACCGTGCGTTATAGGATTGGAGAAGAGGGACTGAATGAGACAAAAACCTGTATTCTTCCCAATATTCAAGTGATTGGAAAGGTGTATTAAGATGCTGAGAATAGAGAACCTTTATAAACGCTATGGGAAATTTCAGGCGCTGAATAGTTTGAATATGGAGGTAAAAGAGGGGGAAATCTATGGTTTTGTCGGTCCCAATGGTGCAGGAAAAACCACAACAATCCGTATTGTATCCGGACTTTTGACGTTTAATTCCGGAGATATCTGGATTGACGGGGTGAGAACCAATGGAAATTATACGAGACTTAAGAGTATGATTGGTTTTGTTCCTGATTTTTTCGGTGTCTATGAAAACTTGAAGGTGACAGAATATCTGGAATTTTTTGCGGCTGCATATGGAATTGTGGGAAAAGAGGGCAGAAGCCGCAGTCTGGAAGTGTTGGATATGGTAGGGCTTTCGGGATTTGAGAATAAGTTTGTGGATGCATTGTCAAGGGGAATGCAGCAGAGGCTGTGTCTTGCAAGAGCTTTGATCCACAAACCACGTCTGCTTGTACTGGATGAGCCATGTTCCGGGCTGGATCCGCGTACAAGAAGAGAATTCCAACATTTGCTTCAGGATTTGCAGCGGCAGAATTATACGATACTGATCAGTTCTCATATTTTATCGGAATTATCGGATCTGAGTACCAGTATCGGAATTATTGACCAGGGAAGGATGGTGCTCCAGGGAGAAATCGACAGTATCATGCTTTCCATAGACAGCGCAAATCCGATTCGTATCAGTGTGCTGAATCACCTTCCGGAAGCGGTGGAACTTTTAAGAAAAAATCCGTTGATCAATCGGATTTCCATAGAACACAACGTGATTGCAGTCTGGTTTGACGGAAGCCCCGAGGAAGAAGCTTATCTTCTGAAAGAACTTACGGATGAGGGGGTGCTGGTGACAGCCTTTGCCAGAGAACATAATTCTTTGGAATCACTGTTTTTCCATCTGACAGAGACAGAAGAGGAGAGGACGGAATAATGAATATCAATCCTGTATTTGAAAAGGAAATCAAGCGGCATACCCGTTCCATCAAAATATCCATGGTTGTATGTGCCAGTAATCTGCTGTTGGGAAGTATTGCCCTCACTTGTTTTTTTGGAGAAAGCACAGCAGTTGGATTTATGCGGGCTGCCAGTTATGCAATGCCTGCCAGATGCTATATGATGATGGCATATGCACTCTTTGCCATGATCCTGGTGTCTGTGCCGGCGATTACCGGTGGGGCAATATCGTTGGAACGTGAGCGGAAAACACTGGATGTTTTGTTGACTACGAATCTGAATCCGTGGAAAATTATTTTCGGAAAACTGGAATCGGCGCTGAGTATGGTGTTTTTGCTGGTGTTTTCTGCACTCCCGGCGATTGCACTTATTTTTGCATTCGGCGGAATCAGTTTTTGGGATTTATTTTTGCTGATTGGAATACTCCTCGTGACGGGTATCTATGTGGGCAGTCTTGGCATCTGTTGTTCAGTCGTATTCAAGAAGACGACACTGGCAACCGTGATGAGCTATGTGATTGTTCTGTTGCTTTTGGTTGGGACAGCAGCGGCTGCCGGGATCAGCTTTTATGTATCAAAGCTTCAGATTGCCGGGCAGAATATCTACGTTTCGCCAAGTGCAGGTAAAGTAATTTATCTGTTCTTATTGAATCCATTAGTATCCTTTGTAGGCCTAATCAGCCAGCAGATAGGAAACGGACATGAGGTGACTACCATCTGCAATCAATTTGGAAATTACTATTCGGATTTTGTGGTATCCCACATTGTTCCGATCAGTATTATCATACAGATGGCACTGTCCGCACTTTTTTTAACGATTGCGGGGCGGAAAATCAATCCGCTCCGCAAATAGTCTTCCATAAACGGTAGGGAATCCGCAGGTTTCCTTTTCCGCATCCCAGGTCGATGGAGGGCTTGTTGGAGCCATGGAAATCGGAGCCGCCTGTGATGGCAAGTCCATAGCGCCGGGCAAGCTGCCGCATGTCGGCTTCATCGGAAAAGCGATTGGTGGAGTAGATTGCCTCGATTCCATCCAGTCCGCATCCGGTCAGTGTCTTTACAAGGAGGTTAAGGGGCTCCTCTCCGAGACGGTATAAGAGCGGATGAGCCAGAACTGCATATCCTCCGCCCTCGTGAATCAGCTGCACTGCCTGAAAGGGAGTGACCTTTTCACGGGGGATAAAGCAGGGAGCATGATCGCCCAGATAGAGATCAAATGCATCCCACATCTCTTTGACATATCCATGATCAAATAAATACCGGGCAAAATGTGCTCTTGTCCATACACTGTCGGGAAAACAGGCGCGCATTTGCTCCAGCGTGATATCAATTCCGTGTTCACGGAGTTTTTCAATCATTTTTTCGTTTCGCAGATTTCTGGCGTTTTGAAATCTGAGTAATTGATCCTGAAAATAGGCATTTTCCGGATCGATACCAAGACCGAGGATGTGGATGTCCTTTCCCTTGTATTCTGTAGACAGCTCGATTCCGGGAATCAGTTCCAATCCGGTGCCGGAAGCGGCACGCTGTGCCCGCGCGATACCGGCTGTGGTATCGTGATCGGTCAAAGCAAATGCTTTGAGACCTTTTTCTAATGCATAAGCGACCAATTCTTCCGGGGTGTAGGTTCCGTCGGAACAATTGGAATGTACGTGTAAATCGATCAATTCTTCCATGAGCAGCTCCTTCCTTTGGGTTTTTATGAGTTTATCCTATCATGGGATGGGCAGAAATTCAAGGTTTCAAAAAATCTGCCCTCTTGCATTTGGCTTGATGTTCCTGCCCTCGAAGCTTTGCGGTGTTCCTTCAGATCCTACAAGTGTACTGGTTGTTTTCTGCAATATACCGCATAGATTGCCGTTAACTGTTTTTGTAAATTTCTTTTTTTCTTGACAAGGGAGTATTGCTTTGTTAATATATACCCATAGGGGGTATATAGGAGGGATAAAAGATGGAAAATAGCAAAGACTGTTGTTGTAAAAAGAAGCATCGTGAGGAAGTGGAGTATAAAAGTTTGATTCACCGGCTGAATCGGATTGAGGGACAGGTGCGCGGTGTAAAGTGTATGGTGGAGGATGAGCGGTATTGTGTGGATATTTTGACGCAGGTGGCGGCGATTCAGTCTGCGTTGAAGGCGTTTAACCGGGAACTTCTCACAAATCATATTAAAACCTGCGTTGTGGAGGATATTAAAGCGGGAGATGAGCAGGTTGTGGATGAATTGTGCGGAACGATCATGAAACTGATGAAGTAAGCAATTACGGATCTCTAAACCGATTTCCGGAGAGTTTTTTGTCATTGATTGAAGTGGAAGGAGGATAAGATGAAGACTGAGACTTATATTATAAAGGGTATGACCTGTGCGTCCTGCAGTGCTGCGGTGGAGCGGGTGACGCGGAAGATGGACGGAGTTGAAGTAAGTAATGTGAATCTTGCGACGAATAAGATGAGTATTACGTATGATGAGGCTAAGGTGACTCCGGAGGCCATCATGGACAGGGTGGAGCGTGCCGGGTTTTCGGCATCCCTGGAAGTGATTGAGACGAAGGAAGAGAAGAAGGAGGAAAAGTTGGAGGCGGAAGAGGCGCAGCATAAGATCCGGCGGCGGCTGATTGGTGCCATTGTTTTGGCGATTCCCCTGCTTTATATCTCTATGGGGCATATGGTGCCCTGGCCCATGCCTTTGCCGGAATTTCTGGATATGCATGCAAGTCCGCTGAATTTTGCACTTGCACAGTTGATTCTTACCGTGGGGGTTCTGATTTGCGGAAGAAAGTTTTATATTGTGGGATTTAAGACGCTGTTTCGGGGGCATCCGAATATGGATTCGCTGGTGGCAATCGGAACAGGCAGTGCATTTTTATATAGCCTTGTGATGACGATACGGATTCCTGTGGATGAGGGAGCAGTGCATCAGCTTTATTATGAATCAGCGGCGATTGTCGTTACACTTGTGATGCTGGGGAAATATCTGGAGAGCCGCAGCAAGGGCAAGACTTCTGAGGCGATCCGAAAACTGATGGAACTGGCTCCGGATGTGGCGGTTCTGCTGCAGGATGGAGAAGAGCGGGAAATTCCGGTAGAACAGGTTCACGCAGGAGACCTGATTCTGGTTCGTCCCGGTTCGAAGGTTCCTCTGGACGGTGTAGTAAGGCAGGGGGCATCCAGTGTGGATGAGTCGATGCTGACCGGGGAGAGTATTCCGGTGGAAAAAGAAGCTGGTGATGAGGTGATCGGCGGAAGTATGAACTATAATGGTGCGATGCAGGTGGAGGTAACCAGAGTAGGCAGTGATACGATGCTTGCAAAAATCATCAAACTGATGGAAGATGCACAGGGCAGGAAGGCACCGATTTCCAAATTGGCGGATACGGTAGCAGGATATTTTGTACCTGCAGTACTGGCAATTGCGGTCATTGCGGCAATTGTCTGGGCAGTTACAGGGCATCCGGCGGCATTTGTCCTTCGTATCTTTGTATCTGTACTGGTGATCGCCTGCCCCTGTGCCCTTGGTCTGGCCACCCCGACAGCGATTATGGTAGGAACTGGTCTGGGGGCAAAATACGGTATTTTGATTAAGAGCGGCGAGGCACTGGAAATCACACATAAGGTGAAAGCAGTGATTCTGGATAAGACGGGAACCGTCACAGAAGGAAAACCGAAAGTTACAGATCTTATCAGTGAAGGGTTGTCAGAGGAAGAACTTCTGCTTCTGGCGGCATCCTGTGAAGTTCCTTCTGAGCATCCCCTGGGACAGGCGATTGTGGAGGGGGCTAAAGCCAGAGGGCTGAAGCTTCGGGAAGTGGCGGAGTTCCAAAGCCTGACCGGGAAGGGGATTCAGGCAGTCTATGACGGAAAGCAGGTATTTATCGGTAATCTGCGTATGGTGGAAGAACAGCATCTGGAACTTGGCAGTTATCAAAAGCAGGCGGAAATGTTGGCAGAGCAGGGTCAGACGCCGATGTTTGTCATCGTGGAGCATCGGATTCTGGGAATTGTCAGTGTGGCAGATACGGTGAAGGAGACCAGTAAGGAAGCAATTGATAAAATCCGATCTATGGGTGTAAAAGTTTATATGCTTACAGGTGACAATCAACGGACAGCAGCCTATATCGGCAGACAGGTAGGGGCAGATGAGGTGATTGCAGAAGTTCTGCCGCAGGACAAAGCTTCGGTGGTTTCCGGCTTGCAGAAAGAAGGAAAAAGGGTTATGATGGTAGGAGACGGCATTAATGATGCTCCTGCCCTTGCACAGGCAGATGTAGGCGTTGCGATCGGAAGCGGCAGTGATATTGCCATGGAGTCCAGTGATGTAGTATTGATGAAATCCGATCTTATGGATGTATACCGGGCAATCCGGCTCAGCAAGGCAACCATTCGGAACATCAAGGAAAATCTGTTCTGGGCATTTATATTTAATTCCTGCGGAATTCCTGTGGCGGCAGGTGTCCTGTATCCTTTCGGAGGTCCGCTTCTGAACCCGATTCTGGCGGGGCTTGCGATGTCCTTTAGTTCCGTATTCGTGGTTACAAATGCATTGAGATTAAGAACTTTGAAATTATAAAAACAGAAAAGGAGAATATTAAGATGACAGTATTAAAAGCAGAGGATATGCATTGTGAAAAGTGTGTGGAGAGAATTACAAAGGCGATGACAGCCGCTGGACTGGATTTTAAGGTGTCATTGGCGGATAAAACCGTAACGATTGACGGCTGTGAGCATTGTGTGGCTCAGGCAAAAGAAATTATGGATGACCTTGGGTTTGAGGTGACGGAGGCTTGAGGGCGTACGAACGGCTTTTGAAATATGTGACAATTCCTACGGCAAGTGATGAAGAAAGCAGCAGTATACCGACGACACAGGCACAGTTTCGGTTGGCGGAGCTTTTGGTGGAAGAATTAAAGGAATTGGGACTTACGGATGCTGTTGTGGATGAAAAATGTTATGTCTATGCTTCCTTACCTGCAACGCCAGGTTGTGAGGATGCGCCTGCTCTTGGGTGGATTGCGCACATGGATACCGTTTCGGATTATGCACAGCATGCTGTAAGACCGCTGATTCATGAAAACTATGACGGCGGCTGTCTGGAATTGGGGGACAGTGGAAGGGTACTGGACCCGGAGATGTTTCCCCATCTTCCTGAATTAAAAGGGAGAACGCTGATTACTTCAGACGGAACTACTATTCTCGGCAGTGATGACAAAGCGGGAATTGCGGAAATTATGACGTTGTTGGAGAACATTCGGGATCGGCAGATTTCCCACGGCAGACTTTGTATCGGATTTACGCCGGATGAAGAGGTGGGTGCAGGAGCAGATTACTTTGATGTGGAGAAGTTTGGCGCCGTATATGCCTATACGGTCGATGGAGGTGCGGAGGGTGAGATTGAATATGAGAATTTTAACGCCGCATCTGCCACATTTACCATTCGTGGAGTCAATGTACATCCCGGAAGTGCAAAGGATGTGATGGTCAATGCATCCGGAGTCGCCTGTGAGATTCAGTCGAAACTGCCTGCCTGGGAGACGCCGGAGCATACGGATGGATATGAAGGATTCTATCATTTGATTAGAATGTCCGGAGATGTAGCCAGTGCTTCTCTTTCTTATATTGTACGGGATCATGACAGGGAAAAGTTCCGGCAGAGAAAACAGTATCTGACTCTGATAGTGGATCAGATGAATGAAAGATATGGCACTGGAACTGTTGAACTGATTTTAAAGGATCAGTACTATAATATGAAAGAAAAAATCAAACCCTGTATGCATTTGATCGAGAATGCAAAAGGTGCCGCAGAGTCTGTCGAAATTACGCCGAAGGTACAGCCGATCCGCGGCGGTACGGACGGTGCACGGCTAAGTTTTATGGGATTGCCGTGTCCTAACCTGGGAACAGGAGGATTTGCTTTTCACGGTCCTTACGAGCATGTGACTGTGGAGGGGATGGATCTGGCAGTACAGATGCTTCTGGAGATAATCAGGCGGTATGCAACAGCGTGCGAATCAGAATAAAAAAGGATGCTGCAAAATTTCACATTTTGCAGCATCCTTTTTAACATTGCTTTTTAACAATTGCATATTCATCATCCAAACGGTAATAGGGACAACAATAACAATTCCCGGACAGAAAACGAGCCATCTCGTCTTCATCCAGATTGACTTCGCAACAGTAGCAGTCATAATCTTCGTCATAGATATAGTAGATACAGGTATCGCAATTCGATGCGGTTTTCATAGTATATTACCTCGTACAGTCTGTGATTGTCTGCGGATACAGTAATACCGCAGTGTCTTTGAAATGAAAAAAGTGGAAACTCTTCAGAGTTTCCACAGTGAGCAGTAGATAGGGGAATCGAACCCCTGTTTCCGCCGTGAGAGGGCGGCGTCTTAACCGCTTGACCAATCTACCTTGCACAATTATAATAACTCATCTTCCGGGAAAATGCAAGTACTTTTTTCAAATTTTTTCATTTTTTTTAAAAATCTGAAAAATGTGAAATTTAGAGCCCCGTCAGTCCATTCTTTGGGCGGTTCAGATGCATTTGCAGATTTCAAATAAAAAGGATATAATCGAAGGGAAGTGATATTGACAAAAGAGGAGAGAGAATTTATGAAAAAAGCAGCAAACAGATTATGCGTACTTGCAGGGATTTTTTTCCTGCTTGTAACCTGTGCATGTGGGAGGACAGAAGAGAAGGACAGCACGGACAGTGTGGAAGCAAGGACATCATCTGCAGTTGCGGATATGACGGCCGATACGATGGAGGTGCATTTTCTTGATGTGGGGCAGGCCGACAGTGTATTGATCAAAACATCATCGTCAGCGATGTTGGTGGATGCCGGAAAAAATGAGGACGGAGAAAAGGTGGTATCTTATTTGCAGCAGCAGGGAATAGAGCGGCTGGATTATGTGATTGGTACACATCCTCACGAAGATCACATCGGAGGGTTGGACAACGTGATCCGAAGTTTTGAGGTCGGCGAGGTGATTCTCCCGGAGAAAACACATACGTCACGGACCTATATGGATGTACTTCAGGCAATTCAGGATAAGGGACTTTCGATTACTCTGGCATCGGCAGGGCAGGAGTATCCATTGGGAAATGCTTCCATTACCATTCTTTCCCCAAAAGAGGGAGTGGACTATGGGGATGAGCTGAATAATTGGTCTGTGGGTATCCGGGTGGTCAATGGGCAGAATTGCTTTGTAATGACCGGCGATGCTGAGCATGATGCGGAAGAAGATATTCTGAATTCGGGGCTGGAATTGAAAGCAGATGTCTGGAAAGCCGGGCATCATGGCAGTGAAACTTCCAATTCGGATGCATTGTTACAGGCGGTGAATCCACAGTATGCGGTTATCAGCTGCGGAAGGGACAATCAGTATGGTCATCCGGACTTTTCTGTCCTGCAGAAATTTTCCGAAAAAGGGATTCAGGTTTATCGTACCGATGAACAGGGTACGATTATAGCAAGCAGTGATGGAACAACGATAACCTGGAATGTGGGAGAAAGCACCTCTATGAAAGCGGGTGACAGAAGGACAGAAGATACAGACGAGGATTCGGAACCGGAAAATCAGACCGCAGAGTCTCAGAATCCGCAGGAAGAAGAGCTGTCTCAGGGTGGGCAGAATCCGGCAGAGGAAACTGGAGATGGGGCAACGCTGGTACATGTCACAGAGAGCGGATCTAAGTACCATAGGGCAGGATGTCAGTATCTGAATGACAGTGACAAGGAGATCACACTGGCGGAGGCCCGGAATCAGGGACTGGAACCTTGCAAGAAGTGTAATCCACCGCAAAATTAAGAAATCAGGGAGAAGAGCTGACACTATGAAATTAATTGTTGACAGAGTAGAGGGAGAATTGGCAGTTTGTGAGACGGAAGACAGAACAATGATTCAGATTCCTGTTACAGAATTTGAATCATTGCCCAAAGATGGGGATGTGGTTTGTTATGAGAATCATTGTGCAAAAAAGCTGGAAGCAGAAACTTTGAGCCGAAAACAGGCGGCGGATGAATTGTTCCGGAGCTTATTGAAAAAGCAGAGATAAAGGCTTTCATACATTGCCGTTACCATCAGGACATTCGGCAGAGGAAGGGATTTATAGACGGAAACGTTTATAAATCCCTTAAGATTTTATGGAACTGACCGCCGCAGCGTTCGATTTCACCGAGGACTGTGTCAATGCCCTGCTCTGTCTGATGCCAGTTCTCTCGATTGATACCGGTATCTACCGGGTGAATGAGGAGGCTGGTTTCGGGGAAGAGGAGTTGATAGTAGAGCAGACATCTTCTGGCATGATAGGCGTGACAGCAGATGATGGCTCTGTGTATCCGGAGTCCAAGGCAATCTGTGACTTTGCGGGAATAAATGGCATTTTCATAGGTATAGGAGGCCGTATCTTCTTTTAAGATAGAAGTTTCCGAAACTCCATTGGCAAGAAGAACCATTTTCAAAAACTCCCATTCGGTGGAGAAAGTTCCCGGATACTTTCCGGTTCGGTCAGTGACGCCCTGAAAGTCTTTTTCCAGGAGAGCATGACAGCCAGACGGGAGAATCAGAGGAGCCAGCCCTGTTTTCCAGAGACGGGCAGCCTCCTCCGCCATCTGGGGAAATGTATTGCCAGGAAGAAAGAGGATATCTGAAGGAAGAAGATCGTGTTCGACAAAGATAAAATCCGTAAATTGCTCTAAAAAACGTTGATACATAAGGCCTCCGCAAATTGTTTTAATTTTTTTGAAAATTCTTTTAAAAAACCTATTGACAAATCTCGTCATCTATTTTATAATAACGAAGTCGGTTGAGGAAAGCAAGAGAAAAACAAAAACAACTGATAAAAAACTTGGGATCTTAGCTCAGCTGGGAGAGCATCTGCCTTACAAGCAGAGGGTCACAGGTTCGAGCCCTGTAGGTCCCACTCTTCTGAAAAGAAGAAAAATTTCATAATATGGCGAGATAGCTCAGTTGGCTAGAGCATGCGGTTCATACCCGCAGTGTCGGGGGTTCAAATCCCTTTCTCGCTACTGAAAACCCTGTAAATATAATGTTTACAGGGTTTTTTAGCTTTTGAAAAAGGAAAAGAAATTGCTTCCGTTTTACGGGAACAGCCTAAACAGACAACTTTGCTCTGCTGTATTGGTAGGAAAGAAAAAAGAATTTCATTTTGGGGAATGAGCCGTTACAGAAGGAGAGCCGGGAATAAATCCCGGCTGGGTATGAAAAGGAAAGTTTATGTAAAAAAGGTTGTTGGCCTTTGATGCTTCTACTATACAGAAAATTTGTGAGGAATCTGTGAGGGAAGAATTAATAATTTATGTAGATGAGATAAAAGAATTCTAAAGCGATGAATAAAGTTTTTAAGAATTTCGTCAGGAAGGCAATTTATATAGAGATGAAAGGCGGTAATAATCATGAAGGCTTATTATTATGTACAGGGGATGTGTAAGAGTAAAAAAAGTCCTTATAATGGTTTGTATCCGGTGGAAGTGGAACGCTGCAGTGGATTTGACCCGTGGGAGATTAAACAGATGGCTTGTAATATGAAGGGAACCGAAGGATGCGTACCGGAAGCGTGTGAGATCTGGAAAAAGATAAAGGAAAAGGGAACCGTGCCGTCAGAAGAGATTGCAAAAGTGAGGACGGAGAAGATATAAAAAAGTATGTTCTGGGAATGATAATTTCAGGAAACGGTGGCAATATTTCCAGAACTATGATATAATAATTAGAAATGAGAAATAACTGTTTGCAGATTTGGTGAAATTCCTGCATTGTTTGTGACAGAGCCGCAGGAACATAGTCTTTGCAAGTTAAGAGTGTTAGATCTCTGTGGAATAGTTTATCTCGGATGTGGTATACTAGTACATCAAAGATTAAATAATCAGCGCCATTATGTCGGTGTGAGTCTTCGGGTGTTTCGAAGATTTATTCTAAGCGCATTTATTTATTTTTGGATGCTCTAGAACAATGCAGAATTTATTTCGGCAGAAAGGTTGGTGTCTTGAATGAATAAGTTAGACGAACTTGTAGAATTACTGAAAAAAAGAGAAAGAGAAGATGAAAAATCAAAGAATACTGTCTTATGGGTTTTGGCAATTATCGGTACGGTAGCTGCCGTAGCAGGAATTGCATATGCAGTATATCGTTTCTTTACACCGGATTATCTGGAAGACTTTGAAGATGACTTTGATGACGACTTTGATGATTATTTCGAAGACGAAGAAGAAAGCGAAGAATAAGGAAGCAGGACAGGAGGCTTCGGTGCTTATGTGCCGAAGCTTTCTTACGTTATGGAAGCATTTGTAGAACTATAATGAGATAAGAAATGGAGTAACAATGAAAAAAGGTGAAATTTATGAAGGTATCATTGAAAAAATAGAATTTCCCAACAAGGGACGTATTCAGGTTGGCGGGGAAACCGTAATCGTT
Source organism: uncultured Lachnospiraceae bacterium (assembly GCA_900539175.1). GTDB lineage: Bacteria > Bacillota > Clostridia > Lachnospirales > Lachnospiraceae > Novisyntrophococcus. Next base: position 77,910 of record UQAW01000008.1, read on the forward strand.
AAAAATGGAATTCCAGGGCAGAAGGTACGGTTTGTGATTAATAAAAAGAGAAAAAACAAGGCAGAAGGGCGTTTATTGGAAGTCCTGGAAAAGTCTCCGTTGGAAAAACGAGAGCCGGTCTGCAGCATTTTCCCGGACTGCGGAGGCTGCATGTATCAGACGATGCTTTATGAAGAGCAGCTTCAGATGAAGGCAAACCAGATCAAGGAATTACTGGATGCAGCAATTGCGGGTGCGGGACAGGTAGATGAACATGGTGCGCCTGATTATGTATTTGAAGGAATCAAGGGGAGCCCGAAAGAATTCGGCTACCGGAATAAGATGGAGTTTTCATTTGGGGATGAATACAAGGATGGTCCATTGTCACTGGGGCTGCATAAAAAGGGAAGTACCTATGACGTGCTGACAGCAGCTGACTGTAAGATTGTACATAAGGATATGACTGATATCCTGAGCAGCGTATTGGCATTTTTTAAAGAATTGGATGCCCCCTATTATCATAAAATGTCACACGAAGGATACCTGCGTCATCTGCTGCTGCGGAGGGCGGAAACTACAGGGGAAATTCTTGTGAATCTCGTCACATCCAGTCAGAGAGAATATGATCTTGCACCTCTGGTAGAGCAGGTATTGGCGCTGCCTCTGGAAGGGAAAGTTGTAGGATTTTTGCATATCATAAATGATTCACTGGCAGATGTGGTAAAAAGTGACGAGACGAGAATTCTTTACGGGCAGGATTATTTTTATGAGACAATACTTGGATTGCGGTTCAAGATATCTCCATTTTCCTTTTTTCAGACGAATTCACTGGGCGCCGAGGTATTGTACGATACGGCACGGTCTTATATCGGTGATACAAAGGATATGACAGTGTTTGACCTGTATAGCGGAACAGGAACAATTGCCCAGATGATGGCCTCTGTTGCAAAAGAAGTGATTGGTGTGGAAATCGTGGAAGAGGCGGTGGAAGCGGCAAAAGAAAACGCTAAGATGAACGGATTGGATAATTGCAGATTCATCGCAGGGGATGTGTTGAAAATGCTGGATGAAATTGAGGAAAAACCGGACTTCATAGTGTTGGATCCGCCGAGGGAGGGGATACATCCGAAAGCACTGCCGAAGATTATTGAGTATGGCGTAGATAAGATGGTGTATATCTCCTGTAAGCCGACCAGTTTGGCGAGGGATTTGGAAGTGCTGATTGAGCGAGGGTATCGGGTTCAGAGGGTTTGTTGTGTGGATATGTTTTGTTCGACGGTTCATGTTGAAACAGTCTGTCTACTGACACAAAATCTTGCATAATAGACATAGAAAAATATGTAAAAACCACAAGATGTTGTGGTCTGCGAAAACAAATAATTTGGCAAAACTAAGTGCAAAAAAGCCCGTAAATAAGGGGAATTTAGGGGAGGATGGGGTTTTGCAAAATTGTTAATACTGACCATGAGGAGCAGTTGCTTTGGTGTCGAGAAAAGCCCGGTAAATCAAAGATTTCCGTAGCTTTGAGGCAAAAATGGATGTGTGTTTCTGTTTCCGTAGAATGACAATGCGGAAACTGATTTACCCCAGGGGTAAGATTTTCGGAATTGTCCAGATACATTTTGGCAAAAGGGATACCTTTTCGCAAAAGTGGTTTTACATCATGAAGCATGAGAAAATGTGTAATGGTTTTGAAATTTTAAAAGAATTCGAGAGAGCCAAGAAGCAAGAAAAATTATATAAAAATGAAGCCGACAAAGTTGCTGGATAGTGAAAAGATTTATTTTACGAAAATATAATTCTGCGTTAAAGAGTGTGAGGAAAAGTGCTATGGAAAGATTTGCGGGTAAGAAGTGGAAAGATATAGAGGAAAATGATAAGAAAGAATTGCTGGAAAATGCGATATGTAGAGATTGTAGAGTGGGCAGTCCATTACTGAATGGAGAAGGAATGGTTGTTTTTGCAGAAACACTTGCTGTCATGGGAAGTGTATGTGAGGGTGTCATTAAAGTGCCTGATGAAGCAGTTTTATATAATCCATGTATAGGTAATAATGGAAAACCAATAAGCCAAAAGGAATTAGATACAATGTTTGAAGAATATAAAATGGGTTTGAAAGATAACTTTGAAGATCAAATATATCTATTTGAGAGAAATTGTAAAAACAGTCCTCATGTTGTTTTGCTGGGAGCAGGAGCAAGTGTAGCTACTATACCAGATGGGGATAAAAATGGAAAAAAGATATCTGCAATGAAGGGCTTTATCGATAAGCTTGGGATGCGACCGGTTATATCAAGCATCAATTTACAGACTACAAGTGACAATCTTGAAGATATTTACATGGAAATGTATGAAAGAAATGATTGTGAATTACAGCGTATTCAGTTAGAAGATGCTATAGAAAAATATTTCTGTGAATTTGAATTACCGGATACACCCACAATTTATGATTATTTATTACTTAGTCTTACGAAAAAAGATTTGGTTGCAACTTTTAATTGGGATCCTTTGTTAGTTGAAGCATATACTAGATGCACAAGAATAACTGAAAATTTGCCGCAGATGGCATTTTTGCATGGAAATGTTGCTATTGCAACATGTGAGAAAGATATGGTTTTAGGAAGTCCTTATGCTCGTTGCTCCCGTTGCGGAGAAATGCTAAAGAAAGTTCCGTTGCTATATCCTATTAAGGAGAAAAATTACAATTTAAATCCATATATCTCAATGAGTTGGAAACAATTGGAGCAGTATTTGCAGATTGCATACAGACTTACAATCTTTGGATATAGCGCGCCCAAAAGTGATCAGGCGGCTATTGATATGTTAAAGCAAGCATGGGGAGCAGTAGAAGATAGAAATTTAGAGGAAATAGAAATTATTGATATTCGCCCAGAAGAAGATGTGATTAAATCTTGGGAGGATTTTATACATACGCATCACTATTCAGTATTTGATAATTTCTTTGATTCTGCGTTAGGGAAGTTTCCTAGAAGAACATGTGAATTACTATTCGATAACACGCAAATGAATCGCTGGATATATGGAAATAGAGGATTTAAAAGCGGAATGAGTTTTGAAGAGTTAGAAGTGTACTTAAAGGATTTACTGCAGAATGAAAATGAAGGTAAAGAAATATTGAATGACCCTTATATATAAAAATTAAAGTATGGCTCTGCTTGGATATGAGGATAAGAATGTTATCCCACCCTTAAATCAACAGTTCTACTTTCGCTATGCAGTATAAAATTCCTGTTACCGAAAATATTGAAACGGTCTGTCTGCTGACGAGAAAAGCCCAGTAAATCAAAGGTTTCCGCCTGTTGGGGCCGTGTGTTTTATCGAAATTTGGAATGTAGATATGTTTCCGAAGTGGGGACGGGGTTATGCGAAATTGTATGAATATGGAACTATAAAATAAACCGCTGGGAGACTGTAATTAATTCTGTGTAAACTCTAAATGAGCTATATATCCTCTTGGAT
>UQAW01000009.1 GCA_900539175.1 uncultured Lachnospiraceae bacterium
GGGCAAGCCGGTATGAGTAAGTAGGGCGATAGCCCGGATTACGAATACCGGCGGCAGATACGGGAGTGCGCAGCACGGAGTATCTGACTTTCATATATGGCGATGTCTGCGCCAACAGACATGTCCGTTTCGATTTTTATGTTACAAAGTTGTCCCTAGTTTTATTTAATGACAGGATGGTCTCGAACTGTCAATTCCATATCCGGAAGTCGACATGTGTAAAACATGCGCCTTTAGTATAGAACAGGTACTGGAGAAATGCAAGAGAAAAAATAATTTAAATGTGGCGATTATGAAATCTTATAGGAGGTTGGAATTTTTTATAGGAAAACTTTATATTTTATAGTATACTAAGAAGGGAAGTAACCATGGATTTCCGTTATCTGTGGATGGGGATGTATGTTTTCGTGGCGTTAAAAAGTGTGATGTAAAGCAGGTAAGGCATAGAATTATGGAAGAGAAGATTTCAGTCAGGAAGATAGATACGAATATTTATTTGAAAGCAGTGCGTGAGATGCTGCAGGAGGGCAATGAAGTCCCTCTGACAATTACGGGGAACAGTATGTCTCCTTTTATGATTCATGAGAGAGATAAGATTCTGATCAGCAGTGTGAACCGACCGCTTAAGAAGGGCGATATGGCTTTTTACCAGAGATTGACAGGCCAGTACGTGATGCACCGGATTCGTTATATCCGGCAGGGGGAAAGAGGGGAGACCTACTATTTTATCGGTGATGCCCAGACTGTTACAGAAGGTCCCATCTACCGGGAGCAGATTTTTGGTCTGATAACGGCAGTGTGCAGAAAAGGGAAATGGATCAAACCGGGAAACTTCTGGTGGGAATTTTTTGAAAAGGTATGGATACGGATCGTTCCCCTTCGAAAATTCACAGAGGAAATCTATGGAACATTCAAACGTTTACAAAAATTATTTCGAATAAATTAACAATTTACACATATAATAAAATCAGAATCATGAAAAATTGTCATGTTTCTGGTTTTTTTATTATATCCAAAAACCTTATGATTTTTTATAATAAAATCATCAAAGGGACAGGCAATCACTTTCAAAGAGAAGTGAAAGTGCTGTAAAGACAGGTGCCAAAGCGCACCGGACACTACAAAATGTCTAAGGGCTATATAAAAGGAGGAGAACGATGAAATTTAAAAAAGTATTTGCGGTTATGCTTTCAACAGCAATGATCAGTACAATGTTTGCAGGATGTGGCAGCGATGATAAAAAGAGTACATCTGACAGCACTTCCAAAAGCACAGCGGAAACATCTGAGGACGATGCGAAAAAGGATGATGCAGACGACAAGACATCTGGAAAGGGAAAGGTTTATTATCTGAACTTCAAACCGGAACAGGCAGATCAGTGGGTAGCTCTGGCTGAGAAATATACAGAAGAAACAGGCGTTGAAGTTGAGGTACAGACAGCAGCATCTGGTACATATGAGTCCCAGCTGAAAGCTGAAATGGCAAAGAATGAAGCGCCGACACTGTTCCAGGTGAATGGACCGGTTGGTCTGGCTACATGGAAAGATTACTGCTATGATCTTGCTGACAGCCAGATTTACAAAGATTTGTCCAGTGATGACTACGCATTGAAAGACGGCGATTCCGTAATGGGTATTGCTTATGTAATTGAGACTTATGGTATCATCTACAATAAAGCACTGTTAAATGACTACTTTGCACTGGATGATGCAGAAATCAAATCAATTGATGAATTGAACAGCTTTGATGCGCTGAAGAAAGTAGCTGACGGTATTCAGGCGCATAAAGATGATTTAGGTGTACAGGGTGCATTTACATCCGCAGGTATGGATTCCTCTTCTGACTGGAGATTCAAGACGCACCTTGCAAACCTGCCGATTTACTACGAGTATAAAGCAGACGACATTGATTCCACAGAAGCAATCAAGGGAACTTATCTGGATAACTACAAAAACATCTGGGATCTGTATACCACAGATTCTACCTGCGAAGCAAGTATGCTCTCATCTAAGACAGGTGAAGATGCAGCATCTGAGTTTGCACTTGGCGAAGCTGTATTCTACCAGAATGGTACATGGGCTTACAACGATATCAAAGATATGGAAGTAGCTGATGAGGATATGGGTATGCTTCCAATCTACATCGGTGCTGAAGGTGAAGAGAATCAGGGACTTTGTACAGGTTCTGAGAACTACTGGTGTGTAAATAAGAATGCTTCTGAAGAAGACATTCAGGCAACTCTGGACTTTATGGCATGGGTTGTAGAGAGTGATGAGGGACGTGATTCTCTGGCAAATGAAATGGGATTCGTTACACCGTTTACTACATTTGATGAGTATCTGCCAAGCAACCCGTTGGTAAAAGCAAATGATGAGTATACAAAAGCAGGAAAAACACCTGTAAGCTGGAACTTCACCACAATGCCATCTGAAAACTGGAAGAACGATCTGGGATCAGCTCTTCTGGAGTACGCACAGGGAACCGGCGAATGGGATGCAGTTAAGACTGCTTTCGTAGACGGATGGGCTACTGAGTACGCAGCTGCTAATGCAGAATAAATAGAAGAAAGAAGCTGAGAAGCTGAAAAGCCGGCACGGAAAACGGGGACTGGATTATGGCAAATCAAAAGTTTGGCAGTTATCTGTCCCTGTTTTTCTACGCCATTTTTGAAGTAAGACAGGTTGGGAGCTTTTAGTTCCACAAATTAATTTGGAGGATAATTATGGAAAAAGCAATTAAAAAATATTTTCCGGTATTCGTTCTTCCAACGATGATTGCATTTACAATCGGATTTATAGCGCCATTTCTCCTGGGTGTCTATTTGTCTTTCTGTAAGTTCACCACGGTTACGGATGCTACCTTTATCGGATTAAAAAACTATACGAAGATTTTCACAGATACTACGTTTCTTCATTCCCTCTGGTTCACCGTATTGTTTACAATTGTAACTGTACTGCTGATTAATGTATTGGCATTTGCGGTTGCCATGCTGCTGACAAAGGGAGCGAAAGGTACGAATGTGTTCCGTACCGTATTCTTTATGCCGAACCTGATCGGCGGTATCATTCTCGGCTATATATGGCAGCTGCTGCTGAATGGTATTCTGGCAAATTTCCAGAGAACACTTACTTATTCTTCCGTATATGGTTTCTGGGGTCTTGTAATCCTGATGCTCTGGCAGCAGGTTGGTTATATGATGATTATTTATATCTCAGGTATCCAGAATATTCCGGGTGAATTGATTGAGGCGGCTAAGATTGACGGCGCCAATGCATGGCAGGTACTGAAGAATGTAACGCTTCCTATGGTTATGCCGTCTATCACAATCTGTACATTCCTGACGGTAACGAATGGATTCAAACTGTTTGATCAGAACCTCGCTCTGACCAATGGTGCACCGTCCAGAATGTCAGAAATGTTGGCGCTGAACATCTATAATACCTTCTACGGCAGAACTGGTTATGAAGGTGTTGGACAGGCAAAAGCAGTTATATTCTTTCTGATTGTGGCTATTATTTCAGTCGTACAGAATAAATTGACAAGATCAAAGGAGGTGCAGCAGTAATGGGTGTAAGAAAAGCAAAACACGGCTGGATTCTGACGCTGGTTTTTTCCATCATCAGTCTGCTGTATGTATATCCGATTGTTTTGGTAATTATCAACTCCTTTAAAAAGAAGGCATATATCAGTAAGTATCCATTTAAGATTCCTACGGATAAGATGTTTGTGGGGCTGGAGAATTACGTCCGCGGTATTGAAAAGACCGGATTGATTTCAGCATTTGGCTGGAGTTTATTTGTAACTGTATTTTCGGTAATCGTGATTATTATCTGCTGTTCCATGTGTGCATGGTATGTGTGCCGGGTGAAGAATGTTCTGACATCTGCAATTTATACCTGCTGTCTGTTCGCTATGGTTGTACCGTTCCAGATGGAAATGTATACACTGTCCAAAATTGCGAACATGCTGCATCTGGATACTCCGTGGGGTCTGATTATTATCTACCTGGGCTTCGGAGCAGGTCTGGCAGTATTCATGTTCACCGGATTTATGAAGTCTATACCCCTTGAGATTGAAGAGGCAGCCATGATTGACGGCTGTACACCGGTACAGACGTATTTCAAAATTGTACTTCCGATTTCCAAGTCTACCTGTATTACAGTTACGATTCTGCAGGCGATGTGGATCTGGAATGACTACCTGCTGCCGTCTCTGGTACTGGATACGAAAAAGTTTAAGACCGTTCCGATTGCTGTTCAGTATCTGAAAGGCGGATATGGTTCCATCGATATGGGAGCCATGATGGGTGTGCTGGTACTCTCGATTGTACCGATCATTATTTTTTATCTTTGCTGTCAGAAGTATATTATCGAAGGCGTTGTTGCAGGAGCTGTCAAAGGCTGAAATACTTGCATTCCTGCCGTATATGAGTTAAAATATGAATAAATCCACCCTACTTAAGGGCTGTCATATGGTATCATATGACAGCCCTTATACTCATATAAAGAAAAGGCCGGTTTTCAGATGCCGGTAAGCAGGAGAATGCTTTATGATTAGAATTTTAATCGTCGATGACGAAAAACTGGAACGCAATGGAATCAAGTTCCTTTTAAAACGTGAACCTGGTGAATACCAGGTCTTGGAAGCAGAAAATGGGAGAGAGGCATTGGGTCTTTTACAGACAGAACAGGTAGACATTCTCCTTTCTGATGTGAAGATGCCGTATATGAATGGACTGGAATTGTCGAAGCACGTACGAGAGCAATATCCGGACCTGCCGATTATTATTTTCAGCGGATACAATGATTTTTCCTATGCACGGGAAGCCATCCGCTATGGCGTGCTGGATTATGTACTGAAGCCGGTTGATCCTCAGGAGTTCCATAAGACACTGGAAAAGGTGGTATCTCATATTACGACCAGGCAGGAACGTGAAGAAAAGCAGTCACGCCGTGAAGATTATCTGAAGAAATTTTTTCTTCTGAATTATCTGTATAATGGACGGGAGGAGGAGTTGGAAAGCGCAGCACAATTGGTGCAGCTTAAGCGGGACACGCTGAACCAATACAGCAGGATGATCCTGGCAGGAAGTACCGGTAATTTTTTTGAGATAGAGGAAGAGACATTTCAGGAGGAACTGCGCGGAAAAATTCAGAGGAACTTTTACTATGTGAACCTGAATTCCAATGAATCCCTGTTCTTTTTTAAAGAAAAATCCTGTGATTACCGCAGACTTGCTTTAACACTTCATAATTTCTTCCGGCAGAAATACGACGCGGACTGTTATTTTGCAGTCAGCACGGAACTGGAAAATTATCGGGAACTGCCGCAGCTTCTGCCGCAGTTGGAACAGCTTCTGGAAGAACATTTCTATGAGCCGGAAGTTCATGTGTTTTCCATGGAGGCAAAGGGTGATGAGGAGGAAAGTGCACAGGTAGAGGATGCAAAAGTACTTCAGAACATTCTGGATGATATTCATCACAAAGATACGGTTCATCTCTGGCAGAACTTCCGCAGAATTGAGAAGAAGTACCGAACGGACAAACAGTTTTCGGAGATGTATGTCAAGTTTGTATTTTCCAGTATTTTAAAAGAGCTGTATGACACAATGATGGCCTCCGGAGAGAAAGGGCTTTCCAGAGAAGTGGACCGCCTGTATCGGTGCAGGACGATACAGGAAGTGCTGGAGATTACAGAACAGGCAATCCGGGAATTCGAAGAACATCAAAAAGAGCAGAATCATGGATTTCGGGATGAAGTGACAAAGGTAAAAAGTTATATCTATCACCATTATGAGGAAGAACTCAGTGCCGAGATGCTTGCGGCAAAGGTGTGCCTTTCGCCGGGGTATCTGAGTCATGTTTTCAAGCAGGAGACCGGGGTAAACTTGAACCGGTTTATTCGTGAATGCCGTATGGAAAAGGCAAAAGAACTTTTGGAGACAACGAATCTGAAGATTGTACAGATCGCAAGGCAGGTGGGCTTCTCCAATAATTCCTATTTTTGCAAGAGCTTTCGGGAATATTTTGGAGATACACCGGAATCCTGCCGGAAAGGTTGGTCGGAAGATGAAGAAAATACGGAGAAGAGTTAAAGATTTAAAATACCGTCATAAACTTTCGATCCTTATTGTGATTGCAAGTCTGATTCCTGTCATGATCATCAGCGTCTATACACAGTTCGGGACGCGCAGGCTTCTGGAGGAAAACGAAAGAGGGGATTTAAGTGACACTCTGGAACAATCCGTGGATGCTATCAGCAATCAGGTGGACATTTACGGAAATCTGATCAACTATCTCTCATTTTCCCAGGAACTCAGGAAAATCGTGGATACACAATATGATTCGGACTATGAGGCATATCTGGAATACACCGAGGTGGCAGACCCGATGTTTACCCTGCCTCAGCTTTATCACAATGAAATTCAGAAGATTACGCTGTATGCGGACAGCATTCAGGTAGAACATGGAAATACGCTGGCCCCTGCAAGCAGTGCCGAGAAAATGTTCTGGTATCCTTTTTTAGAGACCGGGGAGAAGGTTCAGTGGTTTGTAAAGCGTGGTTCCCGCCGGGAAATCATTGCCAGCCGAAAGTTTTATGATGAGGAAGGAATCACGGCAATTCTGGCAGTTACGCTGGATTATAATAAGATGCTGGAGCCGTTTACAAGACAGATTAAAGAGAATACGGGCGGAGTGATTTTTGACGGAGCCGGAAATCCGATCTATGCCGCTTACTCTATGGAAGAGCAGTATCGGCCGGAACAGGCAGAGTCCAGGGAGTATATTGAGGAGAATTATGCTTATGCAGTTTTGGAACTTCCGGGTACCGGATGGAAGTTTTATCTGTATCGTCCGACGGAAGTGATCACAGCCTCGGCGAATCAACTGTTGCAGCGGAATCTGCCGATTCTGGGCGTGTGTCTGCTCCTGATTCTGTTTTTGGGGTATGTATTTTCCAGAAGAATGGTACACCGTCTGGAGCTGCTGACTGAGAATATGAATCAGATTAATCTGGGGCTGCGTGAAGTGGCAGTGGACAGCGATTCTAAGGATGAGGTTGGCGTACTGATCCGTACGTTCCGGCGGATGATGGATGAGATCAATAAACTGATTTCCGAAGTTTATGAAGCTAAGATTGAACTGCAGAGGACAGAAATGCGGGCGCTTCAGGCGCAGATTAACCCGCATTTTCTCTATAACTCCCTTTCTATTATCAACTGGAAGGCGATTGAGGCAGATGAAATGGAGATCAGTGAAGTGACGCTGGCGCTTTCCACTTACTACAGAACCAGCCTGAACCGGGGAGAGACGATCACAAGTCTGGAGAATGAAGTGAATAATATCAGAGCTTATCTTCGTATCCAATTGATTATGCATGATGATAGTTTTACGGTTGAAGAAGAGATTGATACCAGCTTGTTCGACTGCAGAGTACCCAAATTAATTTTGCAGCCTCTTGTGGAGAATGCCATTGATCATGGTCTTGATATTTCCGGAAAAGAAGAGCAGAAGCTGTGGATTACCGTTGGACAGGAAGAGGAGACGCTTTTGTTGAGCGTCCGGGATAACGGCTGCGGGATGGAGCAGGAGAAAGCGGAAAAGATTATTACCTATCAGTCCAGTGGTTATGGTGTGCGTAATGTCAATGACCGGATTGTACTTCTGTATGGCGAGAATTATCGGTTGAGGATTCACAGTACGATTGGGGAGGGGACTTGTGTGGAAATCCGAATTCCCAAAAATTCCGGAGGGATGAGAGATGAAAAATAAGCGTTTTTGGATAGCGGGAATTGGTGTTTTGCTGATTGCCGCGTTGGGATGGTATGTCTGGTGCGGCGGAAGCGATATGGGCGAAAGTCCGGATCCGGAAAAAGAGGAACTGGATTCGAAACAGATGGAAGCGTTGTGGGAGAACGCGGAGCATACACCATATGGAAAATATCCCGAAGAAGTCATTTATACCCTTGGAAAAATTTCTGGAAGCAATAATTCCAATCTTCCATTGGATGAAACTTATGAGGAGAATGGTTATACCAGATATCTGAAAGAAATGCTGAATATCCAGAATGAAGATGTATTTGAAATTGAAGACGGAGATCCATATTATGAAGCGGTGAGTCTTGCAATCAAGGACAGGGATATTCCGGATGTGATGGTTGTGAAAGGTCGTGATAATCTGAAGGAACTGGTAAAATTCGACCTGATTGCTGATCTGACTCAGGTATATCAGGAGTGTTCCACAGATCGTATAAAAGAGATGTATAACAGTTGTGGAGAAAATCTGTTAGACTCGGCAACCTTTGACGGAAAATTATATGCGTTGCCGGACACGGTGATCGATCACGGGGCGACCTTACTCTGGATGCGCAAGGATTGGATGGATCAGCTGGAACTAAAGGAACCGGAAACCATGGAAGAGGCCATGCAGATCATAAAAAAGTTTGTGACCCAGGATCTGGCGGGGAATGGCGAGACGATTGGTCTTGTAAGCAGTACGGATATTGTGTCGGAGAATGGCTCCATGTATTCCCTGGATCCGATTTTTACGATATTTCATGCTGCGCCTCAGGATTGGATTCTGGATAAGAATGGAAATGTCTCATACGGTTCGATTGCGAAAGAGACGAAGGAGGCACTTAGCTACATCAGCGGATTGTATCAGTCAGGGATTCTGGATTCCCGTTTTCTGCTTCGGACCACGGAGAACATCGACCAATTGATTCGGGAAGGGAAGTGCGGTGCCTTTTTCGGAAAGTGGTGGGCACCAAACAATCCGCTGATGGATGCTTACAGTGCCGATTCGGATGCTGATTGGAGGCCATATTTTTTAACGGAAGAGGATGAGAATCAGGTTCAGAGATTTGCGTCCTACGATGACTGGCAGTATGTGGTAGTGCGTAAAGGGTATGAACATCCGGAGATTGTTCCAAAATATATCAGTGTGATGTTTGACTACACCAGATATGAAGATAAGAGAGCGGAGGAAATTAATGATTATTTTTCCTTGAATGTGGATCCTACAGCCCGTCCGATGAACATCAATGTAGATTACAGAGATGCGCTGAACCGGGCCACGACCAGTATCCGGGGTGCACTGGACGGAGAGATCCCTGTGGAAGAGCTGACCGCTCTGGAAAAATCTTATTATAATACCTGTAAATCTTATCTCAACGGTCAATTAACTACGGCCAATGCATGGGCAGCTTATGCATCCCGCATAACAGCTGTAGGACTTCTGGTGGATACCGGATTCCAGACAGACATTCCCCTGTCTCTGGGAGAGTCTGACGGAGAACTTCCGGCGGATCTTCTGAAGATGGAGAAGCAGCTGTTCCTGCAGATTGTAGTGGGAGAAAAGCCGCCTGGTTACTTTGATACCTTCGTGGATCAATGGTATGTAAGCGGAGGCAGGGAATATACGCAGCAGGTTCGTCAGTCCTACGCTGCAGTATCTGAATAAACGATTGTGAATGCGGATCTAAATTGCTTGTGATAATAGAAATACCAGAAGTCAGGAGAAGGGCACAGGTGGGTATTGGAAAGATTTGTGCTGACTTTGGAGTGCACTCGAAGAAAATTGTTCCAATTATTTACCTGTGCCCTCCTATGCCTGTTTTGTAATATAGAAACATATAAGGCGTTGGGAGTGAAGGGTATCTTGACTTCATGATACCTGCGGATTGTTATGCACGTTGCGTTTACCCGATCTTGAAAGCACTCGAAATTCGTTCTATTGGGTTTACTTTCTCATGTTTTATGGGTTTTAAAGGCTATGCTCTTTTATATCAGCATGAAATACATAACCTTTTGACTCTGGTATCTTTATTATGATTAAAAGGGTGTCTTGTTCTGAAAGTAGTTGAAATAAATAACTATTGACAAAATCAACTAATTATGTAAAAATGTAGAGAGGTTAAAAGAAATGGAAAAGATTACAAACGGAATCACATTAAGAGAACTGATTAGAACACTGGAAAAGAAATTAGGTATAATTGAAGAGAACAACAAGTCGGATTGTTGTTTGGGAATTACTTTTGCACAGTGTCATGCTATTACGGAAATTGGCAGGGCAAAACAACTTACATTAAATGATTTAGCGTTTGCACTGAATATGGATAAAGGGGCCATGAGTCGTGCAGTAAAAGATTTAGTTGAGAAAGGGTTTGCCCAAAGAGAAGTAGATGAAAGAGATCGAAGATATGTTGCAATCTCACTAACAAAAAAAGGAGAAGAGAAATATAATTCTATTCAAAGTGATATGCAGAAATATTTTGACAAAATATTAAGCAATATACCAGAGAAAAAGCAGGAACAGGTATTTGAAAGTTTAATGTTGCTAAATCAGGCGATACCCGATGGCAAATAATAACTTGGCAAAATTAAAATGAGGTGATACAGTTGGAAATTCAAGTGATTCAAAAAGTTAGTGAAAGCAAAGGGCTTGTGAAGTTTATTGATGACATGTTTGAACATTGGTTAGAAAGTAGCGCATTTGCAAAAGAAAATGCCTGCTGTCCTGGGAGAACCAAAAAGCAAATAATTGAAAAGATTGACAATATTGAGAATAACAATTATGAATTTTTGATTGCCACCACAGAGCAGGAGCGTGTGGTGGCTATGCTCTATATGTCACACTTTGATGATGGAAGTGCGTATTTGGGACTGATAAATGTTCATCCTGACTTTCGTAATAACAAAATATTTAAGACATTATTAGCAAGAGCAGAAGAGGAATGTAGAATCAGAGGTACAAAATACATGAGATTGCGTACCTGGAATGAAAATGAAGTGGCACTTGCCGCGTTTTCCAAAAGTGGATTTGTTGTTTGGGAAAGACAAGATTCTTTTGTGGAATTACGAAAAGATTTGATTTAGTGTTACCGCAGTTGAAGATATTGTGGTTTTAACAAATGAAAGGAATATTGAGTAATGAAAAAAATCAAACAGATAGCTGTTTATGGTAAAGGTGGAATCGGTAAATCAACTACATGTTCAAATTTATCAGCCTCGCTTTCGATGCTGGGATACAAGGTATTGCAGATAGGCTGTGATCCAAAAGCAGATTCTACGAAAAATCTGATTAATGGGCAATATAGACCCAGTGTATTAGATTATATAAAAGATAAATCAGCAAATATCAAAATTGATGATATTATGACAGTGGGGTTTGCCAATACATATTGCATTGAAGCCGGAGGTCCAGAACCTGGATTTGGTTGTGCTGGCAGAGGAATTATAACCGCGATAGAAATGATAAATGAGTTAAATGTTTTTGAGGAATTAGATATAGATATTGTCATTTATGATGTGTTGGGTGATGTTGTGTGCGGTGGATTTGCCGTTCCATTGAGAATGGGATTTGCGAAGGAGGTATATTTAGTTACTTCTGGTGAGGTTATGGCATTATATGCGGCTAATAATATATCAAAAGCTATTAAGCGCTTTGGAGAACGAAGTGAAGTGCGCTTAGGCGGAATTATATGTAACCAGCGTAATGCCTATCTGGAACATGAAATTGTGGATAATTTATCAAATAAATTGTCTACTCAAGTGCTTGGATGGATTCCAAGAGATAATGTGGTGCAGGAGTGTGAATTAAAGAATTGTACAGTTATTCAAGGAAGTCCGGACTCCAATCAGGCACAGGTGTATCTTGATTTAGCTAAAAAAATAATGGAAAATGAAAATTTTGTGATACCGACACCGCTGGATGACAGAAGTTTTGACATCATGATTAAGCAGCCGTTAATGGTACATGAGTAATGTTTATAGGTGATTAAGGTTATTATGAACAACAATATAAAAAAGAGAATTGCTAACTTAAATGATTTAGTTAAAGCTGTGAAAAACGAAAAAATTAACACAAAAGACTGTATAGATATGCATCAATTTTGTGCCTTTTGGGGAGCGCATGATGTTTTCAGCTATTTTGAAGATATTATTATACTGGTACATGGACCATATGGTTGCATGGGAAATAGGCACTATTTAAATCCGATGGGAGCTTATAATACTTGTGATAACAAGCCGCATCTTTCTACACACCTTTCTGAAAAAGAAATCATATTTGGTGGTGAGCAGAAATTAGTAGATTGTATCTATGAAGTGAACAAAAAGTATCCGGATAAGAAAATTGCTGTGATAACAAACTGCTGTGCGGATATCATTGGTGATGATGTGGAAGGGTGTATAGAGTCGCTTCCCTTTGAAATAAGTGAAAAAGTTCTGTTTATGAATACTGGCGGGTATTCGGGAAAATCTTATCGGCGCGGTACAGAGATGGCATTTGAGTTATTGGCTTCAAAAGTTGTGGATGGAGAAAAGAAGCAGCGAAAAGAAAATGCGAATAAAAAGGTTAATTTGTTCTTGAGAAGATGGATTTGGAATCCTGTGAAAGCAGAGGAAGTCAATGAAATAACGAGGATGCTTGGGCTTATAAACGTAGATATCAATCAAACATATAATCATGATATGAATTTTGATAAATTAAAGAAAATGGAAGATGCAGATTTAAATGTTGCATTGTGCTATTTTTTTGCTCATGGATTTTTTGATGAGTTGTACAAACAATATGAGATTCCTTTTTCGGCGAAACCAGCGCCAATTGGATTAAAAGCGTCAGTTGAATGGTTGAAAGAAATTGCTCAAAAGCTTGGATTAACTGATGACATTGATTCTTTTGCAGAAGTACAAGAGTTAGAGCAAATGAGAACCGAATTAGTGAATAAGTTAGGTTCTGGTAGAGATTGCGTTATTTGGAATCAGACAGGTGACCGGTTATTGGCGTTATTGCGATTTGCACTTGAGTTAGAAATGAAGCCAATTATTGTAGGAATTGAACCGCATATAATAAAAGAAAAGATGCATTTATTTCAACATGAGGTATTAGACGGTGGGTTAGATGCAAAAGTTTTTGCATCCAAATACATTGAAGATGTACAGATGCTCATAGATGAATTAGATGATCCCATCGTGTTCTGTAATGATAACTTTTTTCCTGAAAATAAAGTTTTTAGGTATAGGTTTGCACACAATGCAGTATATGGGTTCAATGGTGTAAGAAAAATGTATAAAGAACTGGCTGATACATTGGATAGAGATGTAAGCATGTACTCGTTGTTTACAGAGGAATAATATAAAGTATTACAGGTGGTATTATATGGGTGATAAGTGTTTAGATTCAATCCAGAAATGTGGAATTTTTGGTGTGAGCCAGGTAATGGCGCAGATAAAAGGTGCATCTGTGGTTATTCATGGACCGAAAGGGTGTGTATTTCCTGCCTATGAGGCATCCATAGCAGATTCCTTGAATATTTCTTATACAGAGATGTGTCGAAAATCAACTGTTTTTGGCGGTGAAAGGGATGCTATAGAAAAAGTAAAGGATGAATACTATGAAAGTCTTCCTGAAATCATGGCAATTATTACAACGTGTGCTTCTGAAATTATCGGTGATGACATCAATGGAATTATCAATAGTGCAAATTTAGAAATTCCGGTAATTAGCATTGAAGGAGGGAGTTTTAACAACTCCCAGTTGGATGGATTGAATATTGCAATGCTTAAAATAGTTAAGAGTCTGTGTAAAAAATGCGAAAATGTGGAAAATATAATAAATATTTTTGGTACAGTCGGGAGAAGTTATACATGGAAAGCAGATGCCAATCATTTATCTGAGCTTTTGCAGGAGTTTGGAGTACATGCGAGAGCATTATTTTTGGATACAAATGTTCAGGAGATATCGACTTATTCAAATGCGAGATTGAATGTTATTATTGATAAAAATTATGGTATTCCTTGTGCGGAATATATGAAGGAAACTTTTGGTATTCCGTATATTGTTGCAGACTATCCATTAGGCATAAAAAATACAGAGATGTTTATTCAAAGTATACTGAAAGCACTTGGTTCTTTTGATATAGATACTGAAACATTTGCTGATTACAGAAAGAATGTTAAAAGTACATTCCGGACAAGTCTCGGCAGAGTCAACACATTCAGAATGTTTGAAGAAATACGCAAGTTGAAAAAGGTTATTATTGGATATGAAGAGCCTTCAGCAGCATTATTGCAGACTTTGGTAAATGAGTTGGAAAATAATGTTGACTGCATAATTGTTAAAGAGAATCATCTTGAGGATAAGCAATATTTTGAAAAGCGGATACATGAGATTTCACCTAAGACACAAGTATTTGTAACAAATGATAGAAACGAGATTATAGAGTATCTAAGAGATCATAAGTTTGAAGTAGTGTTAGGCAGCGATGTTGAGTATTATGCAATAGAAGATAAAAAATCATTTGCATATGTAAATATTGAATATCCGGGAGCCAGAGAATTGCATATAAAACCTAAATATTATGTTGGCTATCAAGGAATGCTCAATTTTGTTGAGGATTATTATAACAAAATTATTAATATGCATATTTTTTAAGAAAGAGAGGAAATGATTATGGAAAAATTAAAGAATGACGGAATGGGAAATGCGGGATGTTGTTGCGGTAATGCAGATGTAAAAGAGAAAAGTACATTTGAATGTTGCGGAGTAGATTTAAAAGACGATTCTGTAGAAAACGATTTTGATGTATGCTGTGATATTTTCAGCTACGAAAGACCATCTGAAGAGACGGCTAAGAAGACAAAAAGAAGAACTTGTTGTTAATTATGGTATGAAGCAGAGAGGGACGAACTTATGGAAAGCCAAATGAAAGAGGAACTTATAGCTAAAGCAAATAAATCTATAATGTATACAACAAATCGACCAGATATAATTTTTGCCAGAGGAAAAGGTTCTTATTTATGGGATACTGAGGATAACAAATATTTGGATATGATGCAGGGATGGGCGGTTTGCTGCTTGGGTCACTGTGCACCTGTGATGATTAGTGCTGTGCAGGAACAGTCACAGAAGCTGATAAATCCAAGCCCATCTTACTATAACGTACCGGCAATTGAATTTGCTGAACTCTTAACAAATATATCCTGTATGGACAAGGTGTTTTTTATAAATTCAGGTGCTGAGGCAAATGAAGGTGCGATTAAACTGGCCCGCAAATACGGTGCAAAGTATAAGAATGGTGCGTATGAAATTATTACAGCTGTTAATAGTTTTCATGGAAGAACACTGGCTACTATGTCTGCATCTGGCAAAGAAAGATGGAAAGGTATTTATAATCCTAAAGTAGATGGATTTAAGTGGGTAGAATATAATAATATTGAGCAAATTCGAAATGCAATTACAGAGAATACTTGTGCAATTATGTTGGAGTTAGTGCAAGGGGAAGGTGGTGTAATTGTAGCAGATAAAGAGTACATACAGGAAATACGTAAAATTTGTGATGAAAATAATGTATTATTGATTTTTGATGAAGTGCAAACGGGTATTGGTCGCTTAGGATATATGTTTGGTTATGAATATTATGGTGTGGAACCGGATATTATGACTCTTGCAAAAGGGATTGGCGGTGGTGTTCCGTTGGCAGCACTTCTTGCGAAAGACAATGTTTGCTGCTTTGAAGCTGGAGATCAGGGAGGAACATACAGCATGACACCAATTATGACGGCTGTAGGCCTGGCTGTTGTAAAGGAAATGCTGGAAAGTGATATTTGCAAAAATGTACGTGAAATGGGGAGTTATTTATCTTCTAATTTAATGACTCTTATGGAGAAGTATTCATTTATTACAGAGGTAAGAGGATTGGGATTGTTAATAGCAATTGGACTGGATGGTGTAAATGCCAATGAAATACAAGCCGCATCCTTGAAAAAGCGTTTACTGGTAAATGCCCCGAATGTAAATACTTTAAGATTTATGCCGGCCTTAAATATTAACAAGGCAGAGATTGATGAATGTATTGCTGTTTTGGATTCTATTTTTCAGAAATACTTATAATATTTGTGAGGAGGTTTCGTGATGACATTTAATGGAGTTTATGCTGCTGTTGCAACACCATTTGTAAATGGTAAAATTGATTATGATAGCTATAAGAGCTATGTTGAATGGTTAATTGAGTCAGGAATTGATGGTGTGGTTGTTTGTGGAAGTACAGGCGAATCTTCTATGCTTTCAATGGAAGAACATGTAGAAATGATTAATGTAACAAAGGAACTTGTGAATCATAGAATTAAAGTAATTGCAAATTGTGGTGCAAATTCGACTCAGGAAGCGATTTATTTGACCCAGGAGGCGGAAAAGTTGGGAGTGGATGCTGTGCTATCTGTCGTACCATATTATGTAAAACCAACACAGGAAGGCATTTATCAGCATTATCGTGCAATTCATGAAGCAACGAAGGATATACCATTAATTATTTACAATGTTCCAAGCAGAACTGTTACAGATGCCTCTGTAGATACAATAGTAGCATTGTCAAAGCTTGAAAGAATTGTTGGTATAAAAGAGGCATCTTCTGACATGGAAAAGGTAGCAGAAATAGTTGCAAAAACATCAGACGATTTTTGCGTATTCTCTGGAAATGATTCTACCTTTTTGCCATTACTTTCTGTTGGCGGTAAAGGTGTCATTTCAGTTATTGCTAATGTGATGCCAAAAGAAATGGTTGAAATGTATAAAGAGACGGTAAGTGGCAATTTTAAGAGAGCAATGGAGCTCAATAAGGAGTTAATTGATTTGAATAAGGCATTATCACTGGAGTCTAATCCGATTCCTGTTAAGTATGCATTATACAAAATGGGAAAAATGAAAAATGAGTTGAGATTGCCATTGACACCAATGGTTGATAAAAATACTGCAATCATGGATAAGGTTTTGAAAGTGCTAGATATCATCTAGGATTGGTGTAGTTTTATAAAATATTGTAGTTAATACTGTAATTTTATTGTTGTGAACAAAGCGCAAGACAAGGGAGTAAGATGATGCTTGCCAATATCTCCTGCATTTTGCGCTTTGTAACGTAAGAAAGGAAATAATAGCAGATGAATGGAAATACCGAATACGTTCAAGCTTTATTTGAAGCGGTATACGCAAAATTTAAAAAGACAATTGATGATTATGATTTAATACCAAATGATATTGAAAAAGTTTGTATTGGAATGTCTGGTGGAAAAGATGCACAGATAATGAGCTTATTGTTATTAGAATATAAAAAAAGAGAACGAAATGATTTAGAATTAGAGCTTTTAACAGTCACAACACCGTCCTGGAAATATCAGCCTGATAAATATTATAAGGGAGATAGCAGTAAAAATGAATATGTAACAGGGCAGAAAAAAGCAATTAAT
This sequence comes from uncultured Lachnospiraceae bacterium, assembly GCA_900539175.1. Lineage (GTDB taxonomy): Bacteria > Bacillota > Clostridia > Lachnospirales > Lachnospiraceae > Novisyntrophococcus. The sequence continues at coordinate 17,244 of UQAW01000009.1, forward strand.
GATAATATGAAATTTTGGGAAGAAAAGGGGATTCCAACAAAAAATGTGGATTTTGTGCCACCGATTAATGATGATGCTATTTTTAATGCAGAAAAGCCATGTGTAATGTGCTTTATTGGTTTATATAGATCATTGTGCAATTATTTGGAAAATGAGCATAAAAAGGGGAAGAAAGTTGTTTTATCCATTGGAATAACAAAATTTGATTTATTATATGTGTTAGAATCGCTTACAATACGTTCTAATGGAAAAACATGGAAATACGATAAAGAAAATAACCCTGCAAAGTATTATTTTAATAGATTGCAGACTTCATTCTTTAGTCCATATCCCAAGATTCTTCTGGGAATACCAGATACAGATATTTGTAAAATAACGCCAATCATTAATTTGACAGATAATGAGACTCGTGAATTGGCGAATCAGTTGAAATTACCCCGAATACCAGATCCGTGTGCAAAATTACATGGGGATCGCTTTGTTTCTGACAAGCGTTATTTTGATGGATATTTAGCGGGAACTACAACGGAAGATTTAAATTTGGATCATATTAATAGTGGATTCTTTTCTGATTATCAGAGCTTGTTGGATACTTTTTCCAGAGTTGGTATACTTCCTCCAAAAGAAGATATTGATAATATTTTGTATAAGGCAATTAATGATGAAAAGATAGTATCCATATACAAGTAATGCAGGGTGGTTTAGATGGCTAATAAATATTATATTAATTATATGGATTATTATATTCCGACGGATCAAATGGAGTCTGAGTATATAATACGTAATACATCAGTTGAGAAAAAGTCACAAATTAAGAATCTGGATAAATGTATTTCTAAGTTTAAAGATGAAACGCATATAGAAAAGGTTTCCTACTTTAAAGATAGCAGGGCTTTTAGTAGAAAAGTATATGAACTTGTAGAGAGAATGCTTAAAACAACTCAGATTGATCCGGAGAATATATCATACATTTTATGTGGAAATCAACACTTATTTCATATGGATGGCGTTTCGATCGTGCAGAGTCTGAAATATGATTTTAAATTTTCAAATAGTATGATATTGCCTATCATGCAACCTTGCGCTGCCGCATTATGCGGGTTAAACATAGCAAACAAACTTTTAGAGGATAACAAATATATTTTAATTCTTTCAGGTTGCTGTTGGAAGAATATAGAAGAGCGCTATATTGATTTTTCAATTAGAGGTGATGGGATAAGTTTAGTATTATTATCAAGGAATAAAGGTCCGTTTCGTATTATAAAAAGTAATGTGCTTAATTTTAATAATGCGGCATTTAATGTGGATGGAACTTTAAAACATGATCCATCACTAAGCAGGTTTAATTTGATAAACAAGGGTTCTGAATTTTTATTAGAATCTTTGAAAGTGTTTGATATAGAAATTGATGATATTGCCAAAATCATTCAACCAAATACAGGATATTATGTTTTTCATGAATTATATAGCTATTATACGAAGATAAGACCGGAGATGTTTTTCTACGATAACATACCAAACGGTGGTCATATCTGTGATGTAGATATTGTTAGAAATCTTATGGACTACGATCAGAGAGAATCTCTTGATATAGGTTCGCAGGTTATGTTGTATACACCAGATGTGGAACCGACATTTGATATCAATTATCATAGTGTTTTGCTTGAGAAGTGTTAGTTATGTGAGGAGAGTGGATATGGAAACTTATGAAATAGAATGCGTAATATTAAACATTTTAAAAAAAATATCGTCAAATCAGGATTTGACAGCAGAGTGGAATATCCAGGAAGATGTAGATATTGATTCGATTGGATGGTTGAGATGCCTGATTCAGTTAGAGGAAGAATATGGGTGTGTTTTTAACCCACAAGCCATTTTCGGCAATAAGTTGGTCACTGTTCAAGACTTTATTGATAAAGTGGTTGAATATTTAACAGCATATATGAAGATGAAGTGATGCATCTGATTAGGAGGAGCAAAAATTGAATTGCAGCAGTTTTTATAATGTTTTCTCAGATATTCAAGATAATACAGAGAATTATATTGATTATTTAGTATGGGAAGAATTTAATTATGTTATTCGAAAAAAAACATTTGCAGAAATTTATAAAGATATTATTCAATGTTATGGCAATCTTCAAAAGTTAGGAATTAGTTCTGAGCATGTAGTTGGATTAGATATTGAAAATACCTATGAATATTTAATATGTGATGCGGCATTATTGTTAATTGGTGCGCAAACAGTTATTAGTAATAATACGGAATCGCTGGATTTGCTGAAACAAAGGTTAGATGACTTTAAAACAGAATTTGTTGTTACGAAAAGGGAAATTGGAAAGTGTTCTCAGAAAATAATTGAACTCTCATCTTTGTTTGCTGTCACTAATACAGAAGTTGAAATTGTGGAACGAAAATTTGAGGGTAAGGATATCAGTATAATGTTTTCATCCGGAACTACGGGCATCCCAAAAGCATTAGGGATAACTGAAATAGGTTCTATTTGGAGTGCGAACAATTTTTTCAATTATATGCAGTTTGAAAAAAGTGATAAGTTTCTTATATTTATGCCACTATCCAATTATCAGCAGCGATTCCTGTTTTGGGGATGTTTAATGAATAAGATAAATATTTCATTAGCCAATGATATGACCTTATTTCATTCATTGGCACAGTTGGAGCCTAGTATATTACTTGCACCGCCTAATTTTTACTATAATTTATATTGCGAGCAATTAAAGGAAAACAATAAAAATACTCCGGTTTTAAGAAATATACTGGGGACAAAAATGAGATATTTGTTGACAGGTATGGCACCCATTGATAATCATATATTAGAATTTTACCGAGATTGTAATTTGGAAATTTACCAGATATATGGACAAACTGAGATTGGCATGATCGCCTGCAACATTAAGAGCCAAAATAAATTAGGTTCAGTGGGTAAACCGATTATCGAGTTATCTTTCTCAGAAAACAAAGAGGTGATTACACATTCTCCGCATCCAATTGTTAGCGGTTACTATGAGCATGATAATTTCAGAGCACTGGGAGATGTAAGGCCAACTGGTGATTTGGGAGAGCAAGATGCAGACGGTTTTGTGTATATTAAAGGAAGAATGAATGATACCATTATATTGAATAATGGTAAAAAAATAAATCCGACCATGATTGAGAACGAGATTAAGAATAAGTATAAGGCAAAAGAAGTTTTATTGTACAAAACCCGGTCAGATGCAGATGAAATGATTTTGAATGTTGCGGTATTAATTGATGCTGGTGTTGCAATTGATTCAGCAGAGATGACAGCATTTGTTATGAATCTACACGAAATAAAAGCGTGTGCAGATGAAGTGAGAATATTTACATATAATATGACGGCGAATGATAAGATATTCTTCTATACTGAAAATGGAAAATTTTCCCGTGCGAAAGCAATTAAGTGTTTGACAGAAAAATAGTAGGAGGATTTTATGGAAAAAGTAGTACATCCTTGTTTTGAAAGTAATAGTTGTGGATACCGTTTTCATCTTCCTATAGCACCGAGGTGCAATACAAAGTGTAATTTTTGTAAGCGTGGTATTTCGAAGGAAGATGATAGACCAGGAGTAGCGAGTGGGATTTTGGATATAAAGGAAATCGAAAATTATATGGAGAAGAATATTGCTTTATATCCAAAATGTAAGATAGTAGGTGTTGCAGGTCCGGGAGATCCGTTGTCAAATGCTACAGTATTGTTTGATGCATTCAAATTGCTGGATGAGAAATATCCTGATTTCAAAAAATGTATGTGTACAAATGGTTTTTATTTGTCCAAATATAAAGAGGAATTTATGCAATCTAAATTGGATTATGTCACACTTACCGTGAATTCCCGAGAGCCGGCTACACTGGCAAAGATATACGATTTTTTGGAGTTTGAGGGGAAAGTTTACACTGGAATTGAGATGGGGGAATTGATTTTAAAATTGCAAGATGAAGCATTAAAGATTATTGCTGGCATAACAAATATGAAATTTAAGATCAATATTGTTGTCATCCCCGGAATAAACGATGGTGAGTTGGAAGATTTAATTTGTTATTTGAAAAATTTTAAAGTACATATTTTTAATTTGCTGCCGCTTTTAAGCGTGAAGGGAACCAAATTTGAGAATATAGAAACCCTTAGTAAGGAGAATTTAAAATTGATCAAAGACAGGTTAAAAAAGAAGTTTCCTGATGTCAGGTTTAAAGATAATTGTAAACAATGCAGAGCTGATGCGTGCGGGCTTATTGAAAAAATTAGTTAAAGAAGCATGAAACTGTATTGGATAGGAGTGCTATTATGAGTTTTGGTAAATGTTCGATATGTGATTCACAGGTTTTGTATAATGAGGATGCTGTTCTGGCTAAGTGCAGTATATGTGGCAAAGAAGAAAGTACGTATATTTTGTGCGAAGAATCTCATTATGTGTGCGCAGATTGTTGTGCAAAAGAGGTTATGAATAGTATTAGAGAGATTATACCTGACATTAAACAGGAGAATCCGGTAGATATTGGTGAATATATTATGGCTAAGTGTGGTATTTCTGGACATACACCACATACAATAGCGACGGTTTCCTTTTTAATGGCTGTGAAAAACCTTACAGGGAAATTGACTGATGAAGATGTTCAAGAGGGATTGAAAAGAAGCTATGAGATACCGCCAGGATGGTGCGGATATTTTGGGGCATGCGGTGCGGGTATAGGAATTGGAGTGGCTTTTAGCATTGTTTTAGGAGCAACTCCAAGCAGCGATAAGGAACGAAGCGTGGCAAATTATGCAACAGCATGTTGTTTAAAAAAAATAGCACAACTTGGAGGACCGTGCTGCTGCATCGGTTCTGTACGAGCAGCATTGAAGGAATCGGTGATTTTGGCTGAAAAATATTTAGGTCTCAAATTCCCACCGCAAACCAGAAGTATGAAGCGTTGTTGGGCCTCGCGCTTACAACCAAGTTGTAAAAAGAACAAATGCATGTTTTATGGTGAGCACTCAGTGTGAAATTTGTAGTGATACAAAGGATAGATTAGTTATGGATATAGCCGTATTAGTTAAACAGGTACCCAAAAATACATGTGCACATATGAATTCAGATCATACAGTTAATCGAACAGGAATGGGAGTTATTAATCCTAATGATTTGAATGCACTGGAAGTGGCATTGCGATTAAAGAAACAGACAAATTGCAAAGTGACTGCGATTACCATGGGCAATGCTTCGGCAAAAAGTGTGCTGAAAAAGGCTTTTGCATTGGGAGTAGACCAAGCGGTTTTGGTAACAGATAATGATTTTATTGGATCAGATACTTATGCAACTTCTGTGGTTCTGTTAAGGACATTAGAGTATCTAGGAGGGTATGAATTAATTCTATGTGGCAAACAAACGATGGATGGTGCGACAGCGCAGGTTCCGGCAGAAATAGCTGGATTACTAAATGTTAATTATGCGACAGGTGTAATGAAATGTTCTTTTGAAGGTAATGTCTTGCAATGTGAACGTAATATGGAATCTGGTGCTAAAGTGGAATGCTTAACGCTGCCTGCAGTTGTTTCGGTTAGTAAAGATGCAAATGTACCAAGATTGCCTACACCAGATGGAATCTTACAAGCAAATAGTAAAGATATACGAGTGTTGACAAATAATGAGTTGAAATTAAATACGTGTTTATGTGGAAAAAATGGTTCGTTGACGTATGTTAAAAAATGTATATCCATTCAAAATAATCAGGAACGAAAGAACGAATATATTGGACTGAATAAGTTCAAAGAATTGTATGGCATTTTGACGGAACAAAATGGTAGTTCTTCTAAAGGTAGCAGTGTTTTGCATGATATAAGAAATATGGTTAAGTCAGACAAAAGAACGGTTATGGTATTTTGTGAATTTTCAGGCGCAATGTTGAAAACTGAAAGTATTGAAGTTCTTAATCAGGCTTGTGAGTTGGCATTAAAATTAGGTGCAAATGTTTCTGCTATTACGATTAATGCATTTAATAATTGCTCTGAAATGTTATCAAACTATGGAGTAGTAAGAAATTATGCTTTGAATATAAAGGATATGTATGCACTTCCAGAAAGAGTTCTTTCTGAAAAAGTCTTGAAAACTGTAGAAAAAGAAAATCCACAAATTCTGTTATTTTCAGGAACAATTTTAGGGAGAGGGATTGCTCCATACATTGCAGCCAGATTGCATTCAGGACTTACTGCTGATTGTACAAAATTAGATATTCAAGAGGATGATGAGGCTTTAATTCAAACGCGGCCGGCATTTGGAGGAAAACTTTATGCTGTTATTCTTTCTAAAGATTGTAGCATTCAAATGGCAACAATAAAGCCTAATTTATTCCTGAAAGAATATCAAATTATCGGAATTCAAACAGAGCTGATAGAAGATGAAGATGGGTATGCAGATATGGAGTGTAGCACATTTTCATTTTTAAGCGATTCCTATATTTCGTTTGATGAGGATGTAATTATAGGAATCGGCAATGGAATTGGAAGTAAACAAAATTGTCAAGTTGTGAAGCAATATTGTGAAAAAAGAGGATTTGGTTTTTGTGCTACCCGGGAAGTTGTTGATAAGGGCTGGGTAGAACATAAATATCAAGTAGGTTTAACCGGTGCAATTATCGCACCCAAATTATATATTGCATTGGGCATTTCTGGTGCTGCCGAACACATAGTTGGTATACAAAGGAGTGAAATAATCGTATCTGTAAATTCAAAAATGAATGAATCCATATTTGGGAGTTCGGATTATTGCATTGTGTCAGATGTAAATGAATTTATAGACGCTTTTATGAATAAATAAATATTAAAAAGGTTGGTGTATTATAATGATGAATAATTACGAAAAGGTGAAAAGTATAATTCAGAATAACAAATTTTTACATTTAGCAACAAGTGATGCGGAGGGAAATGTTTGGGCAGCGCCACTCACGTTTGCATTTGATGATGAATACAGAATGTATTTTCATTCAGCTGTTGATAGTACCCATATTGAAAATATCAAAGAAAATCCTGTTGTAAGTTTTTCAATCTGTGATTCTGAGCAGAACTTAATGGAAATAGATGGAATACAGGGAAAAGGTATTGTTGGTCAGGTTGATGCTGAGGATCTTGAAAGAGTACATGCTTTATTCTTTAAAAGACAGATGCCAAATGATGAAATTAGAAGTAAGATGGCACCGCCAGCAGCAGTATTTCAGTCAGAAGAATTTCCTCAGCTACGTTTCTTCTGTATGATACCAACTGAGATGTATAAAAAGAATATGGAAATTATGGGGATTTGCAGACGAGTTCAAATTGATATTGAGGAATTAAAGAAGATAAATGGATAATTTAAATTTTTTCTTTTGTGATACTACATTAAGAGATGGTGAGCAAGTTACAGGTGTACAATATACAGTTGAACAAAAATTAAAAATTGCAATGCTTCTTGAAAAATTGGGCATTGAGTCTATTGATGCCGGTTTTGCAGCTACTTCTATAGAAGAACGTAATTCTATAAGAGAAATTAGTGAAGCTGGATTGAATATGAGAATAATGAGCATGTGCCGAGTAGTGCGAGAAGATATTGATTATGCACTATCCTGTAAAGTGAATGGTGTGATCTTATTCATTCCCGGTTCAGATATTCACATTAAGGCAAAATTTGGTTCAGATATAAAAAGAGAGAGAGACAAATTAATTCAAAAAGCAATTGATTCTATTAAATACGCAAAAGATAGGGGTTTGCAGGTTGAATTTGGTGTAGAAGATTCCTCACGAACAGATTTTGATGTTCTTCTGGAAATTTTGTCAAAAGCAGAAGAGGCAGGTGCTGATTGGCTTGGAACAACGGATACCGTGGGATATTTGACCCCGGAACGAACTTATGAGTTTATTAAAAAGTTAGTAGACAATCTAAATAGGCCAGTAGGCGTACATTGCCATAATGATTTTGGTCTTGCTACGGCAAATACAGTGGCAGGATTATTGGCAGGGGCAGGTTATGCTTCACCAACCGTGAATGGGATGGGCGAGCGTGCAGGTAATGCTTCATTAGAAGAAGTCATTATGACTTTGAAGGTATTGTATAATCAAGATCTGAAATATGACTGTAAAATATTAAGCGAACTAAGTAGTATTGTTGAGAAATTTTCAGGTGTAAATATGGATATTTTGAAGCCCATTGTAGGAAAAAATGCATATTCACATGAATCTGGTATTCATGTGGATGGCATGCTTAAGGATACAAATACCTATGAAGTGTTTAAACCAGAACAAGTTGGGAGAAAAAGGGAATATATTTTGGGGAAACATGCAGGTAAGAGTGTGATACAATATATTCTTTTAAAACATGGATATGAGGTGGACAAACAGCAAGCTGCTGATTTTTGGCATCATGTAAAAGCAAATGAAGTAATGGGAACCAGATACACAGAAGAAATTGTTGTCGAACAGTTTAAGAAATATAGGAAGTATAAGTAATGATGGTAGAACATTGGACAAAATCAAGAAATGAATTGCTTGGTGATAACGCAGATATGGAGCTTATATCATCAGATAACATGACAGTTTGTAAATTTAATATAAAAAATCCTGTTGAACTGGGGTGTCATGTACATGAACATGAACAAATCACTATAGTATCTGGTGGTGAGATGATAATTGAATATAATGGGATAGCGAAGGAGATGCGAGCAGGAGATGTCTGCATAATTCCAGGTAATGTACCACATAAAGCAAGTATCACAAAAGCACCATTTCAGTCCTTCGATATTTTTACCCCTGCACGGAAAGATTTTATAGGCAACATGGTATCTAATGAGGGTAAGAGTTAGGAAGAAATATGAAGCAGACTTTGATTGAAAAAATTATTTCACATAAGGTTGGCAAGACTGTGCATAGTGGTGATATCGAATTTGTGCCAGTTGATTTGGTTATGGGCACCGATGGAACAACACCATTAGCGCTTAAGATATTTGAGGACTATCATATTAAGCGTGTTGCAATTCCGGAGAAGATAATTTTTGTCAATGATCATTTTTCTCCCCCCACTAATATTAGTACTGCAAATTTATCATTGCAGATGGAACAGTTTGCAAACAAATATGGCATACGAAATTATAAGGTAGGAAGGGGGGGGATTTGTCATGTGCTGCTACCAGAATTAAATATAATAAAACCGTACGATATTATAGTTGGTGCTGATTCTCATACATGTACATATGGCGGATTGTCAGCATTTTCTACGGGTATTGGTTCAACTGATATGGCATGCGCTATGGCAACTGGAAAGATTTGGATGCGCATACCAGAAACAATAAAGATTATTATCACAGGCAACTTTAAGTATAATGTCGGACCCAAAGATTTAGTTTTACACATCGTTAAATTATTGGGTGTAGACGGGGCTACATATAAAATAGTAGAGTTTCATGGCGATGCATTGAAGCATTTGGACATGTCGGGGAGAATGACAATTTGCAATATGATTGTTGAATGTGGTGCCAAAGCAGGAATTATCAATGTTGATAGTGTTGCGGAAGAGTATTTTCAAGATTGTGGAATCGTGGATATTCAAGTCATGTATCCAGATGGGGGCGCTCATTATAATAAAACATATGAAATTAATATCAGCAGTTTAGAGCCACAAATTGCTTGTCCGTATACACCGGCAAATGTTGTAGATGCAAAAAAACTAATTGGGACAAAGATAAATCAGGTGGTGTTGGGTTCTTGCACAAATGGTAGAATAGAAGATTTCAGAGTGGCTCATAAGTATATTAAAAATCGAACTGTGCATGAAGATGTGAAACTAATTATTATTCCTGGATCGCAAAAGGTGCTGTATCAGATGGAGGAAGAAGGATTGTTAATTGATTTTATTAAAAGTAATGCTGTAATTGCACCTCCTTCCTGCGGTCCGTGTATGGGAGGGCATATGGGAGTATTAGGCGAAGGCGAGGTTGGATTATATACTACAAATCGTAATTTTTATGGTAGAAATGGTGCTCCGTCTTCAAAGGTGTATTTATCTAATCCTATGATTGCCGCCTATTCGGCTGTTGAGGGAAGCATTCAGGTACCGGACTTTTAGGAGACATGTATGAAAATAAAAGGCAAAGTGCATATGTTTGGTGACAATATTGACACAGATGTGATAATTCCGGCTCAATATTGTATTACAACAGACAGAAATTTATTGGCACGATATTGCATGAATGATATTAGAAATAATTTTTATAATTCTGTAGACAAGGGAGATATTCTTGTGGCAGGGGAAAATTTTGGCTGTGGTTCCTCCAGGGAAGCGGCTCCCATAGCAATATTGGGCTGTGGTATTTCTTGCATTGTAGCCAAGTCATTTTCACGGATTTTTTATCGAAATGCAGTGAATTTGGGTTTATTGGTAGTAGAGAATCGTGATATACAGCAACAGGTAGTTGATGAAGATTTGCTAACCATTGATTTTGACACAAATGTTATCTATAAAGATGGCATGGTTATAGCTCATATGGAAAAAAATAATTATCATATTATTACCGACATTGTCGAACAAAAGGGTTTGATAAACTATTTGATTTCCAAGAAATATATTTGACAAGATACGGCATGTGAAAGGGTAGATAGTATGAAAGGAATGCTTAATTGTAATGACGAGATATGTCAATATTGCAGTGAAAAACGGAAAAAATTGTTTCATTATGTGAAGGGAAAAAAGATTAAGCTTGTAACAATGGGACCGAAAGGGACTACTAGCAGTATGGCAGCTGAGTATTTTAAAAAATATGCTTTGAATAATATGAATGCTGCAGATGTAGAGATTATGTTGTACGATACATTTGAAAGCGCATCTATAGAATTAAAAAAAGAAAATGCCGATTTTATTCTTTTACCAAATGCATATGGTAAGATGACAAATTTTTACTGGGATATAACTTTAGAACTAATGTTTACATTTATTATTCAGACACCCGAATATGGAATTGCTACAATAGACGTTGATAAAGTAAAGTTGAAAAATCATGTTACAATAGCAACTTGTAAGGCAGTAGAACATTTGGTTAGTGGAATGTGGTCTGCACTTGGGATGAATGAAAAAGATTACACAATTGTGGAGGCATATTCCACAAAAAAATCCTTAATGCTATTAGAGGAAGGAAAGGTAGATTTTGCTTTGACCAATGATACAAGCCTTATTGGGAGTGATGCCTTTTTTATCACTGATACTATGCATACTGAAGTATTGTGGTCTGTATTTATGCAAAAATAGGTAGAAACAGGAAACTAAAATTTTGTTTATATACTTGATTTGTAAATATCAAGAGAAACGGTATAGTTTTAAAATGGTTTTGTGTGAAACATCAAAACATAAAGAACAGTGAACTTGTAACAATTAATAAATATATATGAGGATGATATTTTTAATGGAGGGTGGAAGAGTCATAAGGAATAAGAAAACTTTTATTTCAAACATCATTTTTTGGGGTTCCATATGGGGAATTATGGAGGCAACATTAGGTTATTTACTCCATTGGCTGCCTCAACTTATTTCGGGAAATATTATGTTTCCTATTGGGGCGGCTATTCTATTGCTTGCATATAAAGTAAATAGCAGCCGTCTGACAGTTATGGGAGTAGGTTTAGTCGCAACATTAATTAAAGCAATAAATTTATGCATGCCCAATATTTCTATGTTCAAAGTTTTAAATCCGATGATTTCAATGCTTATTCAGACGCTTCTTTTTGTCATAATCGTACCTTTGATAATAGATAAAAGATCATATTATAGAAGTTTTTTTGTTATATTTGCGAGTATTTTATGGCGAGGTGCATATGTACTTATCATGGCAATTCAGTATTTAGATAGTGGTTATATACAAACATATTTAAATACATATGAGAAGGCGTTAAAGTTTATTGTGATAAATGGAATGCTGAGTGGAATTTTTGCCAGCGCACTTATAGCTATTGTAAGCTATGTAAGCAAACGCATTTCAAGCAGTTATAATTATAAAATTAGTCCTTTGTTTTCTACAGCAGTTATGGCGCTCGCAGCAGTTCTTACTGTTATCAGTTGATTAGTTTAGAGGAAAAATCAGCAGAATTAGTCTTTGCAAGAAATGATTTCATTGCCAATAGTTTGAAATAGAAAAGGATAGGTGAAGTCATGTGATAAAAATTAAAAGTGCAATTATCTTATGTGGTGGTAAAAGTACAAGGATGGGATTCGATAAACAAAAAATAAGAATAAATGATCAGCTAATTGTCCTACATATAGCAAATCAGCTTGCACTTCTGGTTGACGAGATTATTATTGTCACAAACAATCCGGAACTATACTATGGTTCAGGTTACAAAGTTGTGGAGGATGTCATAAAAGATTGTGGACCCATGGCCGGAGTTTATTCTGGATTACTTAATTCTATCAACGAATATTCTTATGTTGTGGCAGGGGATATGCCGTTTGTTAATCACGAATATATGAAGTACCTTGATAAAATGATTTATATTCTGAAAGAAAACCCGGATACTTTGGCAATAAAGAGAGAAAGAAGAATTGAGCCCTTCCATGCAGTATATTCAAAAAAGCTGTGTCCAATACTATATGAACACTTAGTGAGCGGAAATCATAAATTATCCAGGCTCATTGCAAGTGTTAATACAAGATATGTGGATGAAAAGGAAGTTTCGAGATATGACTTGGAAGGTAAGATGTTTACGAACCTAAATACATTAAGTGATATCAGATGTCATAATCTATGAAGGAGACAGGATATGAATATTATTTCTGTTGTGGGATACTCAAACTCAGGAAAAACTACGCTTATTGAATTTCTAATCCATGCATTGAAGAGCAGAGGTCATCGTGTAGGAACAATAAAGAAAATTCATTGTGAAAACTACGAAATTGACAAGGAGGGGAAGGACACCTATAGACATAAAGTAGCTGGAGCTGACATTGTAACAGGTTATAGTCCGAATTCAACAGACATTATGATTCAGAATCAAATTGACTTATGTAAACTTATAGAAATATATGATGTTGATTATTTATTGTTAGAAGGTCCGTTTGAACTTAATTTCCCAAGAATAGTTACTGCAGCGGCGTGTAAAGATATAGAACCGTTCCTGAATAATGAAATTTTATTTATATCAGGTGTAATATCTGAAAGTATGGATCATTACAAGAATTATAGAATTCTAAATCCTATTCGGGATATTAAGCAAATGATTGAGGTGATTGAGAGCATGCAAAGTGATCATATGACGGTATAATGTTACAGTATTTGAATATATTATTTCAGCGAGCTAAAGAAGACTATGATTATTGATCCGGATGGCATTAAAGAAGTATGTTATGTAAAAGAATTTATATCTAAGAGAAATAATGTTTCCTTGTATGAACTTACTGATAAAGAGAAAAAAAAGCAACATGTTGTCATCAAGAAATTTGAAAATGAAGATGCATATAAAAATGAATTAAGTATATATCAGCGCTTAAGTGGTCATTATGATGAAGCTGAACTATTGCTTAATTTTCCGAAATTATTAGGCTATGATGATAGTAAGTTATTGTTGGCTTTAAGTTATATAAAGGGAGATAATGTTCTGGAATTACTTGAATATTATGAACGTATAAATTTTATTGAGCAGTCTAGTCAGATATTAATTGAGGTGCTTGAATGGTTAAATCAATTTTATACTGCTATTGGAATAACTGGGGATGAAGTATTTGGAGATGTAAATTTGCGTAATTTCATAATTACAGATGATGGAGTGTTTGGGGTGGATTTTGAAAACGTTAAGTCAGGAGAGAGAAAGTCAGAGATAATGGAAGTTCTTGCTTTTTATATGCTTTATGACCCTATAAAGAGTGATGTCAAAAAATCAGTAGTGGGTTTAGTGCGAAAAAAATATTTAGAGCACAAAATGCAAAACCAGGACATTGGGAAATTCTCAACTTTATTGGGAGAGGAAATAAAACGAATTCAGATGAGACGCAATTGTTGAATTATATATAAGTATAGAAAGTCATCTGTTATCATCTAATATCGTAAAATCGCTCAATTTGCGGGCCTTGGGATTAATCAAACATTGTATAGGAGATTTATCATTAACTTTTCGAGTAAAAGCGTCAAAAAAATACATATTTCGACAAAAAACGACATTGCTTAAAATTCATAGGTATTTATAATTAAAATTAAGAGCTATAGATGGGTGTTGATTGTAAAATTTGTGAATTGAAAAGGAAAATTATGGGAGAGGAGAATGCAATTCGACAATAAAACCCCCTTTTGAGACCTGCTTATAGTTGGAAAATGCCTAAATGGGCTTCCGAATATTGCATATTAGAAAAGTTGACAATTGTTAAATGATTTTTTGCAGATGGGTGGATGAGCTCATTTTTCATAATAACAATTGCAAAATTATAATCACAGAAAAGGAGAAAGCATTGTAATGGAAAGAAAAATTAACATGAAACGAGGAATGGTATTATTATTGTGTTCTGCTGTCATAAGCAGTGTATTTATTGGGTGTGGGAAAAAACAACAGGACAGTGTTCTTGACAAGGTAAACAAAGAAGGGGTTATACATGTGGGTACTGCAAATAATAATCCGCCGATGAACTATATAGATGAGGACGGAAATTGGACTGGCTTTGATGTAGATCTTTCGAATGCCATTGCAGATGCGTTAGGAGTAAAAATTGATAGAGTTGTTGTAAATAACAAGACAAGAATATCATACTTAGCTAATGGTACTGTTGACATGGTTGTCTCCAATCTGAGCCATACCAGAAGTCGCGATGAACAAATTGATTTTGCTGAACCAGCTTATTTATGGACGGGAAAGATTGCATATGCGAAAAAAGGAATGTTCAATAGTCTTACGGATTTAGCGGGTAAAAAGATTGCAGTTGATCAAGGGTCAAATGCATATATCGCTATTCAGCAAGCTATTGAAGAGGTAAATGGTGAAGAACCAGATATTCAAAGTTTTCAATCAAATGCCGAATGTTTCCTTGCACTAAAACAGGGAAAGGTGGATGCTTTTACTCAGGACAGTGTTATTATTGCGGGGGTTGCAGGTAAAGAGGGTGTTGAGTATGAAGCAATTAGTGGTATTTATAGTCCCGGATTATATAGTATAGGAGTCCCGTTGAATGATAGTAAATGGCGTGATAAGGTGAGCTTTGTCTTACAGGATTTAATGCGTGATGGTACTTATGATAAGATTTATGAGAAATGGTTTGGTAAAGATGGAATGTATCCATTAGAACCTTCTGCTAAACCTGTTCTATCTGAAAATGCTTTTGGTGAAAACCAGCTTTATGTTTGGCCGGATTAAGATATAGATATCGGGAAGAGCTATTGATTTCTTGGTACGCAAAAACAGAAGTACATAGGTAGAACTTTTGAAGAGATATTTTTGAAATAGTGTCTATTCTAAGATTAATATAATATGATGATTGGATAGAATTGAGGGCATTAGTACGGGTATGAAAAACGTTGCTGTTAAATACGGAATGATAATTGATCTTGATAAATGTATAGGGTGTTATGCATGTCAGGTGAGTTGTCAAAAAGAACATAATCTGTCACTTAAGGCAGAACGCATGAAATTACATGTACAGGAAATTGGCGCTTATCCGAATTTAAAACGGATTTTCATCCCGGAATTATGCAATCACTGTGAAAATCCAATCTGTACAGAGGTATGTAGTAAAAATGCACTTTATCTCACGGAAGAGGGGATTGTTAAGTACGATAAGAAGAAGTGTATTCAATGTTTTGCTTGTCTAAAAGCATGTAAGGCCGGTGCTATTGGATATCAGGATGAATTCGACTTATTGAATAAGTGTGATTTTTGTTTTGAACGGTTACGTCAGGGATTACAGCCTGCATGTGTTCAAAATTGCATGGGGAAAGCATTGCACTTTGGAATATTGAATAATGAAGAAAGCAAAGTTATGCAAATTCTGAAAGAAAATCGAAATTATTTGTATGTGCAAAAGAGGTTAATTTCAAACTTACCGAAAGTTATTTACATACAGCGGGGTGAAAATCTTTGTGACTCATTAACAAAGTTAGATTTATCTTCATATAATTTTCAATTCAATAGTTCAGAGTTCGTACAGATCGAACAAACTTCAAAGCAAAAATATATTAATACAGTAGATCTTATGTGTCCGGCTGAATGTAGTATAAGTGTATTGGTTGAAGATGGAAAAGCAAAGAAAATTTGCGGAAATCCTAGGTCGTTTAATAATCAAGGAACAATCTGTGCAAAAGGATTAGCAGGATTAGAGCTTGTTTATTCTCCGCAACGTATCAAAACACCACTTGTAAGGGTAGGTGAACGCGGAAGTGGAAAATGGAAGGAAGTTTCATGGGAGTTTGCATTATCTAAAATAGCCAAAAAACTTCTTGATATTAAAAAGAGATACGGTGCAGAATCGGTTATTCTTGATTGTGGAGATTTGACGGATTCAGAACCTTATATGATGCTGTTTCATGCGTTTGGAACACCAAATACATACACACATAGTGCAATATGCGATACAAATCGTAGATGGGGATCAAAGTTATTAATGGGGGATGAAAGACCTCTGCCGGACATGCAACGTCCCCTTTTATTAAGAGATCCCAATAATATCATGTATAAACGGTGGAAACATGATATAAAACTCCTGATCAGTGTTGGGGCAAATCCATTAGTTGCCACACGGTTTAATTATATGTCTCGTGGTATTCCAGAGGCTCAGGTGACGAATCAAATGTATTATGTGGTTGTAGATCCTGCATTTACTAACTCAGCAGCAAAGGCCAATCTGTGGTTGCCAATTACACCAGGTACAGATGCAGAATTATTGGCTTGTATACTTTGTTTTATTCTTGTGCATGATAATCCGGAGAGTAAAACCTTTTCTTATATAGATTATCTTTTTATAAAAAATTATACAGAAGGTTGGGAAAAATTTAAACAGGATTTTCTCAACCAGAGTAGATTGCAGGATAAAACAAACGGATTTCTATATTTTTCGCCAGAGTGGGGAGAAGAAAAAACAGGTATAGAGCAAAGTAAGATTACATATTTGGCACATTTAATGGGTATAACTAAACCAGCAGCGATAGAGATAGGGATGCACGGAGTAGCCCATCATCTGGCGGGGGATATAACTTCCGTTTTAGCAAATGTAATATGTGCAATTACTGGAAATATTGATGTGCCAGGTGGGCTGGTTTTTACCGGGGCAGTAAAACCTATTCTTAATTTGTTAAGTAGAACAATAAATAGTGCTCCTATAATTTCAAGAACAATAAATGGTAAGAAGAAATATGGTGATTATCGGGAACTTCACAAGGATTTATATGGTGACTTTCCGGATGCTTGGAAAGGCACCATAAGTACAATTCCGAGTAATATACATAATGATATTATTTTAAAAAGGGGAGCTTTTGAGGGATATACTTATCCCATAAAGGCCTTTATTAACCGTACAGGAAATCCCGTATATACTGGAGGCAATACGGAAGAATGGATAAATGTTTTTAAGGCTGATAGAGATGGCGAACAGTTGTTGGAGCTTATTGTACACATTGATACTCATATCAACGAAACTGGTGAATTTGCCGACTTTATCTTACCTGAGTGTAGCTACCTGGAAAAGATGGGGTTAAGTGATCAGTATACCATTAATCCTGAAATATCATTAAGAGAACGTGTGATTATGCCTCAATATGAGTCAAAATCACCATTTTGGATTATGCAGAATTTGACTGCGGCCTTAATAACGGCTGGAGATGAAGACATTGATCAAAGTAAGTTTAATTGTTATCAATCGGAAGAAGACCTGTTAAATACACAGCTTCGTAGTTGTCCGGGATTAAGAAATATAGGACAGCCAATTCCTTACTCCCAATATCCTGAAGGAGCTTTAATTGAAGGAATACCAGAAAATCCTAATGTTTATTTTGAAGGAGAACTTATACATAAAGGTGAACCACTAACTGTAGAATGGTTAAGAAAAAATAATGGGGTTGCAACCTGGCCAGTTGGCTATTATCGATATCGATTGTGTAAAGAGAGTAAACCATCGCGGTATTTGCCGATGACGAATTCGGGAAAATTTGAGTTTGATTTTCGTTATGTGATGGAATTAAGTGAAAAGGTTGATTATCATGAAAGAGCAGCTTTTATATGGAAAGAAAACAACAGTCAATTTACTGAGCGTTTAAAAAAACAATATCCATTTTATTTAATTACGGGCAGGACACACCAGACAGGAACAATGACGCAGTTTTGCAGTTCTCTTTCAAAACTTGAAACAGAAGCAAATAGAAAACTAAATGATGCACATTCAACCGCTGAATGTGAAAAAAATACAATTGCGATTCCAGTTTTTTTACTTAATGTAGAAGATGCAAAAGAGCTGGGAATATGTACGGGAGATAAGATACGAGTTGAAAATGTAAATGGAAAACATCTTATGGGGAAAGCGTTTCTCTCTTTCGGTATAAAGTCTGGAGTTATTAAGACAACTTTTGGTTCGGGGGGGAGAAAAGCATCAGCTAAAGCTTTTATGAAAACAGCTTCATACACACCCAATATTAATATGTTATATGATTCGAATAACATCAACAAGGTAACTGGAATGCCATCTTTTGGAGATATAATGGTTAGGATTGTGAAAGAGGAGACAAAAGAAAAGGATGAGCACTGAAGACAGAAGAGAGATTATTAAAATTAAAAATGTAAATAAGTTCTATGGTGATATTCAGATATTAAAGAATATCAATTTAGAAGTATATAATGGGGAGGTATTAGTTGTTCTTGGACCAAGTGGCTCAGGTAAAAGTACTTTGTTAAAGGTAATAAATGGACTTGAAGACATCCAGGCGGGAGAAATACTGATTAATGGTGAAGTCTATAATTGTGAAAATTGTGTTGGACTTAGCGGAAAAAAGAGAGCAGAGGTTGGCATGGTTTTTCAACAATATAATCTTTACCCACATATGACGGTTCTTGACAATGTAACTCTTGCGATAAGAAAAGTAAAGAAAAAAACGAAAGAGGAAGCAATGAAGATATCCATTCCTATCTTACAAAAAGTTGGTCTTGAGGATAAAATTCATTTCTATCCATCACAACTATCAGGGGGAGAACAGCAGCGTGTAGCTATTGCACGAAGTCTTGCTATGCAACCGAAAGTTATGTTGTTTGATGAACCAACATCTGCATTAGATGTTGAATTAGTTAATGAAGTACTTGATACACTTATTCAGCTTTCTAAGGACGGGATGACTATGATTGTTGTTACACATGAACTAAGTTTTGCTCGTCGAGTTGCCGGTAGAGTTGCTTTTATTGATAAGGGAGAAATTATTGAAGTTGGAAAACCGTACGATGTTATTATGCATCCCAAGATGGAGCGTACAAAGTTATTTATGAATAAAATTTACAATGAAAGATCAAGTCTTCATTCTATAAAAAAGAGAGGTTTTATCAATGTAGGCATTGTAGAGGATGCTCCGCCGATGTGCTTTAGTGAGAATGGACATGAATTGAAGGGATTTGATGTTGATTTAGCTCACGTTATTGCTGAACGTTTAAATGTTTCATTGAATTTCATAAAGTTAAAAAATGAGGAACGAATTGATTACATACTTGCGAATAAAGTGGATGCTTGTATCGCTAAATTAAATCATACTAAGTCAAGAGATAATATGATTGATTTTAGTGTTGCTTATCTTCAAAATTGTAAAAAGATTCTTATGTATAAAGAGAATGTGAAATCTATACGCGATCTTGCAGGTAAGGACATTGCCTATTCTATTGGTACAAGTACAGCTAATGAAATAGAAACTTGCTTCAGCAAATTGCAGTTGGATAAACCTAATTTTATTGCCTACGCGTCAGAGGTTCAGGCATTTGATGCGATGAAAAATAAAATTGTTGAGGGCTATGCAAGTGATGAAATAATTCTTAATCATTTCATAAATAGCGAAGAGGATAGGAATAAGTTTCGGTTTCATCCGGATGTATGCTGTTATTCATACTTTTGTGTAGGGGTATCAGAAAATGATTCTGAGTGGTTAAATGAAATAAATAATATTTTGCTTGATATTTATGATACTGGACAATATGAGAAATTATTTAACAAATGGTTTAAGACAAAAGATGAGAAGTTTATACGACCTTTTGAGAGATGGTCCGTGTAATTAAATGTAGAGGAGTTAATTGTGAATTACGAGTTTGACTGGCAGATTATCTTTAGCGAACAATATTTAAACTGGATATTACAAGGACTTCAGTGTTCAATAAGCCTTATGATATTATCGTCCTTGGTTGCTGTTGTTTTGGGGGTATTGGTCACTCTTGGTAATATATCAAAGAATCCAGTATTACATTTCATTTCTTCTGTTTATATAGAGTTGTGCAGGAACATTCCAACGCTCATTTGGCTGTTGTTTTTTTACTATGTGTTTCCGGAATTTTTTCCGGAAACAATAAAACTGGCACTCAATTCTAATACAAAGTTAAATTATTGGGCAGCGATAGCCGGATTATCGATCAGTAGCAGTGGTTATATTAGTGAAATTATACGTGGAGGAATAATGGCTGTTCCTAAGGAACAAATTTCAGCTGCGTATTCGTTAGGTCATATAAAAGCACAAGTTTGGAAATATATTATTTGGCCTCAAGCTATACGAAATTGTTTTCCATCTCTTGTTTCAAGAATTATCCATAATGTGAAAAATACCTCGTTGGCATTGGCCTTATCAGTACATGAGATTATGTGGGCTACCCAACAGATTGAGTCTATCACATTCAGAGGGTTAGAAGTGACGATCTTAGCAACGGTATTCTTTTTAAGTATCAATTATATATTAAGCCATGCGGCTTTAGCAGTAGAAAAACATTTATTAGTTGTTAAAAAATAGAATGCATATTGACAAAGAAGGTGAGAGAAGTGATAGATATTCTAAATAATTTAAAAATGTTCTTGATAGGACCTTTCCAACAGGGTAGTCTTGGTGGTCTTGCGATTAATATTTTACTTGCTTTGATGACGATGATTTCGGGTTTTGTTTTGGGGTTGCTGTTAGCGTTGGGGAGGATATCTAAAAAAGTTGTCATTTGTAAAATTGCTACTTTCTTAATTGAAACTACTCGATCGTTACCTTTGCTGCTGATAGTTTTTTGGTTCTATTTTTTGATTCCGCTTTTTACAGGGAAACCATTGCCGATCTTTTTGAGTGCTTATCTTTCAATCACCTTATATTCAGCAGTAAATCAAGCAGAGATTATTCGTGGTGGTTTTATGAATATCAGTGAAGGACAGTGGCAAGTCGCATCTTGTATGGGACTGTCTTATTGCCAGTGTATTATATATATTATTTTACCTCAGACACTGAGGATAGTGTTCCCATCCTTTGTTGGCTTTTTAATATCTCTTTTTAAAGATACTTCGGTTATATCCATAATAGGTATTATAGATTTGACTCAAATTGGTCTGATCTTTAGCCAGAGGGAACCGAATAAGCTTGTGGTCTCATATATAGTAATGGCTTGTTTATATTTTATATTTTGTTTTGCACTTTCTAGGATTGCAAAAAAAATGGAGAAGAAACAACAGGAGTGTTAAAAACAGCGAAAAAATTCATATCTAATAGGGTGTCTGATTGGCAATTATGGTATAGCTTTCCCCAAGAGAGACAATTTCCGTTTGCTTCATGAAACACTCTGACTGGATTTTAAGAAAGACTTGACTTTCGTCATTCTATATGCTATAGTTAATGAGCGACATGGAAGTGGGTCTTTTTTTTATGCTCAAATTTAGGGCGGCATCCCAAAGATTTCAGCGAAAAAAAGGCTGTCGCAGGTGAATGTGTTCACCCGAAAACGCAAATACACAGTGGAGGTGGAAGTCGTGCGCGTAAAAATCACATTGGCATGTACAGATTGTAAACAGCGAAATTACAACATGACAAAGGAAAAAAAGAATCATCCCGACAGAATGGAAACAAAGAAGTATTGTAGATTCTGCAAGAAACACACGATGCACAAAGAAACCAAGTAATTGGTCAGGTGAGAGGTGATAAGATGGCAGATGCAGTGAAGGAAAAAAAGGCAAAGAAGAGCTGGTTCAAAGGATTAAAATCCGAATTTAACAAGGTGATCTGGACCGATAAGAAAACGCTTGGCAAACAGACGATTGCCGTAGTGGTAATCTCTGTGATTATGTGCGTTTTGATTACTCTGGTTGACAGTGTAGTCCTGGAATTGGTAAACTTAATTATTAAGTAAGGACAAGGGTGGTTCAATGTCAGAAACAAATTGGTATGTAGTCCATACGTATTCGGGCTATGAAAACAAGGTAAAAGCCAACATCGAAAAGACAATTGAAAACAGACATCTTGAAGACCAGATTCTTGAAGTACGTGTTCCGTTGGAAGAAGTGATTGAAGTCAAGAACGGAACCAAGAAACAGGTACAGAGGAAAATGTTTCCGGGCTATGTTCTTTTGAACATGGTTATGAATGATGACACCTGGTATGTTGTACGCAACACAAGAGGTGTGACAGGATTTGTCGGACCTGGATCAAAACCGGTACCGTTGACTGAGACAGAGATGGCTGCACTGGGACTTGCTGATGAGAGCAAGCCGGCAGATGTAATCATTGATCTGGAAGAAGGCGATGCGGTGGTTGTGACAGGCGGTGCCTGGGCAGATACGACTGGAGTTATTCAAGGCATCAATAAGGCAAAGCAGGTCGTTACCATCAATGTTGAGCTGTTCGGCCGCGAAACGCCGGTAGAAATCAGTTTCGCAGAAATCAAAAAGATGTAACAGGAAATACGCAGAGTTTCACGGTATGTGATGTGATATCGTGATGACTCGTGGGAGGGAAATCCCCGCAATTACCACATTATAGGAGGTGCCTGACAATGGCAAAGAAAGTAACAGGATATATCAAATTACAGATCCCTGCTGGTAAAGCAACACCAGCACCCCCGGTTGGACCAGCACTTGGTCAGCACGGTGTTAATATCGTACAGTTTACAAAGGAGTTCAATGCCAGAACTGCTGATAAGGGAGATCTGATCATCCCGGTTGTAATTACTGTATATGCAGACAGAAGTTTCAGCTTTGTAACCAAAACTCCTCCGGCAGCAGTATTGCTGAAGAAGGCCTGCAACATCAAATCCGGTTCAGGCGTTCCGAACAAAACAAAAGTTGCTACAATCTCTAAGGATAAAGTCCGTGAGATTGCTGAGATGAAGATGCCTGACTTAAATGCAGCATCTATCGAAGCAGCTATGAGCATGATTGCCGGAACAGCAAGAAGTATGGGTATCGTAGTAGAAGACTAAGCGCTTCGTGAATCAGACGACCCGAAAAGTAAAAGAAGAGACGTGGGAGGGACATTCCCGCAACTACCACTAGGAGGTTATATATAATGAAACATGGTAAGAAATATGTAGAAGCTGCGAAAGCAGTTGATCGTGCAACACTTTACGATCCGGCAGATGCGATTTCTATGGTTAAGAAATTAGCAGTTGCTAAATTTGACGAGACAATCGAAGTTCATATCCGTACCGGATGTGACGGACGTCATGCTGACCAGCAGATTCGTGGTGCAGTAGTTCTGCCTCATGGAACAGGTAAAAAAGTTCGTGTATTAGTATTTGCAAAAGGTGCTAAGGCTGATGAAGCTGCAGCAGCAGGCGCAGAATTCGTTGGAGCTGAGGAACTGGTTCCGAAGATCCAGAATGAAGGATGGCTGGATTTCGATGTAGTAGTAGCTACACCGGATATGATGGGTGTTGTTGGTCGTCTGGGTCGTGTACTTGGACCGAAAGGTTTAATGCCAAACCCGAAAGCAGGAACTGTAACTATGGATGTTACAAAAGCTGTAAATGATATTAAAGCAGGTAAGATTGAATACCGCCTCGATAAAACAAACATCATTCACGTGCCGATTGGAAAAGCTTCTTTCACAGAGGAGCAGTTAGCGGACAACTTCCAGACGCTGATTGGTGCAATCAACAAGGCAAAACCTTCCGCACTGAAGGGACAGTATTTGAGAAGCGTAACAGTCGCTCCAACAATGGGACCTGGTGTGAAGATTAACCCGGTGAAACTTGCACAATAAATGATTTAGGGCTCTCGCCTCGGCGGGGGCTCTTTTTTCATGTCTTTTGACTGGAAAGGCATAAAAGTGGTACAATATAAAAGGATATGTATCTGTTCAGAAAGCCAGATAAGGAGGATAAAGGGTGATGATACAGGCAGGGATGATTCTGGAAGGCGGAGCAGCAAGGGGAGTGTTTACGGCCGGAGTATTGGACTATCTTATGGAGAAGGATTTTTATGTTTCGCATGTGGTTGGGGTGTCCGCCGGGTGCTGTAACGGAGTAGATTATATATCAAAACAGATTGGGAGATCAAGGGACTGCATGATTCATAAGGACCGGAAGGAAGGGTATGTCGGACCCCATGTTCTGTTGGAGAAGCACAGTCTTTTTGATATGGATAAAGTCTTTGATGAATATCCGAATCAGAAGTTTCCTTTTGATTTTGAGACGTATGAGCAGTCCGGGATGAAGGGAGAATGGGTGGTTACCAATTGTCTGACGGGAAAAGCGGAGTATCTGGATGAGAGGCAGGACCGCAAAAAGATGATGAATATCTGCAGAGCTTCCAGCAGCCTTCCGGTACTGGCTCCCATGGTGGAACTGGAGGGGGTTCCCTATCTGGATGGAGGGATCGCAGATTCTATTCCGCTGAAGCGGCTGCTGTCTTATGGCAATGAAAAAAATATCATTGTTCTGACCAGAAATCCAGGCTATCGTAAGAAGCCTTTTAGCAGGGCAGCCAAAAGATTCTACGAGCATTCGCTGCGGGATTATCCAAACTTAGTAGAGGCGCTGAAAAGACGCTATCTGGTTTATAACCGAACAATAGAAGCGGTAGAAAGGTTGGAAAAGGCAGGGAAAGTCTTTGTGGTTCAGCCTCTGGAAAAAACAGTTGGAAGAGCAGAACTTCATTATGAGAAGCTGATGGCATTTTATCAACACGGATATGACCGGATGGCAGAACAGATGGATGATCTGATGCGCTATCTGGAAAAGTAGGAAAATATAGGAAAAGAAAGTAATAGCATACCGGATGCGGGAGTAAAACGATCTGGTATGCTATTTTTTGTTACTGTAATGAACTTATATGCTGGAAAAAAGTGAAAACAAAAGAAAAAACGATTAATTAAGCGAAAAACAATGAAAAGTATTGTGCAATATTGATAGAAAATAAAAGGAAAATATATTATTAATGACGAATAGAACAAAAACTATTTACAAATCAATTGGCTTGTGATAGTATGATTACAAGATAAGTAAAACGTTTAAGTTACTTCGAGAAAACGTTTCGGTAACGAAAAAATGAACTTCAGTTTTTGGGTTCACAGACGGTTCATGAGTAGCGAAGTGAGGAGGCGAGCATGGGGAGAAATTTGAGACAATTGGAATTAAGGAATATCCAGATTACAGATAAGTTGTTTGGAGCGTACGCGAGGAAAGTGAGCGAGAAGATTATTCCGCACCAGTGGAAGATTCTGAACGATCAGCTTGAGGATACGGATCCTACCTATTGTATCCAGAATTTCCGAATTGCCGCGAAAGAGCTGGAAGGCGAGCGTAAGGGTGTGGTATTCCAGGATACGGATTTATATAAGTGGCTGGAATCGGTTGCGTATTGTCTGGCCGGCGGTCAGGGAAAAGAATATGAGCCATTGGCTGATGAAGTGATTGAACTGATTGGAAGAGCGCAGGAAGATGATGGATACTTAAATACCTATTTTACAGTGAATGAGCCTGAGAAGAAGTGGACAAATCTGGTAGAAGGTCATGAACTTTATACGGCCGGGCATATGATTGAAGCGGCTGTAGCCTACTATCAGGCAACACAGAAAGAGAGATTTCTGGAGATTGCCAGAAAAAATGCTGATTTGATCTGCCGGGTATTTGGTACTGGGGAAGGACAACTGAAAGGTTATCCTGGTCATCAGGAGATTGAAGTTGCGCTGGTAAAATTGTATCGGGTGACTGGAGAACGTTCTTATCTGGAGGAAGCAAGATATTTTATTGAAGAACGGGGAAAAGAGCCGAATTATTTGAAAGATGAGATTGAGAAAAGAGGCGGTCATGAGTTTTTCCCGGAATTTAAGAATTATGATTTACAGTATTCACAGGCACATAAGCAGCCGGTTGATCAGGACAAGGCGGAAGGTCATGCAGTACGTGCCATGTACATGTGTGCAGCGATGGCGGATCTGGCAGAAGAGTATGAGGACGAAAAACTTTTAAATGCGTGCAGAAGAATTTGGGAGAATACCGTGAATGAGCGGATGTATATCACCGGAGGAATCGGCTCCAGCGGATTCAGGGAGCGCTTTACAACGGATTACGATCTACCTAACAGAACCAATTATTCGGAAACCTGTGCTTCCATCGGGCTGATGATGTTCGGGCAGAGAATGGCTTCAGCGACACACGATGCGGCATATTATGATGCGGTGGAACTTGCTTTGTACAACACAGTACTGGCAGGTATCAATATAGAAGGTGACCGTTATTTTTATGTGAATCCTTTGGAGGTAGTACCGGAGTTTTGTACGGAACATACTTATATGGATCATGTAAAACCAGTCAGACAGAAGTGGTTCGGTGTTGCCTGCTGTCCGCCCAATGTTGCAAGGACACTGGCATCTCTGGGACAATACATATTTGCACAGGATGAAGAAGCTTTGTATATCCATCAATTTATTTCTGCTACGGCAAGTACCGTGATCGGAGAAAATGAACTGCAGGTCAGAATGGAGTCAGAACTTCTGCAGAATGGAAAAGTGAACATAGAGGTTCAGGCAAAAGCAGCCGGAACGGTTAAAATCCGAATTCCCAAATATGCCGGACAATGGAGCTGTACTGTGGACGGTAAGGCGGTAAGCACGGAAGTAACGGATGATTATCTGATATTAAAGATGGAACCGGGAAGCCGGACAGTGGCTTTGGATCTGGATGTAAAAGCCAGGTGGGTGGCAGCCAATCCGAAAGTCCGCGAGGATGCAGGAAAGGCAGCGCTGATGAAAGGTCCGTTGGTGTACTGTCTGGAAGAATGTGACAATGGTGATCTGCTCTCTGAAATCTATGTGGAAGAAAATGTTGAGGTAGAAAAGGGGCAGCCGGATCAACAATTAGTAGGCGGGGTTCCATCCCTTTGCTACCCGGGGATCCGGGTTAAGAACACGGGACTTCAGAATCATCTGTACGGAGAACTGACAATAGAAAAAGAAGGAATCATACTGAAAGCCATTCCATACTGTCTGTGGAATAACAGAGGAGAAGGCGAGATGTTGGTTTGGCATAAAATTCGTGTTTCATAATTTACGTTTTAAGCGATGAATCATCATCGTTAAAAAATAGGAGAAAAGGAGATACAGTTATGAAGAGAAAACAAATTGTAAGCACATTGTTGGCAATGGCAATGACGACAGCCATGGTTTTATCAGGCTGCGGCGGCGGAGGAGATGATGCAAGCTCCAGTTCCAGCGCAAAAACAGATGCGAATTCCACATCTGAGACAAGCAAGAGTGAGGATGACAGCAGCAGCGGAGACAGAGTTAAAATTACTTATGCCCAGTGGGGAAACGAAAGTGAGACTGCAGCGACTCAGGCGGTAGCTGATATGTTTAACAAGTCTCAGGACAAAATTGAAGTTGAAGTTATTAAGATTGACCATGATACGTATGTAACAAAACTGAATACCATGGCAACAGCCGGAGAATTACCGGATACTGCGATCATGAGTGAGGCAGGTGTACTTGGCTTTGCAGCAAACGGAATGCTTGCTGATGTAAGTTCCATGTACGGGGAAGGCGATGATAAGCCGATGGAGTCCACAGCATTTAAGTATGAAGGCAACACAGTTGCTTATGGCGCTGCGCACAATGTCCTGAATATGTATTACAATATTGATCTTCTGAAAGAAGTATGTGAGAAACAGAATCTTGACATTTCTACCGTTACACCGCCGGCATCTGCTGATGATGCATGGGATTGGGATACCTTTGTTGAAATTGCACAGAAGTTGACGATTGATGTGAATGGAAACAATGCCCTCAGCCCGGATTTTGATGCAAACAATGTGGATGTTTACGGATGTACCATCAATACACTTCCGTGGCAGCTTGAAGTTTGGGCACTGTCCAATGGCGGCGGATACTACAGCGAAGACGGTTCCAAGTGTACCATTGATGATGAAGCTACAGTAGATGCTCTTCAGAAGATTGCAGATCTGTCAGATGTATATCACTGCGCACCTCCTGTAACAAGTGCAGCGAATGCTCTTGAGTCTTCTCTTGGAAGCAAGAAGGTTGTTATGGCGACAGACGGTACATGGAACGTTGGAACATTCTTTGGACCGACTGCTGATTTTGAATATGGTATCGGTGTTCTTCCTTACATGAAGGAAAAAGTTACGATTGGTACCGGTGGACCAAACGTTGTATTTGCAACAACAGAACATCCGGAAGAAGCAATGGAATGGCTGAAATGGTACAGCAGTATTGAGAATAACTGGTCACTGATTTCAGCAGGAACATGGGCTCCGGTTTATGAGTCTTACTATACAGATGATGCAAAGACTGACGAGTGGATTACCAATGAAAACTTCCCGGACCGCGATATGTTTAAATCTGCTATGGTTGATTATTCTTATAACTATGGCAAGTCTGCAGCATGGTATCATGTATGTGGAACAGAAGAATTCAACGCTACCCTCGATTCTGCGTTCTCCAGTGTATGGGCTGGTGATATGACTATGAAGGATGCTATTGCTGAATATAAAGATGAACTGCAGGGTATTTTTGATGAAAATAATGCTCAGTAATCTTAGAAGGTAAGGATAACCAGATGACCTGCATAGTAAGTATGTGGGTCATCTGTTGTTTCGGAGATAGTGGAGGCTGCTTATGAAGGAAAAAAGCAAGAAAAACAAAATGGTGGTAAAGTCAAGAGCCGGCAAACGGGAGGAAAGGACTGCTTATCTGTGTTTGATTCCGGCATTTGTCGGTGTTACCTGCATCAGTTATCTGCCGACCATTGCAGTATTTGTATTGAGTTTATTTAACTGGAATGGGCTGACAGATATGAAGTTTGTAGGACTTGATAATTTTGTTCGTATTTTTACGAAGGATATGTATTTTACAAGTTCTTTGAGGGCGACGATCCTGTATGCACTTTTGGCAGTAGTGGGATCGATTGTATATTCTTTGATTATTGCGTTGCTGTTGAATTTGAATATTAAAGGGCGCACGTTGTTCCGTGCCATTTTCTTCATACCGTATCTGCTTCCGGCAATCGGTGTATTCAAAGGTTGGGAATGGCTGTATGAAGGCAACTATGGTCTTTTCAATTTTATTTTACGAATGTTCGGGCTGCCTCCGCAGCGGTTCCTGAACAGTCCGAGCCAGGTAGTTCCATGTCTTGTCATGATTGCAATCTGGACCAGCGGTAATCTGATCGTTATCTTCCTGGCAGGTCTTCAGAATGTGCCGAGTGTTTATATGGAGGCGGCAAAGATTGACGGTGCAAATGCATGGCAGAGGTTCTGGAATGTAACGATTCCAAGTATCTCACCGATTATTTTCTATAATGTGCTGACCGCTATCATTACCCATCTGCAGGTAGTTAACCCGGCGCTTGCACTTACAGACGGAGGTCCCAGCAGACGATCCATGTTTATGTCTTATGTAATTTATCTGTACGGCTTCCGACAGAATAAGCTGGGATACGCGGCAGCCTGGTCTGTAGTGTTCTTCATACTGGTTGGTATCTTTACATTTATTCTGTTTAAGACGCAGAAGAATGCAATCTTCGGAGAGGAGGCGTAAACATGGCAGGAAAAGTTATGGCGAGCAAAAAAAGAAAAGAGAAAGTACTGAATATTGTGGCGACAATTATTGTGCTGCTTTTTGCCATTATGGTACTGGTTCCGATCTGGTGGATTTTCAGAACCTCTCTGATGAGTACAGCTACCATCAATCAGTATCCGCCGGAGATTATTCCCCATGAATGGCTCTGGTCCAACTATTCGAAAGCGCTTGAAACCTTTGAATACTGGACTTATTTTAAGAATACGTTTTCGATCATTATCCCTGCAGTAAGCTTTGGTGTAATCACAGCAATCTTCTGCGGATATGCTTTTGCGAGACTTCGTTTCAGAGGAAAAAAACTGTTTTTCAATATCTGTATCAGTACCATTCTTCTTCCTGGTATGGTAACGTTAATTCCTCTGTATATTGCATGGACAAAGGGATTTGGATTTGGCGATACTTATTGGCCATTGATTCTTCCGTTCCTGACCGGAGGCGGATTCTTCAATATTTTCCTGATTCGTCAGTTTTTTATGACGATTCCGATGGAATTAGACGAGGCAGCGTCTATCGATGGTGCCGGAAGGATGAGAATTCTCTGGACGATTCTTGTACCTTCTATCAAACCGGCGATCGTTACGGTAGGTCTTATGCTGTTTATTCAGATCTGGAATGATTTGCTTCAGCAGATGATCTATATTAACAGTATGAGCAAGTTTACATTTGCGATTGCACTTACAAACTTTACAGGATCTTTCGGTACCAGCTGGCCTCTTGCGATGGCAGCCACATTCCTGACAATTTTGCCGGGT
This sequence comes from uncultured Lachnospiraceae bacterium, assembly GCA_900539175.1. Lineage (GTDB taxonomy): Bacteria > Bacillota > Clostridia > Lachnospirales > Lachnospiraceae > Novisyntrophococcus. The sequence goes on from UQAW01000009.1 coordinate 48,005, forward strand.
ATTATTATCTATATATTGGGACAAAGAAGCTTCGTAGAAGGTATTGTACTTACAGGCATGAAGAACTAGAGGGCAGATATTATGAATATTACGAAAAGGTTTATGGACTATTATCAGGGAAATAATGATCGCGAGCAGGAACCGCCCAGGGGCGGAATGAAGCGGGTGGGCTATGTGATGATTAATTATACAGGAAAATTAGTGGTAATCAATTTGCTGTTTATTCTTTGCTGTATTCCCGTTATTACAATTCCGGCGGCTCTTTCCGCTCTGAATTGTTATGTAGGAAAGATCTTTCGGGTTGGGTACGGTGTGGAACTTTCCGATTTTTGGAAGGAATTCAAGTGTGGAATCCGAAAGAATGTTCTTCTGGGTCTGATCAATGGACTGATAGCCTTTTATGCATATTATCTTTTGAGTCTGGCAAATAATTTTACTGGGAGCGGACAAAGAGATGTAGTGACGGGAATTGGAATCGGGGTTGCAGTGATTGCCATCTTGTTGGGTTCCTATTCCTTTGTTCTCACATCCATGTTGGATCTGCCGTGCAGACATATCCTGAAAAATGCAGGTATCCTTATGATTATTGAATGGAAGATCAGCGTACTTCTGGTGTTGGAGACTGTATTTTTCTGGGGGGTACTTCTGGCGTTTGTTCCATATTCTGTACTGCCGCTTCTTCTGATCGGATTTGCATTGCAGCAGCTTATTACCTGTGCCATGCTCTGCCCGATCGTGAAAAAGAGGATTACAGAACCGTACGAAAACCGGAAGGTAAGGAACTGTTAAGAAATTAACAAGTTATTTATTAACAGTTCCTAAGTCTGACATAAAAATTGTGTTGAGTGTGGAAAACTCTGGTCATTTCTATTGTTACATGCAAAAAAGCGTGTTAAACTATCTTTGAAGATTTTGGTAAATACGGCCCAAAGATACCGAAAAAGAGAAAAGGAGTCGGGGATATGCCCACAATCAAAGAAATAGCGAAGGCTTGCAATGTATCTGTTGCCACAGTCTCGAATGTGATTAACCATAAGGGCGGAGTGAGTGAAGAGACAAGGGCAAGAGTGACGCAAGTCATTGAGGAGCAAAATTATACGCCCAATGTGGTTGCAAAAAATTTAAAGACAAAAGTCACCAGAAGCATTGGGGTGATTGCCGAGGATATGACGGTTTTTGCATTGCCGGATATTATCGACGGAATTACGGAATATTGTGAAAAAGAAGATTATCAGATTTTGCTGATGAATCTGCGTATGTACAAAAAATATGCGGATACCTATTATCAGGATAACAGCCATAAGGAAATTGTGCACAAAGCAATCCGGAAATTGAGGGCGAAGCAGGTAGAAGGGATTATCTACGTGGCAGCCCATGAACGTTTGATCCAGATGCTTCCGGAGCAGCTTCCGGTTCCCACAGTGGTAGCTTATGGATTTACCAATAACCCCAAGATTCCGTCCGTGATTGCGCGGGATGTGAAGGGAGCTATGGACTTGGTGGCTTATCTGATCTCCTGTGGTCATAAAAAGATTGGCGTTATTGCGGGAAAAAAAGAAAGTGTTCATACGCAAGCCAGACTGGAAGGATATCAGGTAGCGCTGTTTGATGGAAAATTGTTATACGATCCCAATCTGGTCGTGTACGGTGCGTGGGACAGGGAGAGCGGATATCGGAATACGGATGTCCTGATAGAGAAAGGCGTCACTGCAATTTTTTGTATGAATGATTTTATGGCCGGCGGTACTTATGACCGGCTGGAGGAGATTGGACTTTGTGTAGGAAGGGACATTGCAGTCGTGGGATATGATAACAGGGAGATGGCCAGTTATGCGAAGCCGCCGCTTACAACGATGGGACTTCCTCTGCATGATATCGGGTATTGTGCCAGTGAGGTTATTATTAAACTTCTTAGGAAGGAAGAGCTGACTGCTGAAAACGGAGTCTATTATGTTGACTGTAAGCTTTTTATCAGAAATTCTGTGAATGAAATGGATGGTTAAAGTAATGAAGACAATTAAAATGATAGTAGATAAAGCTTTCACGGTTGCTCCGGTAGATCCGAGAATCTACGGTTCTTTTATTGAACATCTGGGGCGGGCTGTGTATGGCGGTATATATCAACCGGGGCATCCGACGGCGGATGCAGATGGTTTCCGAAAAGATGTGATGGAGCTGGTGCGTGAATTGAATGTTCCGGTCATCCGTTATCCGGGAGGAAACTTTGTATCTAATTTTTTCTGGGAAGACAGTGTGGGACCTCTTGCGGAACGAAAACCACGGCTGGATCTTGCATGGAGAAGTCTGGAACCAAATACGTTCGGGCTTGGGGAGTTTGCGAAGTGGACGAACCAGGTTCAGGCGGATATAATGATGGCAGTGAATCTGGGAACCCGTGGGACGGCGGACGCCTGCAATCTTTTGGAGTACTGTAATCATCCTTCGGGAACGAAGTACAGTGATTTGCGGAGAAAGCATGGGGTTGAGGCTCCTTATGGGATTAAACTCTGGTGCCTGGGAAATGAGATGGACGGAGAATGGCAGCTTGGAAAGAAAACCATGGACGAGTACGGCAGGATTTCCGAAGAGACGGCAAAAGCCATGAAGCTGATTGATCCAACGATTGAGCTGGTTTCCTGTGGAAGTTCTTTCAAGGATATGCCCACATTTCCCCAGTGGGAAGCCACCACGCTGGAGTATAATTATGATTATGTGGATTATATTTCTCTGCATCAGTACTATGGCAATACCAGTGACGATAGTTGTGATTATCTGGCAAGCTCGGATGATATGGAGGAATTTATCCATACGGTAATTTCTGTCTGTGATTATGTAAAAGCTAAGAAAAGAAGTAAAAAGCAGATCAATTTAAGCTTTGATGAGTGGAACATCTGGTTTCATTCGAAAGAGGAGGAGGAAGATATTACCCGGAATCATCCGTGGCAGGTGGCACCTCCGCTCTTGGAGGAACATTATAATTTTGAAGATGCGTTGTTGGTGGGGCTGATGATGATCACGTTGCTGAAACATGCAGACCGTATTAAGATTGCATGTCTGGCGCAGTTGGTGAACGTGCTTGCGCCGATTATGACAGATGCAAAAGGCGGTGTCTATAAGCAGACGATTTATTATCCATTCCTGCATGCATCAAAGTATGGCAGAGGTGTGGTTTTGCAGACCCTTTGCGATACGCCGTCACATGAAACCAGGGGACACGGTCTGATCAAAGATATTGTCAGTGTTGCGGTTTATCAGGAAGAGAAAGAAGAACTTACCGTCTTTGCGGTAAATCGTAATCTTGAAGAACAGCATGTTCTGGAAGTGGATGTGAGAAGCTTTGAAGGATACGAGGTGCTGGAAAAGATCGAGATGGTTTCAGAGGATCTGAAAGCAGAAAATACGTTGACACAGGAGAGCGTGAAGCCGTCCGTCTCCCGGGAGATACAACTCTCGGATGGAAAAGTTGAGACGGTATTGAAAAAAGCCTCCTGGAATGTGATTCGAATGGGGAAGGTAAAGAGATAATCAACTAGTGTACTGTCTCATTTACTTTCAGCAAAATGACGCAGAATGGATTTTCAGCCTGCAAGGCGGAGGAATGAGGCGTAGCGGTGGCTACGTCGATTGACGACAACGCAGCAGATGGAAATTCAGGCAAGTCATTTGGTGAAATGTGAATGAGACAGTACACTGGTCCGTCTGACATAGGAGCCTTTCCTTATCCCTTTGAACGATTGAAATACCTGAAAGAATACATAAAAATTTTAGAAGACTTCAGATGTATGAAAAGAAACCCCCGGAAATACTACATTTCCGGGGGTGATACTTTTTAGGCTGCGATTTTAGATTTTGCCAATTCTGCAAGTGTAGCAAATCCGTCTTTGTCATTGATTGCCATGTCAGCCAGAACTTTTCTGTTCAGTTCAACACCAGCAAGTTTCAGACCATACATAAATTTGCTGTAAGACAGACCATTCAGACGAGCTGCTGCGTTGATACGAGCAATCCAAAGCTGACGGAACTGACGTTTTTTCTGCTTTCTGCCTGCATAAGCACTTGTCAGAGCTCTCATTACGGACTGTTTTGCCACTCTGTACTGTTTACTTCTGGCTCCTCTGTAACCTTTTGCCAGTTTTAATGTTCTATTATGTCTTTTCTTAGCGTTCATACCGCCTTTAATTCTTGCCATCTCTTATATTCCTCCTTGAACTCTATCTTATAAATACGGTAAAATTTTCTTCATGCTCTTTACATTTGTCTGATCCAGAACAGTCGGTTTTCTAAGGTTTCTTTTTCTCTTCTGAGTTTTCTTGGTTAAGATATGGCTCTTGTAAGCTTTATTTCTTACGATTTTTCCTGTACCTGTCTTTTTAAAGCGCTTTGCTGCTGCTCTGCTTGTTTTCATTTTTGGCATTGTTAATTTCCTCCTTAAAAAATACGTATTATTACTAACGTTTTTCTGATAAAAACATGGTCATACTTCTGCCTTCTACCTTCGGAGCTTTTTCCACTACGGCGATATCAGACAGTTGTTCAGCGAACTCATCAAGGATATGTTTACTGCTGTGCATATGTGCCATCTCACGCCCACGGAAACGTAAAGTCACCTTTACTCTGTCTCCTTTGGAAATAAACTTTCTGGCAGCGCCTACTTTTGTATTTAAATCATTGGTATCAATATTGGGCGTCAAGCGCACTTCCTTAATTTCAATGGTCTTCTGTTTTTTTCTTGCTTCCTTTTCCTTACGCGCAAGTTCATACTTATACTTACCGTAATCGATAATCTTACAAACCGGCGGTTTTGCGGTCGGAGCAATTTTAACCAAATCCAGACCGGCCTCCTGTGCCTTGAAATATGCGTCCCTTGCGGACATAATTCCCAACTGTTCCCCATCCTCACCGATCAGACGGACTTCTCTGTCACGAATCTGCTCGTTAATCATTAAATCGCTAATTGTAGTACACCTCCATCATTTTGATTCCTCGTCACTCGCTGCTATGAAACTCCATCTTAATAGGAAATCCAATTCCCTATGCAATAAAAAAGATAGTCAAATCCGACTATCCACTACATGCATGATCATAACCCGGACACATATTATCCTCAGTTATCATTGCCTTATAAACCATAGTCGCTCAATCGCGCTAAGGTGAGAGTGGATACTCTTCTTTGTTTTCATACTTATGCATACTATCACAATATTACCTTTATGTCAAGGAAAAAATATCTGAAAATCAAAAAGTGCCTGAAAATAAAGAATCCTATCCGCTTTGCGGTATATTTGCCCCGCATTCGGTCAACGCAGCCTGCTACGCCTCCCTTATTTGAGGCAAATCTCCCACAAATTTTGACACACATCTCACGGAAAGCAGTTTTCAAACACGCTCTGGTAAATATAAGGAAGGATTCCGGGAACATATTAAACCATCTGGGGAACCTCCCAAAGATTCAATTTCACGCCGATTCCCTTTTTCAAAGCATTGCGGTATATAATGGTGCCCCATGCTACATCTTCGACTGGCATACCGCCAACGGAATAGATCACAATCTCATCCTCTTTTCTATGTACCGGTATATTTCCAAGCAATACATCTCCAAGATCATCTACCTGATCCAACTTCATCTTTCCTTCAGCAATCAGATCCATAACGCGGACTGCCGGAATCGGAATTGTGTTGTATGCATCCGGCTTCATCTCCTCTTCCCATGCTTCGTAAAGTTTGATGTTGTCAGTAACTGTCCGGGCACGATGAATCATAAATTCATCATCAAATCGAAGGGCCGCGGTACTTTCGATAATTGCTCCCGGCTTAATCCATTCTTCTGCAATATAAGGATACTGTGCCGGATCTCCCGTCGGCGAGGAGGTGGAAACAGATACAATATCACTGTCTCTGACAGCCTCCTCAATCGTCTCCACTGCATAAGCCTCCACGCCCGGATATTCTTCTTTTACATGTGCAATAAAGTTATCAAGAGATGCTTTTCCGCGCCCCTTCACTTTCACTATCTTAAGGGACGGACGAACTGCCATTGCTGCTGCAAGCGCCGTCTTACTCATGACACCCGGACCAACAATTCCGATTGTTGAAGCGTCCTCTCTGGCAAAGTATTTAAAGCCGACACCCGGAACCGCTCCGGTCCGGTATGCAGACAAAATATTAGCTGACATAAATGCACGCGGAGCACCTGTATCTTTATCATTTAAAATCAACGTAAGAATGGAACGCGGAAGTCCTTTCTCTTTGTTTTCAACATTCGAGCCATACCATTTCATTCCGGCCATATCAAATTTTCCGCCAAGATACGCAGGCATTGCCATAAATCTTCGATCCGGCCCATCTACCGGCATCTCCGGGAACGGGGAAGATTCCGGAAACATTACCATACATCCATGGGAATTGCCATTTGCTCCACCCATGCGGTAATCTCCGACCTTCATCAGCCGAAACATTTCATCCATTGCCTCCACACAGCCGGCCATATCCTTCACACCAGCTTTAATCATATCATCTTCACTCAAATATAAAAAATCTACCTTTGGATATTCCATCTTAGTTTCCTCGCTTATCATCTTTTTTGTGTGCTGTCAGATATAGTGAATGCTCCATTGCCATCACTTCATGAACCGGTATCGGTTTGAACAATGGCCGTTTTAGCTTGATTTTGCACCACAATACGGCATAAATACTTAATACGACAAACACGATTCCATCAATTGTGAAAATCAGATTTCTGGCTGCCGGATCGCCGTCAATATTCCAGATCATGAACAGATTTCCAACAATGGCAATTGCCGGAATAACAGGACCAAGCGGCACCTTGAATGTCCGGGGAGCTTTGGGTAATCTTCTGCGGAAAATCAGAACATTGATATCAGCAATCACATACGATACCATCCAGAATACAATTGCCACCAAAATCATAAAAGAAAGGGAATCGCTGGTAGATAACCCTGTTGCATTCACCAAAATCATGATCGTCCCAATCATAAGAATCCCCACATAATAAGCGCCGCGCTTATTCTTTTTCAGAAAAATGGACGGCATCAGACTGATCTTTGCCATTCCGGCACACATATAGGACAGGAAACTGATTGCTGAATTTACCGTACTGATTACGGCAAATACAGAAACCAGGATCATCCACAGAGAACCTGCATATCCCAATAAAGAATTTCCGTATAAAATATGCGGAGATGCGCTGCTGGCAAGGTCTTCCCATCTGACATAATGTCCCATTCCGATGACAACCAAAATCTGCATCAAAAGAATAATCAAAAGACTCAGAACCATTCCAAGCGGAACATTTTTCCGTTCGTTTTTGACATTCTTAGAGATCGGAATAACAAATTCACTTCCGATAAACAAGAAGAATGCTAATCCTAAAAGTGCAAAGGAATCAGAAAAGCTCTCTGCAAGATTCATCGTCTGTGTAATCTTCTCTCCGTTTCCCAGTCCCAATATTCCCAGAAGTCCCATAATGATCAATGAAAGAATCAAACCATAGGCTACAAAATTCTGAATTTTCGCAAACATATCAATTCCTAAAAGGTTTGCGATAATCAATACGACCAATAATAAAATACAAAAGACACTTGATGGAATCCCTGTATCAAACACTGTATTGATTGCATTCCCGAACATTGCGCACTCTACTGAGCCGGTAATGGACTGACACACAATATAACCGCCGACCATAGTTACAATCGTGATAAACGGTCCCATTCCCGCTAAAGTATACTGTGCAAGTCCTCCGGTCAGGTTAGGCATGACTGCGTTTAGCTCTGCCATACACAAGGCAGTGCAGATATTGATAAAACATGCAAGTATGATTGAAATAATAAATCCCGTTCCAAGTGCTCCCGCCCCTTGTCCCAAAGACATCAGACAGCTTGTCGCAACAATCAGTCCTACTCCTGTTGAGATCACACTTGGAAGTCCTAATTTTTTCTCTTCCATATTCTTTCTCCTCATGTACCTTATTTCAGTGCATCTTCTCCCTCTTCACCGGTTCGTACACGAATTACATTCGAAAGAGGTGTAACAAAAATTTTTCCATCCCCGATATGGCCGGTGTAGAGTTCCTTTTTTACCGTCTCGATTACGTTCTCAATAATCTCGTTCTCCACAACAATCATGATCATCTGCTTTGGCAGCAGCTCCATCTCCGGATTCTGTTCCTGCTCATATTCAAACGTACCTTTTTGAACACCGCATCCAATTGCCTGAATAACGGTCATTCCACTGACACCAAGTTTACTTAATGCTGTTTTCAGATTGCTGAGCCGGTTCATGGATGTTATTACTTCGATTTTTGAAAATCCCATATTTTTTCCTCCTGTTTTTCCGTCAATAGGAAAAGGCGCCTGACATTTCTGCCAGACGCCTTTGTCTCTGTCTTTCTCTGCTACTATTCTATTCATTTATTTCTCAAAAAACTTGTATAAATCGGAACTATTCATAACTTCCTTTCATTTCCGAAGGAATTTGTGTTTGTCACCTTATTTTTATAATGCTCAGATTCTACCAGCTTTAAATATTTTCTGGGCGTAATTCCCGCATATTTTGTAAAATCCCGGATAAACTGAGACTGATCATAGTAGCCCAGCTTGACCGCCGCATCTGTCATCTTCTCAGGTGCACCGTAATTCAAAAATTCAAGCGCCCGTTGAAACTGAATAATTTTACAAAATGTCTTGGGGGAAAAGCCCATCTCTTCGATGAACACTTTATTGATGTACCGCTTGGAGTATCCCGTATTCTCCTGAAGCTCAGACACCTTGATTTTCCCATCAGAATTGTATACCATCTGCTTCACCGATAATACCAACTCCTTTTTCCCCAGGAACACTTCTTTCTTCTTCTCTGCCCTGGTATATGCCTCAAGAAATACACGGATTCTCTGATAAAAGTCTGTTTCTCCCGCCAACCTTTCTATCCAATGAGAATCCCCTTTTAAAAGGGGCTCCACAGGAACCTGCTTGTCAAAAACCTCTTTCATCGTTGCCTGTATCAGCTCAGGCTGTACCCCCGGCATAAACCGTACGCCGAACACGTCCTGAAGCTTTGGCGTATCCTGCTCCTTATACACAATCGGGGTGCCGCATACAAATCCTTTCATCTGCCTCCCATCATACTCGAAGAAAAAATCGATGCATCCATCCGGAACGACTCTTATCTTCTTAGCATCTCCCACGCGATAAGTATAGAAATGAGAAATCCCCTGCCTTAAATATACTTCCTGATAAAAACAATCCGTATCAAATACAAAATATGGCTGCGTCGGCCGCAGCCTGTCCTCTTTCCAGCTCATACTTATATTTTAGCCTTGAATCGGTCATAGCGCAAGTCATATAAATCAACCGTTGTCTTCCCTTTTACAATCAGCTCTGCCAGCTGGCTTGCTGCCCCCGGTGCAATTCCAAAGCCATGTCCGCTAAATCCACATGCCATGATAAGTCCCGGTACCTCTTCCACCTTTCCAAGCACCGGTACTCCATCCGCACACTTATCCATCCACCCCGCCCATGTGCGAACAATTTTGGCATTCGATAAATCAGGAAAATATTTCATAATACCGCGGCAGATACAGGATGCTGTCAGACTATAATTAGACTGCAGTCCATGATCATCTCTGGTAAAACCCTCTAATCCGGAAGATCCCCCAAATACAAAAGAACCATGCTTCGTCTGATGTCCATAAAAGTCTGCTTCTGCGGTTCCCAACATCTGGTCAAACATATGCGGTTCCGCCTCTGTAACAAGAGCCTCCAGACTAACTGCCTGCATTGGAATGTCAATCCCTACCGTTGCAGCAATCTCTCTGCTGGCAAGTCCTGCTGCAAGTACCACATGCTCCCCTTCATATACATTGTTCGCAGTAATCACCTTGCGCAGTTTACCTTTTACCTTTTGTAAAGCCACAACCTTCTCACCGGTAATAAAACGTACTCCAAGCTTTCTTGCCGCCTTATAATACCCCAATGTTGTGGTCAGTGGATTTGCATGTCCGTCTGTCGGACACCAGCTTGCACAGGTAACTTCATCAGACAGATAAGGATTCATCTGTCTCACCTCATCTCCATCGATCATACGAACATCCAGACCAACCTTTACTGCACGTTCCGTAAGTCCATTCAGGATCTGCTTATGCTTTTCATTTTTACCAAGACGAAGGTTACCGTCCTGATGGTATTCACAATCCACCTCAAGTTCTTCGGAAAGGGTTGGCCAGTAATTCTTAATTCCATACATCACAAGTGGAAGCTCTCTCGGATCGCGGCCTGACTGTCGGACACCACCGCCGTTCCTGGAGGAGCCGCCATTTCCGATGTGATCGCTCCCCTCTAATACAATAACCCTGCTTCCAAGCTTTGCCAGATAATAGGCAGTTGCATTTCCGATAATCCCTCCACCGATTACTACAACATCCGCACAATTACTCATACGATTCACCCTCCTTTCCTTCGTTTGCCAGTATATGCATCTCGATCGGGCGCATCGGCACGCGTGATGTGGCAGGCTCAAGCTCTGCCGGAGAAATTCCAAGTTCTCTTGCTACGATACCCTTTACCAACCTTGCACAGGTCTGTCCCTGACAAAGTCCCATACCAGTTCTCAAATAGCGTCGGATTTCTGTCATGGTCCACATACCGTCATGAACCGCTCTTCGAATTTCTCCCTTTGTGATTTCCTCGCAGCGGCAGATCAGCATATCGTCATCTGCAGCCGGAACAAAAGAACCAATATCTCTTGACCTATCATTTATCTGATTCATCCTGTATCCTCCCTGGATTTTACTCTGCTTTAAAAAATCGTGCTTTCATCGCATATTCTGCCGGAACCTTAATTGTCAGCAGATTGGTCTTATCAAATGCCTTGACGTTTCTGACTTGAACTACTTCCGCATCACATACCTTTTGTCCATTTCTTCCAAGTCCTGCACCCTTTGTCCCTACCTCCGGAAGGGGTAAAAATTCATATGGAAGTGTGACACTGGCATATCCGTCCTCATACGTCTCATCCACAAGGAAAATTGCCTGCCCGGAGCAGGATGCAACACACATGCCGCAATTTACACATTGTGAATTCTCCACCACAACCGGAAGAGAGGTGATTTTCGCCCCGATACTGATACATCCCTTGGGACATGCATCCTGGCAGGGATTACAGGGTATATTCTGTGTACACTCCATGACTGGATGAACCCCTGCTTTATGGGTAACGCCCGGATAGCGTTCAATCTCATCATCCGCCACAAATCCATGCTTTAACAGACTGGCGGAAACCGCAATTCCTTCTTCCGTCTCCATAATTTCTTTTCCACGGTTCTTCGGTGCAAACATTCCCTGCCTAAGTCCGTCAAGTGCCCGATCTAATGCGGCAAGTTCAGTATCCAACTCCTCCTTCTCTATATAGCCCAGATATTGGGAAGCCGCAATCCCTGCCATTCTTCCTTCAATCATGGCTGAACTTGCTTCCTCAATGCCAGATACATCTCCTGCAACAAACACGCCTGGTATAGAAGTTCTCCCATATTCGTCACAAACAGGAACCTGACCGCCGCGCTTTGGATTATCCTCCATCTCGCAGCCTGCCATCTTAAGAAGCTGTGACATTGGAGAGAGTCCAACAGCAAGGCATATCGTATCCACATCGAAATGTTTCTCTGTCCCCGGAACAAACCGAAAGTGACTGTCTACTTCCGCAATTGTGACACCGGTTACATACTCTTCTCCTTCTGCTTTTACAATCGTATGCGACAGATAAAAAGGGACTCCGGTTCTTGCCACCTTTGCCGCATGAACACCATATCCGCCGACACGGGGAGCCGCGTCAACTAAGGCAACCACCTCACAGCCACATTGCATCAGCTGAAAGCTCACAACAAGTCCCACATTTCCGGAGCCGAGCATCAGAATCTTTTTGCCCGGCTTCACACCATGCAGATTCATCATCGTCTGTGCTGCACCTGCCCCGATGACACCCGGTAGTGTCCATCCCGGGAAAGTTACCATATTCTCTGCTGCGCCTGTCGCAACCACTATAGCGTCTCCCTTATAATGATATACCGCTTCTCCTATGCGAACCGTAATTTCCTTGTCCTGATACAGCCCAATCACAGTCGCATTCAGTACAACTTCTACTCCAAGCTTATCGGCTTCCTCTAAAAGCTGCTCACCAATTACAAATCCTCTGATTTTTGCCTTGTGCTCCTTTGAGCCAAAAAATTTATGAATCTGCTTGAAAAGCTGACCGCCCGGCTTCTCATTTTCATCAAATACTACTACCTTAAGACCTCTCTTTGCTGCCTCAATCGCTGCCGATAAACCAGAGGGTCCTGCACCTACTATAATCAAGTCATATCGTTTCATACCACGCAATACTCCCTTCCCTATTGTACATCCATCGGCTGAGCACCGACACCATACTGTGTCTTAACTTCCATTCCCGCTTTCAAAGGTGTCACACAGGTTCGGATATTGGGAACACCGTCGACTACCATAACACAATCCGTACATCTTCCGATTGCACAGAAAATTCCTCTTGGCTTATGCTCTTTTGCCGTGTAGCGATGAACCATAAGACCTGCTGCTTTCAGTGCAGCGGCAATCGGCTCCCCTTCATAGCCCTCCACTTCTTTTCCATCGTAACTAAATTTCACGAGCTTTCCTTTTTCCTGAACTCCAAGAATCGGATGCTCTGCAATTCTTGCCTCCATACAAATCCCTTCCTCTCTTTTCAATAAAAAAAGCGTCCCAATCAACACTCTTGCTGATTCAGACGCCCTTGTCATGTCTGATATTTTACACACATATCCCGTGTGATAATTGTAAAAATCGGAACAAATATGGTTCCCCCGATACACCAGATCAAAATTCAGTCAAAAAAATACCCCGGGGAAACCGGGGTTGCTATCGCCTGTATCAGCCGACAAATAAAGAAGATCTCTTCTGAAAATAAACCACGTTAAGCACAATCATAACAATGTTACCGGCAAGATTTGCTATGCTTCTTACATCCAGTAAAAATTCCTGTGTAATAACAGAAATACATACAAGATATACAATCGTAGTCACGACATTAAATCCCAGATAAACAATATAAATCATGGGTGCCTGACGTTTGTAATGTCTCAACTGCTGCCGCGCATAAATTGCCCATCCAATACAGATGACGCTGCATATTCCCATAACAATGTCCAAAACTTTCAGACCATTGCCATAAAAAAAATACACCAGTTCTGCACTCCCCTCACCATAATGAGCACCAGTAAAATACCGAACCGCATTATAAAGCGAAAACAACGCAGATACAAATAACTGGAACCAAATCACAAAATTATACCATTTCATAGATAATTGCTGTGAAAACGGAGCAGAAGGCGTTGTATTGTATGTATAGGATGACTGCGGTGAATATCCACCTGTACCGTACTGCTGCTGATTTTGCTGTCCTGAAACAGAATAAGGCTGTTGTGATGGAGCATTTTGATTCGGTATTGATGACTGTTGGACCGGCTGACCACAGTATGGACAAAACCTATTTGTTTCCTCGGATTCTTTACCACAATGTTGACAGAACATTTTTCCCTCCTCTTACATGAACTGCATAAAAAATTAATAGTTTTTCATAATTTTACATAATCATACACCAAAAAACGTTATAGGTCAATATTTACGCAAAAAACAACAAAGTGCTGTAAAATGCAGCCCATAGCAGGCACCTGCCTTCTTATTCTGTGGCAAGCGCAAGCTCTATCCGTAAACCGCATTTTACAGCACTTTATTCTTTAATACTGATTATTTACATTCACAGCGGAATGTACTGCATCGTGTTTCTTCGGATCTGCAGGCATTATCTCCACTGATGTGGATAGCGCCGGCAACACATTTGCACTTATCATTAAAGCTGCATTCCTGTGCTTTACAGTCAATACCAATCGTGGTACATCCGCAGCCTTCGCTGTTGCTCATGGAATCACTGGTTCTTTCCTTAAAGCTTTCACAGCAGGTCTGGTCGGAATGATGTGCATCGGAACCACCGACTCTGATATCACCTTTTGAACACAGTTCGTCTTTGTTATACACGCAGGTTACTGCGCCGCAACTTAATACTGCCATAATTTCTACCTCCTTTTCTCAGATGGAGATAGTATGTGCCGATTATTTTGCTTTTATACGAATCTCTTCCTTCATATCTGCGATAAATGCGTCCAGACTCTTCTGACCCTGATCTCCGTCTTTGCGGCTTCTCACTGCTACCAGCTGATCTTCCTCTTCCTTCGCACCAACAACCAGCATATAAGGAACCTTCTGCGTCTGAGCCTCACGGATCTTATATCCGATTTTTTCAGAACGTGTATCAATCTCTGCACGGATTCCCTCTGCTTCCAGCGCATCCAGAACTTTCTTGCCATATTCTGCATATTTATCAGAGATCGGCAGTACTTTCACCTGAACCGGAGCCAGCCAGGTCGGGAATGCACCTGCAAAATGCTCGATCAGAATACCGATAAAGCGTTCGATGGAACCAAATGCCACACGGTGGATCATGATTGGTCTGTGTTTCTCTCCGTCTGCTCCTGTATACTCCAGATTAAAACGCAGCGGAAGCTGGAAATCAAGCTGGATCGTACCGCACTGCCAGGTTCTTCCGAGAGAATCTTCCAGATGGAAGTCAATTTTCGGTCCGTAGAATGCACCGTCACCTTCATTTACCACATATTCCAGTCCCAGATCATCCAACGCACCGCGCAGAGCATCCGTAGCCATCTCCCAGTCCTCATCACTTCCCATACTATCCTCAGGACGTGTGGAAAGTTCTACATGGTATTTGAATCCAAACAAGCTGTAAACCTCATCAATCAATTTTGCAACGCCTTTAATCTCATCTTTAATCTGTTCCGGCATCATAAAGATATGGGCATCGTCCTGTGTGAAGCAGCGCACACGCATCAGACCATGAAGCTGACCGGACTTCTCATGGCGGTGAACCAGCCCCAGTTCTCCCATACGCAGCGGAAGATCGCGATAGGACCGGGGTTCTGACTGGTAAACCAGAATACCGCCCGGGCAGTTCATCGGTTTGATGGCAAAATCCTGTTCATCAATCACAGTCGTATACATATTATCTTTGTAATGATCCCAGTGACCGGAAGTCTCCCACAGCGTTCTGCTCAGCATAATCGGCGAAGAAATCTCCTGATAACCATTTTTTCTGTGCAGTTCATGCCAGTAATCCAACAGACAATTTTTCAGAATCATACCCTTCGGGAGGAAGAATGGGAATCCCGGACCTGCATCATTCATCATGAATAATCCCAATTCACGGCCCAGTTTTCTGTGATCGCGCTTCTTCGCCTCTTCAATCATCGTCAGATACGCTTCCAGTTCTGCCTTCTTCGGGAATGCTGTGCCATAGATACGTGTGAGCATTTTGTTATGCTCATCCCCGCGCCAATAAGCGCCTGCCAGGCTGGTCAGCTTAAATGCTTTCACCGGTTTTGTACTCATCAGATGCGGTCCCGCACACAGATCCACAAACTCTCCCTGCTGATAAAAGCTGATCTCTGCATCTTCCGGAAGATCCTCAATCAATTCCACTTTATAAGGCTCCTGACGTTCTTTCATGAATGCAATCGCTTCATCTCTCGGTTTTGTAAATCTCACAATCGGAAGATCTTCTTTGATAATCTTCTTCATCTCGGCTTCGATTTTCTCCAGATCATCTGACGTAAATGCAGTCTCACGATCCATATCATAGTAAAATCCATCAGCGATGGAAGGACCGATTGCCAACTTTGCATCCTGATATAGCCGCTTTACAGCCTGTGCCATAATATGGGAAGTTGTATGACGGTAAGCAGCCAGACCCTCCGGATCATTAACCGTATGAATGCTCAATGTGCAGTCCTGGTCCACCACATATCTCAGATCCACAACCTCGCCGTCTACCTCACCGCAGGCTGCCATTCTTGCCAGACCTTCGCTGATATCTTTTGCAATATCAATGACAGACATTGCCTGCTGATACTCTTTTGTCGAACCATCTTTCAATGTAATAATCATTTATTCTATCTCCTTTTCTTATTTTATCCGGACACCTGATCAAATATAAACGAACGAATCATCTGAAATACAAAAAGTCCCTTGCAATATCCACAGACACTGCAAGGGACGAGTATTCACTCGCGGTTCCACCCTGATTGCTTTTTACGAAAAGCCGCTCTTTCAGACGATAACGGAGTCACCGGACCGGATTGGGGCCACTCAAAGGTAGTTTTCAACCGTTTCCCGATAAGATGCTTCCAGCTTTTCACATCTCTCTCTGTAACGTTATCACGGCTTACTCTTCTTCTCAACGTGTTTTCTTACTTAATAATATAACACGTCGAAAATGATTGTCAATAGAATTTTCATTCTGCTAATTGGTAATTTTCTGCATCAACAAGTTCCCGTTTATATTCTTCGTAATAATTAAGAAAACCTTCGTTAAATTCTGCCGTATCCATAGAATCACTTTGATTTGTTTCCTCTGCGAAAGATTGTTTTAGTACTTCGACATATTTTTGTATCGGCAAATTTTTCTGATATACTGTAAATTCATAGTTCCAATAGTCTTCTTCCGAATCAAATTGGTCAATCAATGCCTGAATGTCCGAAGCATTCTGAGAATTTTTCATATCCATTTTCATTTCATTCAGGTAAGCCCAAATCTCATCCTCCGTCACATCCTGCCCTTCCTTAACAGCCTTAACATACAGCGCGTTCCTTTGTTTCAAATATTCTATGGCTTTATTCCTGGCAGCTTCTTCCGTATCACCTGAAATAATATAAAAATCAATTGCAATACCTAATTCACGATTTGTAATAACTGCCTGTTTTCCTTCCATAAAAATGTCTTCATCTGCATCCAAAGCACTTAACTTGCCCTCTTTTGCATGTTCAGCTATATTCTCTCCTAATTTTTCATAGAGGTTTTTATCTTTGCTCTCTGAATGTCCCCACGTTTGGAATACAGCAATCGCAAAAAGTCCGGTAATTACTGCTATGAGCATAAATATTCGTCTTTTCTTACGCATATTTTTATACCTCCTAAGATGTTTTCAATGATATTGTGCAGGATTCTGTTTGCGTAGGCACTAACATACCCTTGCAAATAAGCAATACCACCCATGTACCCTGATTTGACGTAGTTTTGGGATATGTTTTTGAAGTCGTATTTTTTTGGAAACCTTTCGTAGAATATGTCGTATCCCAAATAGCAGGCTCTGTATTAAATGAAGTAAAAGTTGCTACAGTACTCCCTCCTGAATCTTTATGTAATACATTGCCAAGTTGCATATAAGGTACATTAACTGCTGCGACTGTATTATATGCATAGAGTCTGGTTCTACTGCTGAAAATATTATTACTTCCGCTAGCCGTATATATTTCCTCATACTTTAACCAATAATCCATAGAAGACCATCCCGAATCAGCACTTGCCCAATAAGCACTGCTCTTTCTTTCACTTGATTTAGAAGCTGCAAATGGCGATATTACGGATATATTAAAACTCATGATAACTGAAAGGAAAATTACAATTACTCTTTTTAATTTACTAATCATCTACATCCTCCTTTTTCTACTAACATCTTTCGCAGTCTTTTTATAGAATTCAATATCTTCCATACAAAAATAATTCATGGGACTCCCCTCCTTTCACTTGGATTATTAACAGCACCATAAATCAAAAGAATCTTTATGATTTTTACAGCTTAATTCACTCTTTTCTAAGTTTTTCGTTTAATTATATAAACAATTTTACATCTTTTTTATTGCATTTGCAATGAGAATCAATCGCAATATTCGACAAAGAATTGTAGTATTCGACAGAATCAAAAATGTTTTTTTTAAAAAATAGCTATTCTTTTGATCATGTTTATTGCTGCCTGACCTTCCTAAGCAAACCTAAGGAAAACTGCCATCCATAAACCATTTATCTCGTCCTTGTCTATCGTTTATAGTGCCTGTGCTAAATATCATAAAATTATTAACTCATTTGATTAGGCTTTGTATTGTATTGTAATGATGTTGAATGAAAAATCGGAATGGAGAACGAAAATTCTGGAGGGTTTCAATGGGAGTTGAAATTTATTCAAGAAAATCCACTGAAGAACTGTTGGCAGGCATTTCCCGGAAAATGCAGCGTTAATCAGTTTTTATGATCCGGTGAATCCAAGAATAGGGGGAAAAAGATGTGCCTGTCGATTACTCGTGTAAAACAAATCGTGTCTTTCCGATTGAAATACATGACATTGACCTGAAGATACTTCCGAAATATGGTTTTACATATGATACTTTTTTCCCGAAGGCTGATGATCTGGCAAAATTTATTTACGGTACTTACAGTGAAGGATTAGACATCATCTGCCAGTGCGAATACGGACAAAGCAGAAGTGCCGCCTGTGCCGCTGCAATATTGGAGCATTTTTATCACAATGGCATTTCGATATTTGCAGATTACCGTTATTATCCCAATCAGATGATATTTCATAAAGTATTTGATGCATTATATTCAGAGATATGATTGAATTTTTCACTGCTTGACAACCTATACAGAACCATCTATACTTTTAGTAAATCTAAGGAATTTAAGGAACTGTAGGAAAATAACTCATGTATCTTGACTTGCCTATTTCTCCGATTGTGCAGGTCAAAAAGCCTCGCCGTAGACTGCTACGACTACATTTTTTGACCTACACCTTCGAAGAAATATCCTGCCCAATCTGCACAAGTTATTTTTCTACAGTTCCTAATTCTATAAAGGGGGGATTCTTTATGTTTCGCTTTATGGTAACTTCTGAGGGCGGACTTACCGCTGCAGGATATGCGGTCTGTATCATAGGTATGATTCTTCTTTTCCTTGCAGGTGTTCTGCTGAGCGGAAAGAATAAAAAAAGGAAGTCTATGCCGGCAAAGCAACTGGCATTCTGCGCCATGGGACTTGCACTGGCTTACCTTGCTTCTTATATCAAACCTGTTGAACTGCCGTTTGGCGGTACCGTAACCTTGTTTTCCATGTTATTTATCGTATTGATTGCTTATTGGTATGGTACAAAAACCGGAATTTTAGTAGGTCTTGCCTATGGAATTTTACAGTTTATCCAGGAACCCTACGTTCTTTCCTTTTTTCAGGTATGCTGCGACTACATTCTGGCATTTGCCGCCCTGGGCATCGCCGGTCTCTTCCAGAACCGGAAAAATGGACTGCGGAATGGTTATCTTATTGCCATTCTTGCCCGCGGATTCTTTCACACACTGGGAGGGTATCTCTACTGGATGGATTATATGCCGGAAGAGTTTCCACAATCTCTGGCAGCACTTTATCCCGTCATCTACAACTACAGTTATATTCTGGCAGAAGGCGTCCTTACACTGATTGTTATCTCAATACCAGCAGTATCAAATGCTATCAGTCAGGTGTCTCGGATTGCTTCTACACCTGCATATCACATCTGATATTGTATCCGCCCCCGCTCCGTGCTATAATCCTTTATTATAAGGAGGACTTATCATGGACATCAATTATGAATTATATAAAGTATTTTACTATGTTGCCGTATCCCTCAGCTTTTCGGAAGCTTCCAAGCAGTTGTTTATCTCTCAGTCTGCGGTCAGCCAGTCAATCAAAGTACTGGAAAAAAAACTGGGCATCACACTGTTCATCCGCAGCACAAAAAAAGTACAGCTCACTCCCGAGGGTGAGACTCTGCTGCGTCATATTGAACCAGCCATCAACCTGATTCAGCGCGGAGAAGCTCAGGTTATGGAATCCAGTACTCTGGGCGGCGGACAATTACGGATCGGCGCAAGCGATACCATCTGCCGCTACTATCTGGTTCCTTATCTGCAGAATTTTCACAAAAACTATCCCGGCGTACACATCAAGGTAACCAACCAGACCTCCACCCACTGCGTGGATCTTTTAGAAGCCGGGCAGGTAGATCTGATCGTGACCAACTTCCCTAATTCCAAACTCCCCACCCGCATGACCACAATCCCGATCCACCAATTTCAGGATATCTTTATTGCCAGCAGGGAATACTTTCCCCAACTGATCGAAAAACCACTCCATCTGAAAGAACTGCTGGAACATCCCATCCTGATGCTCGACCGAAAAAGCACCACCAGCGAATTTCTCCACAACCTCTTCCAACAACACCAATTGGATCTGGTTCCCGAAATTGAACTGGGCAGCAACGACCTCCTGATTGACCTGGCGAATATCGGTCTCGGAATTGCCTTTGTCCCCAATTATTGCGTAGACCAAAACTCCGACCTGTTCCAGGTACAGATAATCGAACAACTCCCCACCCGCCAACTGGTAATCGCCCACAACACCCACATCCCCCTCCCCCAGTCCGCCAAAGAATTCATCCAGGGATTTTCAGAAATCTAACCCCGGCCCAAAACACTTTTTCTATGTCGCTAAACAGGGAGACAAGTCCCCGGCGGCACGCAAAGACTCCTGGCATCAGACGCATCTGCAGACCTGTTACAAATTCTTAATAAGAAACGACGGGACGCTTACGGATGAAATTGGATTTACAAAATCCAATTTCAATGGACACTGAGCCGGGAAAACATCCGGTTTTCCTGGCGAATTGTCCATGTTCCGTAAGCGTCCCGCCGTTTCTTATTTAGAATTTGTTAAGGTTGAAGCCCGCGCCTGATGCCAGGAGCCTTTGCATGCCGCCGGGGATTTGGCTCCCGTCCGTATGTCAGTCCGTATGTCAGTCTTACCCCTCCCAGAACTCCCGAACCTCTCTTCCTACCGTCTGCAGCGAGCATACAGTATACCCTCTCCATTCCATCGGAAACAGATCCAGATATTCCCGTCTCAGAAACCGCTCATCCAGAAGTGCGATAATCCCCCGATCCTTCGTTGTACGAATTACGCGTCCGGCCGACTGCAGCACCTTGTTCATGCCCGGAAAGCGATAAGCATAATCAAATCCATTCTCCCCTCTTTGGTCATAAAACTTTTTCAGAAGTTCACGTTCCGTTCCCACCTGCGGCAGTCCCGTTCCCACCACAATCGCTCCGATCAGCCGCTCTCCATCTAAATCAATCCCCTCAGAGAAAATACCGCCCATAACGCAGAATCCAATCAGCGTTTCCGCTTCCTCAGACTCCTGCTCAAAGGCCTCCAGAAATTCCTCCCGTTCCCGTTCCTTCATCCCCGGTGCCTGAAGAAGCACCTGAACAGAACCCCGGGTCTGCAGATTCTCCAGAAAGGATTCCTTAAAAATATCACAGACATCATTCATCAGCCGATAAGATGGAAAAAATACCATATAATTTCCCTTTTTCTGTGCAACAATCTGGCAGACATAAGAGGCGATCCGCATATATTCCTCCACACTGCGCCTGGTATATTTTGTACTCACCTCACGGCCCAACAGCAGTTTTCGATTGGTACTGTCAAAGGGCGAATTCACATATACGGCATAGTCATCCTCATTGGTCGAAAACAGTTTTTTGTAATAGTTCACCGGAAGCAGCGTAGCAGAAAAGAATACGGTACTTCTGCCTTTATTCAGGCATTCCTGCAGATTTCCCGCAGGGTTGACGCAGAACAGCTTTAACTGAAACCGTCCCTCTTCTGTATGCCTCGCATAGATCATATAATTCTCATCCAACAGCTCATAAATGTTCACAAAAGCCCGAACCCGGAAATAAAACTCCAAAACCTGCTTTCGCAGTTCACCTTCCTTATAATCCTGCAGAAAAACCTCCAATTCCCCTGCCAGGTTCATCATCGAAAGAACAAACTCGCCCACATTTGTCAATTCCAGACATTCCCCCTCGCATTCCCGCTTATAAACCAACAACTGCCGATTACAACGTTCCAATGCCCTCATTAATTTTTTGCTCACAGCAAAAGGTTTTACAAGGCGGCGTATTTCCAGAAACTCTTCTTTATATACGGATGCACTGAACATCTCTCTTCCCCGGTCCACAAGATTGTGAGCTTCATCGATCAGGAAGATATGACCGCCTTTTCCCGCTCCCTCTCCGAAGAAGCGCCGCAGCCGTACCACCGGATCAAAGACATAATTATAGTCGCAGATGACTGCATCCACCCAGGAAGCCAGATCCAACTGGAATTCATAAGGACAAACCTGATGCTTTTTGGCCGCATCCAGTAAAACCTCTCTTGTAAATGTATCGCAGGTATTTAAAAGTTCAAACACTGCCGTATTGATTCGATCATAATGTCCTCTGGCTCTTGGGCAACTTTCAGGATTACAATCCACCTCGCCGCAGACACACATCTTTTCTTTCGCTGTCAGTGTGATCACCTTATAAGAAAGTCCATGCTCCCGCAAAATAGAAAATGCCTCTTCCGCCACTGTTCTGGTAATGGTCTTTGCAGTCAGGTAAAAAATTTTCTCCCCTTTTTGCTCTCCCACAGCCCGGACAGCCGGAAAGATGGTGGACATCGTCTTTCCCACACCGGTTGGTGCATTTACAAAAAGTTCTTTTTCCCTTAATATCGTCCGATAAACATCCGACACCAATTTCCGCTGTCCTTCCCGATACGGGTAGGGAAACTCTAACCCCTGCATGGATTGATCTCTCTTTAATTTCCACTGATATTGGAATTCCGCCCACTGATAGTATTGGTTCAAAAGGTCGGTAAACCAACAATCCAGTTCCTCTGCCGTGACCTCTTCCCGGAAACGTTTCATTTCTTCGGTTTCCAGATTACAATAGGTCATCTGAATCCCCATCTTCTCTTTGTGATTCTGAATCGCATAAATATAAGCATAGCATTTTGCCTGAGCCATGTGAACTAAAACAGGCTCCTCCAGTATTTCCAGGGGTGCATATGTGCTTTTAATCTCATCGATAACCTCTGTCCCTTCCTCGGAAAACACACCGTCTGCCCGCCCCTCGATTTTCAGAGTAAAATGATCAAATGTTTTTTCATATGCAAGCGAATACTCTGCAAAATACCCGGCACCCATCCGCCTCTGAATTTTTCTGTGAATCCGGCTTCCTTTCTGCATGGCTTCCTTGTCCGCCCATCCGCCCCTTCTATTATCCAAATCTCCGCTGCGCAATAAAAATTCAACCAATGCACGGACAGATATCTGTATTATCTCCATAGAATTTCCTCACCTGACAGCCTGTGCGTTCTCTCTATCGGCTGTTTTCCATACAAAAAGAAACCGAAACTTCAGATGCCGGCATTCTGCATTACCATCTGCTCTATGCCCTCTCTGAATCTCCGGTTTCTTCTTTTTCTCTATTCCCTGCAAAAAAATCACAGGAACTCTCAGTCCAGTCAATGTTGTCATGCTCACGCAATTGCAAACTTCTGTAACGTACGGTTAAACTCCTGATTCTCGCCGTAACACTGTACTGTCAGTGTCTTAGTCAGATCCATACTCAGGATACCAAGAATTGATTTTGCGTCAATAATCATACGGTTGTAAAAGATGTCGATGTCAAAATCACACTTGGATGCAGCACTTACAAACTCCTCTACAGCTTTTGCGTCACTTAATTTAATCTTACTTTCTGCCATCACAATCACCCTTTCTCAGCAAACGGACATGTCCGCTGACGCAGACATCACCATACATGAAAGCCAGCTGCTCTCAACATCTTTTTTGATGTTGGATTCATTATTTCACTTTGTCAAGAAGTTGTCAATTGTAATTTTTAATAGTAATTTCCTTCTTTCACCGGAATAATTATGATTTTTGTTAAATCAAAGCAAACTTTTTACTTTTTCACTAAAGTTGTAAGCGCTTCATCTACATATTCGTTCAAAACCTGCGCAAACATACCTGCATCCGCTGCCTCGGCATAATCCGGACGGATCGGCATCTTTCCAAGGACTTTTGTTCCCAGATCTGCCGCAATTTCCTCGATATGGCTTTCGCCAAAGATATGCAGTTCCTTCCCACAATCCGGACATTTTACAAAGCTGTAGTTTTCAACAATACCCAGAACAGGGATATTCATCATCTGTGCCATGTTGTACGCCTTTGATACGATCATACGTACCAAATCCTGCGGGGAGGATACGATCACAATCCCCTCAATCGGAAGAGACTGAAATACGGTAAGCGGAACATCACCAGTTCCCGGCGGCATATCTACAAACATATAATCCAACTCGCCCCAGATCACCTCGCTCCAGAACTGTTTTACCATATTCGCCAGAACAGGCCCCCTCCAGATAACAGGTTCCTCTTCTTTTGGAAGCAGGAGATTGATGGACATCACTTTGATTCCATTGGCTGTTTCACTGGGATAAAGCCCCGTCTCATCTACTTTCGCCGCGCCGTGAATCCCATACATTTTCGGAATCGAAGGACCTGTGATATCCCCATCCAGAATCCCCACCTTATACCCCATACGTGCCATCTGATTTGCCAGAGATGCGGTTACAAAAGATTTTCCGACACCTCCCTTTCCACTGACAACTCCAATGACATGCTTTACATTCGAATATTGATTCAAATCCACATGAAAATCCGGTTTCTCTTTACTTGGACATCCTTCACAGCTTTCCTTGCTGCAGGATGCATTACTGCATTCTTTAGACATAATACATCATTTCCTTTCTAATATCTTTTATTTAATGATACCAGGGTCAAAAAGTTATGCGTTTCATGCTTGCATGAAAAAGCATGACTTTGGGACCCGTAAAACATGAGAAAGTAGCCCGAACAGGGCGGATTTCGAATGTTTTCAGGATTGCGGGAGCATGAAATGCGGAGCAATCCGTGTATCATAGGGGTCAAAATACCTTTTGACCCCAACATCATTTGATGATTGAATAATCCCCTTCTTTTTCAGAATGTATCTGCATATATTGAAAAAGAGGGGGCATTTTTATGAGAAAAGGATTTTATCGTCAATATATCTACAGATTTACAAGGATGCCCTATGGCAGCCTCTTTTTGTTTGTGTTCCTCGCAGGTTTTTTGGGAGGAATTTTATTTGCAAATGTTGCGTGGAATTTTCGGAGAAGTGCGGTGACTGCACTGAATCTTCTGAGTGTGGGAAGCGCAGGAAGTATTGCCAACAGTGATACTTCCTATCTTCGCTATTTGGCAGGAATACGGATGAGAGCACCGATTTTGCTGATGGTATCAGGGGTTACCGCCTGCGGTATGATTGCGGTTTACCTCGGACTTCTTTGGTATGGATTTCTTGGAGGCTTACTGTGTTCGGCGGCGTTGCTTCAACTTGGGGTCAGCGGTATGCTGAAGCTGTTTTTCAGCCTGCTTGTTCCAGTTGGCTGCTATGTACCGGTGACGATTATATTGCTGAACCAGGTATTCCAGATGTCGGAGAGGAGCAGCAGAAAAGAGGTATTAAATATCAGAGAATATGGGAGATATCTTCTGATATGTCTGGTTCTTTTGGCTGCTTATGGTATCGGAATTCTTGCAGAGTGCTATGTGAATCCGGTTTTTATGGGTCTTTTGGGGAAAACGTGAAAATCGTATTTGCATTTTGAGAGAAATCCGTATATAATGGCTATGAATGATTTGAAGGGTGAATTGCTTTTATCTTGGAAAATTTAATGTATTAGAGGTAGAGATAATGATAAATGCAATTCAAGAATTTATACAATATTTACATAGTGTAAAGAAGATGTCTCATAATACGGAGATTTCTTATGAGCGGGATCTGAAAAAGATGGCTGCCTGGCTGAAGGAACAGGGGATTGATTCAGTAAACCAGGTGACCGGTACCAGTCTGAATTCTTATATGCTGTATCTGGAACGGGAGAATCTGGCTGCCGCCACAGTCTCACGGAGTGTGGCCGCAGTAAGGGCTTTTTTTCAGTATCAGGTAAAAGAAAGCCGTATTGCGGAAGATCCATCCAGCAGTTTAAAACCGCCGAAAGTTGAGAAAAAGATGCCGGAGGTTCTGACTGTGGAGGAAGTGGACCTTCTTCTGGAGCAGCCGGATGAGAGAACACCGAAGGGAATTCGGGATAAGGCGATGTTGGAACTGTTGTATGCGACAGGGATTCGTGTGAGTGAGTTGATACATCTGAATCTGTCAGATGTGAATATGAAGATGGGGTATATTACCTGCACGGAGCATGAGAGAGACCGGATTGTACCATTCGGGAATGCGGCAAAACGAGCCCTGGAGCGTTACCTGAAAGAGACAAGAGGCATCCTTATGGGAGCGCATAAAGAAAAGGTGCTGTTTTTAAATTGTCTGGGAGGTCCTATGAGCCGTCAGGGATTCTGGAAGGTATTAAAAAGCTATGTAAAACAGGCAGGAATCACGGCAGATATTACACCGCATACGTTGCGGCATTCATTTGCGATACATCTGCTTCAGAATGGAGCAGATTTGAAAAGTGTACAGGAGATGTTGGGACATTCGGATATTTCCACGACCCAGATGTATCTGAATATGGGGATTTACAAAATCAGGGATGTTTACAACAAGGCGCATCCACGCAAGTAAAGCTATTAAAAATATAGGTGCCTCGCAATCGCCTGATCAGAAACAACGAAAGAGGAGAGAAAGTCATCATGAGTTTTACATTCGTAAAAGAAATACCATCACCGGAACAGATTCGAAAAGAATACCCGCTGAGTGCGAGAGCGACAGAGCAAAAAGCAGCCAGAGATGCAGAGATTGCAAAGGTATTTACCGGGGAATCGGACAAGTTCCTTGTGATTATCGGACCGTGTTCTGCAGACAATGAAGATGCGGTCTGCGATTACATCAGCCGTCTGGTTCCGGTTCAGGAGAAAGTGAAAGATAAGATTATCATTATTCCCCGAATCTACACAAACAAACCGCGTACGACCGGAGAAGGATATAAGGGAATCGTGCATCAGCCGGACCCGGAGAAAAAGCCCGACCTGCTGCATGGTCTGATTGCCATGCGTAAGATGCATATCCGTGCGATTGAAGAGAGTGGTCTGACCCCGGCGGACGAGATGTTGTATCCGTCCAACTGGAGTTATGTCTCTGATATCCTGTCATATGTGGCAGTAGGTGCCCGTTCCGTGGAAAATCAGGAGCATCGTCTGACAATCTCCGGTATTGACGTACCGGCAGGTATGAAAAATCCGACCAGCGGCGATCTGTCCGTGATGTTGAATTCCTGTATTGCTGCGCAGGCGAAGCACAGTTTTATCTACCGCCACTGGGAAGCAAAGACGGAGGGAAATCCTCTGGCGCATACGATTCTGCGAGGGGCTGTCAATAAACATGGCAATGCGATTCCAAATTATCATTATGAAGATCTGCAGCTTCTGTTGGAGAAGTATCAGGAGACGAATCTTGCGAATCCGGCAACGATTGTAGATACAAACCATTCTAATTCGAATAAACAGTATCAGGAGCAGGTACGGATTGCCAAAGAAGTTCTGCACAGTCGTAAACACTCAGAAGATATTCATAATTTGGTAAAAGGTCTGATGATTGAAAGCTATATTGAACCAGGTAATCAGAAGATTGGATGCGGAACTCATGTGTATGGCAAATCTATTACGGATCCCTGCCTTGGATGGGAAGAATCGGAACGTTTGATTTATGAAATCGCTGAAAATTGTTAAGGAATTGTTCAGAAATAACTTTTAAATAGTGCGTAGGATTTTAAAGTTTCTTAATGATTTTTAGAATGCTTTTAGAATATAGACATATTTTACACACATCTTATGTTTATAATAGGTTACAGATAGTTGATTAACCACTCACTATCTCCCCCCTCATTTTAAAAGAGCGGACTGATACATGACGTATTGGTACCGCTCTTTTTTTGCCCTCTCCTTTTGGAAAATTTTGTTAATTTTATTATTGGAATAATCGTGGAAGCGACAAATAGCATAAGTTAAAAAAAAGTAAAAAGGTTTATCAATATGGATATTTATATTGTCCAACCTGGTGATACGGTGTTTGAGATTGCACGGCGATATGGAATTTCTGAAAGCCGCCTGATTTACGACAATCAATTGGAAGCGGATGGAACGCTTGTTGTGGGCCAGGCGTTGTTGATACGGATACCGGAATTGATACATCAGGTAGAAGCAGGGGAGACTCTGCAAATGGTAGCAGAGCGATATGGAGTTTCCCTGCGCCTGCTCTATCAGAATAATTCTTATCTTCTGGAGCGTAATTATCTGGTGGAAGGGGAGAGTCTGGTTATTCGTTATACGGAAGTATCAGAGGGGAGACAGTATGTGGTGGGATATGCATACCCCTTTGTTGCACAGCGTATTTTAAGAGAAGCCCTTTTATATATTGATGAGTTATTGGTATTCTCTTACGGATTTACCTTGGAAGGTGTATTGATTCCGCCGGTAAATGAGGCATATCTCATAGATGAGGCAAAGCTGTTTGGTGTAAGTCCGATCCTTGTACTGACACCGTTTTCCGCAGACGGGAGATTTAATAATTATCTGGTGAAGCAGGTGGTGAGTGAGGAACAGGTGCAGGAGCGATTGATACAGGAATTATTGGAAACTGTGAATAGAAAAGGATACCGGGGGGTTGACGTGGATTTTGAATACATTCTTCCGGAGGATAAAGACGCGTATGCAGAATTTGTCAGTGCACTGAGAAGCAGGATGAATATGCAGGGCTATCAGGTTTCGGTGGCTTTGGCACCAAAAACCTCTTCTGGGCAGCCAGGTCTGCTGTATGAGGGAATGGATTATGAAAAACTGGGGAATGCGGCAGACCACGTATTCCTGATGACTTATGAGTGGGGATACACCTATGGACCTCCGATGGCAGTGGCTCCGATCAATAAAGTCCGGGAGGTTTTGGACTATGCGGTAACCGAGATTCCAAGGGAAAAGATCCTTATGGGAGTACCGAATTATGGATATGATTGGAAATTACCATTTGTAAGGGGCGGCAGTGGAGCAACACTGATTGGAAATGTGGAAGCGGTTCGGATTGCGGAGGATATGGGAGTGGAGATTCAATATGATGAAACAGCACAAAGCCCCTATTTTACGTATCTGCAAAATGGTGTGCAGCATGAGGTATGGTTTGAGGATGTCAGGAGTATTCGGGAAAAAATAATGACATCTCTTTCCTATCAGTTTCTGGGATTTGGTTATTGGAATCTGATGCGGCCGTTTCGTGCAAACTGGCTCCTTGTTCATGCACTGGTACAGGAGGGATAATATGATACCAGGGTCAAAAGGTTATGCGTTTCATGCTTGCATGAAAAAGCATGACT
>UQAW01000010.1 GCA_900539175.1 uncultured Lachnospiraceae bacterium
ATCCCACAAATTGTGGAATACATCTTGCGGAAAGCAATTTTCAAACACGCTCTAGTGTGGCAGTTTTTTTGCATGGTAATAAGTCTTTTAAATATTTTATAAAGTTATTGGTTGACAAAAAGGCTCTATGTTTCTATAATGGTACTATAATCAAATTCATAAGAGCATATCTTAATTCTATAGTATAGTAATTTTGTACTTTTCAAATTTTTAAACCCCATAGTTGTATCGTAATATGTCTATTACCGATCGTTAGGTTCCTATATGGATTTTTAGTCGGTAACAGTGTTAAGACGGGAAAATATTAAATTTTTCTGCATTAAGGATATATCGGTAAATACAAATTAGGTTAATGACAGTTTTTTATAATATTCTAACATATCTTGCAGATAGGTCACAGTCTCTTCTTTGGAACCAAGATAATCTTCTGATTCGAGGCTTTCCATAAAATCATAGAAGGCATGTAAAAGGCTTTTTTCTTCTAATTTCAGATAGGTAATATGCTGTTCATGGTCGCGAAATAAGAGGAAACCGCAGTGAGGAGATACCTGGAGGTATACCGATAAAGGAAGACTTTCAAGACTACCTATAATTAGGCGGAATTTTCCTTCACAAGCCTGTTCGTATATACGGTGTAATAAAAATATTCGGGTTTGCATAGAAGCAGGTGTATAGGCCTCTTCCGGATAAGCGAGGTATTTTCCAGTCTGCATAAAGTATTCGAGACCTTTTCGAGTAAAAGTACTGATATTTTTAAAAGAACTCGTTGCTGCGGTCATAAAATTTTTAATAAATAATTCCTTATTAAATATGTGTGGATTTAAAAGCTTGCCGATAACGTTTGGTGTCAAAATACGAGTCAAGCAGGGCTGTGCTTCCAGAGTAAGTCCCTCAAAACTTTGGGCAAGGTTGAAATATTCTGTAATATTTGTATTTATTTTGTGAAACAGTATCGTAGTTTTTTGTTTCTGCTTATTAAAAATAGTATGGAAGAACTGGTTCATGTCCTTTGTATGGTACAATGTTCCATATTGGGTATTTGATAAGCAGCATAATGTATATTCAGTGGTTAAAATCATATAAGGAAAGCCACTTAGGTTATTAAGATCAGAGTCAATGTTATTATAATAGTAATAAGGAAGATAGGTGCAGGCGCATTGATAAAAAGGTGTTATTTTCTGGAGACAAATTATATTATAATTTTGTTTCTGTAAATTATAGGATTCATCATCGCTGCTTAGATAAAATATATGTTCAATGGTAAGATTCGGGTTGTTATGCCCAAAGGACTGAAGCATATCAAAAAGAAAGCTCCAAGTTGGCTGAGCGATTATCCGAATATTACAATCAGGACGTTCTAATTCCTTCTGCAGAATCTGAATAGCAGTATGTTGGAGTGTATTGATTCCGTACAAAGGGGTGCAAGGAGCCGTAAGATCCGGTTCAAAAGAAAAATTTTTATCATCTGTCCAGAAAGAATCTGAGGACGAAGAAAATTGAACAGGATCATTCAGCAGGTATTTTAATACACTTTTTCTGCGGTAGTAAGCAGTTTTACCAATTATTGTAATATGATAGGCTTCAAAAAATTCAGTACGTTCCGCAGGTGTCAATTTCATAAAATCAGCTATATTCTTAACCAAATCCAATGAAGAAGGATTTCTTTTTCCACTTATAATTTTATACATATTTGCTCTGTCAATGTTACAATATTGAGCCATCGAGGCCACTTTTATATTTTTGCTGTGAATCAAGTAAGTAAGCATATCAGAAAAATCAGACATAGGATGCATTCCCCTCTCATATGTATTATTTCTATTTAGTATCATAATACCATAATTTCTAATTATATTATTTTTAAGAAAGAAATACACTTATTTACTATAAAAAAAGTTGACTACAAAAAGTGACACATTTTAACAAGATACTGCGAAAAGAATTAATATTTTAGGAATGGCGAAAAATGTCAAAATAAGACGACCACAAAAAACGACACATATTGTAGGAGCTTTTTGTTAGTTATAAAATAAAAGAAATTTATAAAAAGTCAGTAATAATTACTGAAACTAACAGGAGGAAACAATATGAGAGGGAACAAAAGAGGTCAATTACTAAGTGTCATTATTTCAATTTGTCTTATGATGATGCTTGCGGTGCCGGCATGGGCAGATGCAGAGGTAGAAGTAAATAGGGCACGTAATGGAGTTGTGCAGGTATTAACAGGATTCCAGGATAAAAATGGCCGTAATTATGCCGTTCAGGGTGGCAGCGGATTTTTAATTGGAGACCAGGTATTGATTACAAATCAGCATGTTGTTGAAATGACAGCAGAGGTAAAGGAAGATGCTAAAAACAAATTACAAGAGTGGGGAGTTGATGTTACTTCTTTAACAGAAAAAGTTCAAATTGTTGTTACACGCGATGTTGTAATTGATGCAACGATACGCGCTTCCAGTGAAGAGATGGATATTGCAGTTGTTGATTTGAGTTCATCAATTGGTGATAGAGAAATATTATCTATTGTTGATGGTGACAGCAATAGTCCTGCAGGTGAAGCTCAGAATGTATATGCATTAGGTTTTCCGAAAGCAGCAGATCTTGCACAGGATGTTAATTATTATACCAGTAATGATGTAACTGTAACAGATGGTATCGTATCAAAACTTGCGTCTTCTGCAGGTGTTTCTATTATTCAACATAGTGCAACAATTACGGCTGGTAATTCCGGCGGACCTTTGGTTGATAATAATGGAAATGTAGTTGGTATGAATACAATGGGAAACACAGATTACTATTATGCAATTTCATCTTACGAGATTGTGGATCTGTTGAAGAAATTAAATGTACCATATACGTCGGAAAAATCAATAACAGCGAAGGGTGATTCATTGACGGAAGTTACAACAACAGAAGTTCCGCCAACAGAAGTTCCGCCAACGGAAATACCAACTGTAGATAAAACTGCTTTAAATCAGGCAATAAGCAGAGCAGAAGAGTTAGAGCGTGACGACTATACAGAAGAAAGTTTTAAAGTTTTTGAAGATAAGTTAGATGAGGTAAAGGAAGTCGCTGATAGAGATGATGCAACAGATGCAGAAGTAAGGGAAGCGGAAAGGGTATTGGAGGAAGCAGTTAAAGGATTACAGGATGCTGATCAGGGATTGCCAGTCTGGATTTTTGTTGCAATTGGCTTTGTTGTAATAGCAGTGATTGTCATCATTCTGATTGTAGTATTAAGCAGTAAAAAGAAATCAAATGTAGGACTGGGACCTGGTGTTATGCCGGGACCAGGACCGATGCCGATGCCACAGCCAGGTACTCCGCAGAATCCGAGAATGCCTTACACAGCTCCGACAGGCGGAGAGGCAGAAACGGGTATCCTGGACGAAGGAAATGCAGATACAACTGTTCTTGGCGGACAGCAGCCGCAGGCAGCAGGTATGGCCTACCTGATACGTAGAAAGACGAATGAGAAAATCGCTTTGACAAGTGGTACATTTACCATTGGAAAAGAGAGAAGAAGAGTGAGTTATTGTATTTCTGACAATACGGCTGTCAGCAGATGTCATGCACAGATTGTCAGAAAGGGAAGTAATTATTTCATTACTGATATGAATTCTACAAACTTTACTTTTGTTAATGGTGTGAAGGCAGCGCCAAATCAGGAGGTAATTCTTACAAATCATGCAAAGGTTCGGATTGCAGATGAGGAGTTTGAATTTGTTCTTCCTTAAGCTGAGTCCCCTGTATTATCTGCGGAGATCAAGTTGATTTTGGCGTGATATTGGCAGAAATACAGGAGAAGTAAGGAGTTCTTATGAATTATATGACAATAGCCTACACAGATGTGGGTATTAAGAAACATACAAACCAGGATTCTATATTACTTGAAACTGCAAGTACAGATTACGGTTCTGTTTTTTTGGGGGTAATCTGTGATGGTATGGGCGGCCTCGCAAAGGGTGAGGTCGCCAGTGCCGCTTTAATAAGAGCTTTTCAGGAATGGTTTCATTATGATTTTCCAAGAATTTTGTATCAGGGAATGGTTTTCGAGGAACTGAGACAGAGTTGGACACAGTTGATTTATGAGACGAACCATAAAATTGCAGCATATGGTACAGATTTACATGTAAATCTTGGAACAACAGTTGTAGCTATATTGATGGTAGGAAACGTTTATTACATTATTAATATCGGAGATTCCAGAGCCTATATGCTTCAGCAGGAACTTCATCTTCTTACGAAAGATCAGACATTTGTACAGCGGGAGATGGATTGCGGAAGATTGACACCGGAAGAAGCGGCCGTTCATCCCCAGAGAAATGTTCTGCTGCAGTGTGTTGGCGCCAGTAATGTAATAGAACCGGATTTTTATACCGGTGAATGTAAAGAAAATACAGTTTTTATGTTATGTTCGGATGGATTTCGGCATTTGATTACGCCTCAGGAGTTCTATTATTATCTGAACCCGGGTGTATTGCAGACAGAGGCGGATATGCAGAACACGGCGAAGTATCTGACGGAACTAAACATGCAGCGGAGAGAAGTGGATAATATATCCGTGGCGTTGATTCGGACGTTTTGAGGTGATGTTATGCTGGAAATAGGTTCAATTATTGATGGAAAATATAAGATTTTGAATGTCATAGGTCAGGGAGGCATGAGTGTCGTATATCTGGCCTTGAATGAACGTGCAAACAAAACCTGGGCGATTAAAGAAGTCCGAAAGGATGGAAAACAGGATTTTGAGGTTGTGAAGCAGGGGCTGGTTGTTGAGACAGACATGTTGAAGAAGCTTCATCATCCTAATCTTCCAAGTATTGTTGACGTGATCGATGGTGACGGCAGTTTTCTGATTGTTATGGACTATATCGAAGGTTCTCCGTTAAGTGATTATGTCAAAAACGGACCTTTAGCCCAGGAAGATGTGATTGAGTGGTCAAAACAGCTTTGCGATGTATTGGGTTATTTGCATTCCAGAAAACCGCCGATTATTTATCGTGATATGAAGCCGTCCAATGTTATGCTGAAACCGGATGGAACGGTTACAGTCATTGATTTTGGTATCGCACGTGAATATAAAGAAGGAAACGTGGCGGATACTTCAGTTCTTGGAACGAGAGGATATGCAGCTCCGGAGCAATATGGGGGCCAGGGGCAGACAGATGCGCGAACAGATATCTATACACTGGGTGCAACGATGTATCATCTGGTTACCGGACATAGTCCTGCGGAGTATCCTTATGAGATGTATCCCATTCGTCAGTGGAATCCGTCACTCTCTTCCGGACTGGAAGAAATAATCTTAAAATGTACCAGACCACGGCCGGATGACCGATATCAGAATTGTGCGGAATTATTTTATGCTCTGGAGCATTATAGTGAACTGGATGAATCATATAAACGAAAACAAAGCAGGAAATGGGCAGGATTCATAGCATCAGCGTCTGTAACTCTTTTTGCGGGAATAGGGGCTATTGGTGCACATGCTGCTGAGACGAAAACGATTAACAGTACCTATGAAGCATATCTGTCAGAAGCCGACGGTACTCCGGCAGAAACAGAGGAAGAGGTACTCGATGTACTTGATATTTATTCTGATGCCATAAAATTGAATCCTTCGGATGGTCAGGCATATGAAAAAATAGTGGCGCTGTGCGTGAAGGATGGTAATTTCTCTCAAGAAGAGGAAGTAAAGATCAGAAGTATCATTAATTATTCCGGTGAATCTAATAAACGTAATATTGAGTCGCTTGAGCAAAATGAAGATGCTTATGATAAATTTGCATTTGATTTGGGAATGGCTTATTTCTATTTTTATAAAGAAGGTGGTAGTAAGTCAGCAGCATCAAGGTGGCTTGCTATTGCAGCAGAAGCCGAGCCGACGGATAGTCTGGGAAGTGTTCAGATAGACCGTTCTAAGCGGCTTTATAAAATATCAGAATATTATGATAGCCTTGGAATCAGGAATAAGACGGGTGATTTTATTGGATCTTATGCGGACTTTTGGAAAGATCTTGTTGTTGTTACAGATGGTAATCTGGCAGAAGAAGACAACGAGGTTACAGCATTGGTCATGTATAAAGAACTTATGTCACAGATTCATATAAATGCTTCAAATTTTGTAAAAGCGGGCGTTACGATCAAAGAGTTGGAAGAACAAGTGGAAAAGGTAGAAGGGGCGGCTGCAAAAATATCTGTAGAATCAGGCAGTTATGAAGAGGAATTGAAGAATGATATCTACAGCTATATCGAGAAAGCCAGAAGTTCCGTGAAGGAAGCAGAGAATATAGGAAGTATAAATACGGTCGATAAGGGGGTGGGCAGTGATGATACAGGCGCAGCAGCAGATTAATCTGTATCATACCCTGTTTTTGATTTGCATGGCAGTTTTCCTGATTGGCATTGTATTAACTGCAGTTCTGTTCATTCTGCTCGATATCCGGAGAATTTTTGGTATCAAAACAGGGCATTCCGTTAAGAAAAAAGTACGTGAGATGGCGGAAGAAAATGAAAAAACAGGACGCTTGATCCGTGTACAGCCTATGGCTGCTACTGCGGATATTACTTCTAAGAAGTTGAGAAAATCAGGCAAATTGAGCCGTCCTGATTCTCGGGAGAGCGTACATAATTCATCTGCAAATGCAGAGTATCAGGGAAGCGAGGAGACTTCACTACTTCAGAATCAGCAGATGACAGAGGAAAGTGCTGATACCACACTTTTGCAGAATTGTATTTCTGAGACAAAAAATGCAGGCAGCGACAGGGGAGATACAGATCAGACTTATGGCAGATTTGCGATAGAAAAGTCTATTGTAATTATTCATACAAATGAGGTGATTTGAGGGGATTATGAAAACACAAAGAAAAATCAGCAGGATGTTTTTTGCAACTATTGGTATGTTTTTATTGACATCTGTGTCAGTTATTCTTCTATTATTTCCTGAAGGGGACAGAGGTAACACAGGGAGTATATTTTCTATTATAACAGGTGTTCTTTTTTGGATCGGAATTCTGGGAGGAACCGGATTCTATTTGTTTACATATTTTTCTAATAAAAATTTAATTTTAAGTAAAGCAGTAAGAAGAAAGATGCCATCATTTATCAGGTTCTATAGTAATAGATATGCTGCGGTTATAGATACTTTATTATTTATAAGTCTGATAGTAATTATTTCGTGTACGATTAATATTAAAGCCAATAAATTATTAGAATGGTTTTCTTTATTTCTATTTGTAACTTCTGTTTATATGCATTTTTTATTAAACGGAAAAGTTTTTGAATATATAAATTCTAATGAATGAAAGGAAGGAGACCATATGAAAGACAATAAAAAAATATTAAATAAAATTTTATCTTTTGTACTATCATTTATTATGATATTTAGTATGATCTTGCACCCATCACTTGTTATGGGTGAGCCGGCTGGCACAGAGGATGAGCAGCCAATCACAGAAGTAGTTCAATTGTCCGGAAGTGTAAAGTGTGGAACTGAGGCAGTGGCAAATGCATCTGTGATTGTAAAAAATGAAGACAACCAGTATCAGACAACATCAGATAATGATGGAAATTTCTCTGTTTCAATAGTGAAGGGGACTTATAACGTACATGCTGAAAAGGAAGGATTTATAGCCGGTTCAGATATAGAAATTACTGCTGATGCGGATATAGCGGGTAAAGATCTGGAACTTTCACTCGATGATCTAAGGTTTAATAAAGAGGACCATAAGTTATTGATGAATTGTGCACAAGAAGAAATTTCTGTAGAAAATACAGTATCTGGTGCAACTTTTGAATGGAAGGTAGTAAATGGTGATAGTGTACAGATTGTATCCGGTGCAGACAGCAGCAGTGTGACAGTGAGTCCGGTAAAAGAGGGCAGATCAGAAATATACTGTGAAATATCTTTTGGCGGTATTAAAAAAGAAAATTCGCTAAATATTGATGTAGAAAAGGTTGAGACACAGATTAGTTTTCGTGAAGTAAGTCCATCTGAAGGTACAGATGTTAATCGTGTAACTTTATCTGTAGATACAACCGATATACCGAATGGGGAGATTATTAGTTTTTATAAGAATCAGACGATCTATATTGGTGAAGCAGCAGTAGATAGTAATAGTGCTGCCTATACTTATATAAGTGACAGTTATATCTCTGAGAGTGTAGTATTTAAGGCGGAATATGCAGGGAATGATATTTACAAAGGATCGAGTGCAACTTCAAAAAATAATAATTACCAGTTAAACAAACCAATGAAATTTGTTGATGGTAAGGGTGTTGCATTGAAAAGAAATTCTAATAGTGATAGATATCTGGAACAACAATATTTTGTATATGGGTCAGAGTATAGCGTTAAAATTAATGAAGAAGTTCCAAATTCGATCTATAGTTGTGAAGTTTCACAGGGGTCGGCGGATTGCATAGAGGCAAGTATTGATCCTAAAACAGGTGCATTAACCATAAAAGCAAAACGTGCATCAGAGGATGGAGAAACTGTAGAAGTTGTAATCAAAAGAACGGGAAATGTAAATTGTATCTATAGTGATGACGAGGTAACTCTTCCTTTAAAAATAAATAAAAAGGATGTTACCATTACTACAGATATTGATTTTACAAAAACTTATGATAAGGCAGCAAACTTTACAGTAAGCAAAGAAGCATTTAAAAATTGTGAGGTTAAAGGTGCGCTTGAAAGTGATTCATTAGAAATTATATCAGCAGATATTCAATTACCATCCACCGATGCGGGTATCTATACAAATAAAAATGAGATAACGTTATCAAATATAAAGTACAATAATGGAATTGATATGAAATATCAGGTAAGCCTTACTGTAAATGCAGTTTGTATTAACGTGGAACAGCGCATTATCGGATTAAGAGTGGTAGTGGATAATGTTCAAAGAGAGTTTGGACATAAAGGTAAATACTTGAATGATCCATCCATTTCTATTGAAATGATTGAACCGGCATTGCTTGATGGTGATAGTCTGGACGAAGAACCGGGTGCTATAATGGGAGTGGTAGACAGTACGGAAGATGGTACGCCTGTTAAACTGGATGCAGATGGCAATATTATTGCATATGAAAATGCAATTATTCCGGATTTAGAGAGTATAAAGAATAAGTATACAACTGAGAATGAGACATGGCAGGATGAATATACCGCTCCGAATAAAAACTATAAGTTTTCAAAAGACAAGAATGAAAATGGAAAACTGACAATTATTAAAGAAAAAATAAAAGAAAAGATAGATCTGAATTCAAGTATAATTAAGCAAATTGAGCAGTATATTCTGTTTAGCGATAGTAATAAGGAGTCTTATTACGAAACACAGGAGGATATTCTTTGGGTTAGAGGAACAACGGACGATATCCCAAGGTTTATTACAATTAGTACGAATAAAAATGAGAATTCTCCGGGAAGTAAGTATGATTCTGTCAGAATCACTGAGAAGGAAGGAATTACTTTAAATGATTCTAAAAATGGAGTCAGTTTTAAGGCAGGAGAAGAAGACAATAAAGAAGAAACAATAGAAGTGACCTTATACAAGGAAGAGGTTGCATGTAGTGAACCATTTGAAATTTCTGTTCATGTTGATGCAAAAGCGCCTGAGGTTGCTTTGGATATGGAGAATAAAAAAGCTGAACAAAATATGCTCGATTGTATTATCAATAAGATAACTTTTGGATATTTTGGAAAGGGCTCCTATACGGTACCAATTCATGTTTCTGATTCAGGATCCGGAGGGATTCAATGGCAATACGCTGTAGTAAATCTGAAGGATAAGAATAAGGAGTCGGATTTACAGACAATAGTTGATGATTTGTCAGACGATGCCTGGAGTGATCTTTTTACAGAGGCAGAATCGGAGATTTCACTTACCGCAGATCAGGCGGAGGGAGACGGTTATGTAATATTCGTGAGAACTTATGATAACCTGGATAATTCCAAAATATATGCATCAAGTGGAATTGTGTTGGAAAATAGAGCTCCTGATATTGTTTTTGAACAGGGGGAAGAACCCTATAATATCGATAAGAATGACACGGAGATTACGCAGAAATTCAGTATTATAGAACAAGGGAATATCGTATCGGGGATTAAATCTGTTAAGTATCGGATTTATAAAGGTAATGGAGATAATGAGAAAGACTTCTTGGTTAAGGAGACTAGTTTACCTTTATCATACGGAGATGATGAGACAAGTGGTAAGTTACCCGAATATAGTCAGTTGGACCCGAGTAATAAAGAATCAAAATATGTACAGCAAAACTTTGAAATTAAAATAAAATTAGACGATGGTTATAATGCAAATGATGTAACACTGGAGGTAATCGCAGAAGATTTCTCTGGGAATAAGAATATTAAGACGAAAAATCTTTTATGTGATTTTACAAAGCCTTCTGTTACAGTCAGGTATGAGAATGCAAAGACGTCAGAAGATAAAGAAGCATCAGTTCATAATGGTATATATTACGATGGAAACAGAACGGCAATAGTTACATTTAGTGACGTGAATTTGTCTTGGGAAAAATCTCAGTTTAATATTGCGTTCTCTTATGGCGACAAGGATTATTCTTTCCAATTAAATGGTACTTCTCAGAATGAGACTCCGCCGTTGGAAGTTTTAAAAGGCTTAAAAGATAGTTATGGACATGAAATATTCACTGGTGTAACGATTGGAGACATCCAAAAGGGGGGAACAGAAAATAAGCTTGAAGTAAAATTGACTTTTAATGGAGAGGAACATTATAAGAATATTCAATTTTCCTGTAAGGATGATTTGGGAAATGAGACCAGGGATGATGAGGTGGATTATGAGAATGGAACAGAAATTACAAATAAAGAATTTGTGATTGATAAAACACCTCCGGTAGTAACGGTTACTTATGGAATTAATGTTTATGATGCTGATAGTGATACGTTCGATCAAAAGAATTTGGAAGGACCAATAACAGATAGAGTGTACACACAGGATTCCGTGAACTTCAGTGTCAAGGTTGAAGAACGTAATTTCCCTGAGAAGGAAGAACAATACACAAAATATATAAAATCGGAAACAACAGTTGAGGATTGGGATAAAAAACCTGAGACTCCAGATGATGGAATTCAAAAGCCGGAAAATTGGAAGCTGATTCAAGGGGATAACAGTTATAATAGGAAGTATGAATTTACATTTAGTGAGGAGGGAAATTATGAACAAGGCTTTACATGTACTGATTTAGCAGGACATAAGGTAGAATGTACAGGCAATTTGTTCACTATTGATGATACTCCACCTACAGGCTACATAAAGATTCAAAGTAATATTGTTAGTGAATTTATTGATAATATTACATTCGGTGTATTAGAATTCAAACAATTCTTCAAGAATCTAGTAGTAGTTGAATGTAAAGGCGAGGATAAAATCTCTCCTATAAATACTTTACAATATAAAAATTATCCAGAAGAGAAAAAGGCTGATTTTATAAAGACACTTGAAGAATGGAATGATTTTTCTGAAGTAAATAACATTGATAAAACGATGACTGCTAAAAAAGAAATGGCTCCCAATCAACAGTTTGTAGTGTATTCAAAAATTATGGATAAAGCTGGAAATAAGACCTATTATAGTAGTACAGAAGGTGTTGTGCTTGATAGTTACTCTCCAGAAATCGAAATAAAGGAATTAAGTCAATCACAAAATGGAATTTTTAACGAAAATGTGCAGCTACAGATTGATGTTGAGGATCCGATACAGGGAGATACATATTCTGGTTTGGAGAAAGTATGGTATACAGTGAGTGCTTCAGGTAATGTAAACTCCGAACAGGAAACAGTATTGATGGATAACAGCAGCAACCGGGTACAGGGAAATCGGGTATTTAGCCGGAAAATAACGATTTCGGCAGAGGAGTATAACAGTAATAATGTAGAAGTAAATGTGTATGCAACAGACTTTGCGGGAAATACAGGGGAAAGCAAAAAAACGCTTAAGATTGATGTTACCCCTCCGGTAATTACTGTATCCTGGGATTTGAATGATCCTGTTAATGGTAAATACTACAAGGATACCAGAACAGCTACAGTAACTGTAACAGAACGTAATTTTAATCCGGATGATGTAAAATATAATATCACCAATACGTTGAATAATAATGTGACATTCGGAGAATGGACGAGTGATGGGAATATTAATGTATCGGATAGTGCAAAAAGTACTTGTGAGATACAATTTGGGTGCGATGGTGATTATACATTCCAACCAGAATGCACGGATCTAGCTGGTAATTTTACTAAACATGAAACAAAATATGAATTTACCATAGATAAAACAGATCCGGAAATAACACTGGCTTATAGTAATGAAAAAACACCGGAAGGCACAACAGCAACTGAACATAATGATATATATTATGATGGCAATCGAACGGCTACAATTACTTTTAGTGATTTGAATTTGTCTAAGAATGAGTCAGCATTTATTATTCAATTAGAAGATTTAAAGGTTAAAAAAACTTATAATCT
The DNA here is from genome assembly GCA_900539175.1 of uncultured Lachnospiraceae bacterium. Taxonomy (GTDB): domain Bacteria; phylum Bacillota; class Clostridia; order Lachnospirales; family Lachnospiraceae; genus Novisyntrophococcus. The sequence continues at coordinate 12,513 of UQAW01000010.1, forward strand.
GGATAAAGAGGACAGTATTAAAGAATTGGAAAGCTTACAAGACATGAAAGGAGAAAAAGTATTTAGTAAGGTAGAAATTGGAGATATTATTGATGGAGAAAAAGTAAACGAAAATGTAAATGTAAATAAGAAAAAATTTATTGTAACATTAACATTTAATGGTGAAGAACATTATAGTAATATAGGATTTAGTTGTAAGGATTTAGCTGGTAGAGGTAACTCTGAACTGAAGTACTCAGGGGATACTTCAGATCAAACTAATACAGAATTTGTTATAGATAAGACACCACCAGAACTGGAGGTTACTTATGGTATTAATACTTATGATATTAATACAAATACAGAGAAGTTTGAAGAGTTAAAAGGACCGGTGACAAATAGAAAATATACCAAAAATCCTGTGAAATATAATATTAAGGTTACAGAACGTAACTTTCCTGACTTCCCTGGGGAGAAAAATAATTATATAAGTTCAAAAACAAAAGTGGAAGATGGCGATGAGAACCCCTACACTCCAGATACGGAAATTCAAGATTCGGAAAACTGGAATTCAAGTCAGAATGTAATTAAGTATGAGTGGACATATGGCTGTACCCTTGAAAGTGAAGGTAATTATACACAAGATTTTGCAATTACTGATTTAGCAGGGCACAAGGTAGAATGTGAAGGTAGTCAGTTTACGATTGACAAAACTTCTCCAACAGGAGATATAAAGGTAGACAGCAGTCCTATCAGTGAGTTGTTGAACCGTATTACTTTTGGTGGATTTACTCGTTTTTTTAACAGGTCTGTTGCAGTTGAGTTTACGGGAGAAGATGTTATTTCTCCAGTGGACATATTCCAGTATAAGAGCTATCGTGAACAGCAGGATGCAAACTTGGTGAAAGATAATTCGGGCTGGAAGAATATACCGGGCAGTAAAGTTGGAAGTGGAAGTAAAAGTCTGAATGGCAGTTATATACAAAATCCGGATCAGCAATTTGTAACTTATTCAAAAATTGTTGACAGAGCAGGAAATACTGCATATTACGGAAGTGTGAATGGGGTTGTACTGGATACTGCAAAGCCGGGACCTAAGATTACCATTACAAATTTAAGTCAGTCACAGAATGGTATTTTTAACGAAGATGTGCAGCTGCGGATTGATGTTGAGGATCCGATACAGGGAGATACATATTCCGGTTTGGAGAAAGTATGGTATACAGTGAGTGCTTCAGGTAATGTAACATCCGGCCAGGAAACAGTATTGATGGACAACAGCAGCAACCGGGTACAGGGAAATCGGGTATTCAGCCAGACAATCACGATTCCGGCAAAAACCTATAACAGTAATGATGTAAGAGTGAAGGCATATGCAACTGATTTTACGGGAAACACAGGGGAAAGTGAGGAGACGCAATTAAAGATTGATGTTACAAATCCATCCATTTCTGTAACCTGGGATTTGAATAATCCTGCTAACGGCAAATATTACAAGGATACCAGAACTGCTACAGTAACTGTGACAGAGCGTAATTTTGATCCGAATGGCGTAAGATTCAATATTACAAATACAGATGGTACATCTGCTCAGATCAGTAGATGGAGCAGCAGCAGTAATATTGGAATATCTGACAGTGCTACAAGTACTTGTACGGTGTCTTTCCCGGCGGACGGTGATTATACATTTACACTTGGCTGTACGGATCTGGCAGGAAACAGTGTGGAATATGGACAGACGGATACCTTTACAATTGATAAGACAATTCCGGTTATTACAGTTTCCTACGATAATAATACGGCGAAGAATGGCAATTATTACAAAGAAAAACGTACGGCAACCGTTACGGTAAAGGAGCATAACTTCAATGCTTCCGATGTTAAAGCTGCGATTACAGCAAATCTGCAGGGACAGGGAATCACGGCTCCTTCTGTCAGTGGTTTCAGTAACAGCGGTGATACGCATACGGCAACCGTTGATTATCTGAAAGACGGTGATTATACCTTTGATATTTCTTATTCCGATTTGGCCGGCAATGCGGCGGCAGCTTATAGTACCGATAAATTTACAGTAGATCTGACGCCTCCGGATGTTCAGATTGTAGATATTGAGGATAAATCTGCCAACAACGATGTAGTTGCTCCGGGTGTGACTTATACAGATATTAATTTCGAGGAAAAGGGCGCAGTGATTACGTTGATGGGCGCTAATAATGGAGTGGTAACACTGAATCAGGTACAGAGCGCAATTCCTAACGGACAGAGTATTAAGCTGGAAGATTTCCCGCATACAGAGGCCATGGATGATCTTTATACTTATAAAGTGAAAGTAGAGGATAAGGCAGGAAATGTTACTGAGAAGAGTGTTATGTTTTCTGTAAACCGTTATGGTTCGGTTTATGTACTGGATACGGAAACAAAGAAATGGCTGAGCACGGGAGAAGATGATTATACTTATATTAACGAAGAAAAACCGATTGGTGTTATTGAGTATAATGTAGATACCGTGGATGTTAGTACCTTGACATCAAACAGAGATGGAGATCTGACAAACCTGGAAGCGGGAACAGATTATAAGGTGAAGGAATCCGGAAGTGAAGCACAGTGGAAAGAATACTATTACCAGATTGGTGCGGAAAACTTTGTGGAAGAAGGTAACTATACACTGATGATTTCATCTCAGGATAAAGCGAACAATACCACAAACAATACAAGTGTAAAGCATGCCGGAAAGGAACTTCCGTTGGCATTTACTGTGGACAAGACGGCACCGACAGTCATAGTGTCCGGTGTGGAAGATGGGGGACAGTATCGTTCTGCAAAACGGATCATGACTGTAGATGCAAAGGATAATTTATCGCTTGCTGAAGTTGAAATTGCAATCGACGGTAAAAGTACGGTATATGAAGCGGAAGAATTATATGAGACCGACGGAATTATATCGGTAGATATCGGCCGTTCCAATAAGTGGCAGACGATCGAAATTAAAGCAAGAGATGCGGCAGGTAATGATCTTGGAACTTTAAGATCAGAGGATGGAGAATTGACTTCAAAATCCGCAAAGGTAGTAATGACAGTTCTTGTAACGCCAAATGTTCTGGTACAGTATTATATGAATAAACCCGTCTTCTTTGGAAGTCTGGGAGTTGTAGTGCTGGCAGCTGCGTTGATTATTCTGTTTATTTTAAAGCGCAGAAAAGAAGAGGAAGGGCAACAACAAGTATAAAGTAAACAAAAGAGTGTCGACCGGAAGAAGTGGTCAGAAATAAGCTGTCTAATGAAAATTGGGCAGCTTATTTACTATGAAAGTCCCGGACAGCAGCCATGAACCGGAGCGTGTTTGCACGCGCAGGTACATGGATATTGGACGGGCAAGCCGGTATGAGTAAGGAGGGCGGCAGCCCGGATTGCGAATACTGGCGGCGATTGTGGGAGCACAAAGTGCGGAGCAATCGGCTTTCATGAATAGTGATGCCTGTTTAGAAATAGTTGTTATATAAAAGAGATAGGAATGGAGGTGATCAACTTTGTTGTATGAAGGGGCGGTATTGAATGATACATATCAGATTATCAGAGAGATCGGCAGCGGAGGAACAGGGGTTATTTATCTTGCATACCATCTGCGTCTGCAAAAGTATGTTGTGGTGAAACGAATCAGAGAAAATTTTGTTGGGACGATCAATACAAGGACGGAGGTTGACATTTTAAAGCGTCTTCATCATTCGTATTTGCCCCAGGTTTATGATTTTCTTCAGTTTGGAATGGAAGTATATACGGTTATGGAGTATATCGATGGTTATGATCTGCAATATTATCAAAAGCAAGGTTACCAGTTCAGTGAGGAACAATTTATCCTTTGGCTGAGACAACTCTGTGAGGTATTGGAATATCTTCATGGACAGAATCCGGCGATTCTGCACAGTGACATTAAACCGGCGAATATTATGATCACACCGGAAGGAAATGTATGTCTGATTGATTTTAATATTTCTCTGGAAGAAGACGGATCGGAAGAACTTCAAGGTTTAAGTCCCTGGTTTGCAGCACCGGAACAGTTTGAAAAGGCTGCTTTGCTTCAGTCGGGTCAGGATGCTTCTGCAATAATACTGGACGTGAGGATGGATATCTATAGTCTGGGTGCAACCTTTTACAGCCTTATGACCGGAAGATATCCGGCTCAGAAAAAACAGGAGATAATTCCTTTAAGTGCTTATCATCTTCCATACAGCAGCGGATTGATTACGATTGTATCCAGGGCAATGAAGTTTGAAAAAAGAAAGAGATATCAGAGTATAACTGCCATGAAATGCAGTTTGCAGAATATCGGGAAGTCAGATATTCGGTATCGTCAGATACAGATGCAGTGTACGGCGCTTTATCTGTGTTATGCACTTATATTAGCCTGCGGTATTTTATTGTCCGTGTATGGAAATCTGCGGATGCGGCAGGAACATTTTGAGCAGGACTATCGGGAGATTGTTCAGGCGTCTGCGAAGATGGAAGATGAAACGGTGATATCGAGGGGCACGAGTTTATTGAATAATCGTTCTTATGGATCTGTATGGAAGCAGGGTGATGAAAAAGGAGAGGTTTTTTATCTGATTGGAAACAGTTATTATAACCTGGAAAATTATGAAGCGGCCAGTGAATATTTTACTTATGCGCTGGAAGAAAATCCGGACAATATGATTTACTACCGGGATGGTGCAATTGCAGCAGTGAAGGCGGGGGATGAGACAGAAGCAAAGTATCTTCTGGAATGTGCCGGGGAACGTGGGATGGACAACGTGCAGATAAATCTGATTCGTGCAAATCTGGCAGCAGAAGAAGAGGATTGGGAGGAAGTAATTCTTGCAGCAGGAGCAGTATTGAATGCTAAAGTGGACGATGACAGCAGAGCAAATGCAGCAATTCTTCTGGCGGATGCATATGGTGAGTATCAGGACAGGGAGAACCAGACGCAGATGTTAAAAGCAGCATATGATTATTCTGATGATAATCGGATACTTAGAAAATTAGGATACACTTATCTGCAGTTAGCCGGTGATTCAGAAGAGGAAAAGAAGGAACAGTATCTTTCTATGGCGGAAGAGTGTTATGCAACATTAATTTCGCGGATTACACCATCTTATCAGGATTTATTAAATCAGTCGATCATATGGGAAATGGAAGGAAGATATGAAAAGAGTTACGAAGGTTTTCAGAAAATGTCCAAAGAGTACGAGAATGCTTATGAAGTCTATATGTATCTGGCTTATGTAGGTTATCTGATAGAGCGGCAGAAAGAAGAAGAGAAACAGAATTATGTGCGGGTGAAAGAGTATTTTACAAAGGCACAGTACTATTATGACAGGCAGGGAAAACCTTATGATTCTCAGATGCAGACATTGATAACACTGATGCAGGAAATTATGTAGGAAAAGGGTGTAGGAAGAGGTGATCCAATGAATGGAGAATGTATTATGGCAGCAGGTATTTTTCTGATGGTATTTGGGACAATCTGCTTTGGAGGAGTCCGCAGCTTGCTTTGGGTAAAAAAGAAACGTTTGATGGAGGAGATTCACTATATTTATTACCGGGAAGGGTAGGGGAGAGAGATGAGATGTCCAAATTGTTATTCAGAGATTGGCAATAGTAAAAAGATCTGTCCTTGTTGTGGGTATGATTTAGAAGAGGATCGTATGGGAACAACATATATAAGTCATCCGGCAAGGGGCGGACACCATTATGAACAGCGGAATTATCGGGAATGCAAAAATCAGAGATATGATTCACATGGCTATCCGGTGATGGATGGCAGAGGATATTATCCGCAGTCTTTACAGGGATATGATTCTGAGTTTTATCAAGTGTATTGCCAGGAGTATTATCAAAATTTAATCAGAAGGGAAGAAAGACGGCAGGAGAGAAGACAGCATGTGTTGATGGTATGGCTGATTATCCTTTCGGGGGTATTGATGTTCCATAGTTTTCTGATGATTTTATTACTTACAGTTGGAAGATAAGTGAAAAGAGGTGCGAGAGATGGTCAGATGTGAGAAATGTGGTTACAAAAATCCGGATGGAAGCACAAGATGTGAGCATTGTAATGAGGCGCTTTATCAGGAAGATACCTGTCTGGAACAGAAAAACTATGTGCCTGCAAAAAGAAAGAGGAAGGGCGCAGGAATTCTTGTAGGAATTTGTATTGTGGTTTTGGCAGCGGTGGTGGCAGCAGGAGTTGTTTTGATTCGGGGAAGTATGAATCAGAAAAGATATCGTGAACAATTGGCTTATGGGGATAAATATCTGGAAAGCGGTGAACTTAGTGAGGCGGAAGAAGCTTATCTGCTGGCATTGGAAGTGGATGAGAGGAATGAGGATGCGTATGTCCGTTTGAGCAGATTATATACGCAGAGGGGGGATCTGGAACTTGCCGGTGATATTTTAAATCGCGGCATTAAAATTACAGACAGTCAGAGACTGAAAACATTGCTTGCGCTGCTTCTCGTAAGGCAGCCGGAAGAAGAGTCTGTGTTGGAGACATTGGAAAATCTTACGGTAGATGGGATTAAGGAAGTGTCGGGAAGTCTTGAGATGAATATTTCGCTTATTCAAAAATTGAAGAATTATACCTATAAAAATTATAAGGTACAGTTTGGGGGGACAACGGAAGAAAGAGAAGATGATGGAATCGTTAAGGTCAGTTGTGAGGACTTTGAAGGAAGTCTTTATTTCCAGGATACAAAGGAGAATTCTGAGGTGGTGGATGAAACAATCTGGAAACCTTTCCAGACTGCAGTGCCAAATTATATATCTTTAGAGGATATATCCATGTTATTACAGAATTATCCGGGAAGTTCCGATTATGAAACACTTCGCATGATGAATGGCGGCAAAATCAAGAAGGAATATAGCGAAGAAGCACAGAGTACAGTGGTAGTATTTACTTATGGAGAATGTGAGATCCATATTGCCAGCGATGAGGAGGGAAATATAGCCGGGAGTAAAATATGGAACAGAATTTATCCTCCCCGGAATGGTCTGCAGGATGATAACAAAGGACATGTGATCGGGGTTATTGTGGACGCAGTAACCGGAAAGGGAATTCCATCTGCAAGTTTAAGTGCAAAGCCGACAGGTGCAGGAAGCACTGTCACCTGGACAACCGAATCGGATGGTTCTTATGAGATTGATCTGGAGGAAGGACAGTATGAAATTAAGGTTCGAAAGGAAGGTTACATCAAGGATTCTTTTGCTATAGAGGTAGAAAAAGGGCAGCAAAATGATGCAGGAACCGTGAGTATGTCTCCTGTTCTGGAGAAAGGAGAGATTCGGATTGTATTGAGCTGGGGAGCTGCTCCAAGGGATCTGGATTCTTATTTGGACGGAACGTCTTCAGATGGAAATTCTGTATTTGTTAATTTTGTAAGTCCTATTGCGCGGCACAGTGACAAAGTAAGTGCAGAATTGGATCTGGATGATCTGGATGGGTATGGTCCTGAAACTATAACGATTTATGATACAGACGGTGAATATGATTACTTTGTGCATGATTTTAACAGAACAGGAACAATCGGAGGATGCAAAGCAACGGTTAAAATTTATCTTCCCGGTCAGGCTCCGGTAGAGTATGTTGTGCCGGAGGGAAGCGGGAATTGTTGGAATGTATGTCATATCAGCAACGGACAGGTAACGCCGGTAAATACGATTGATAATCCCCAGTACAGTAGTTTTTCAAAATAACTGTTTGAAAAATCGCCATGCAGGAGAGGAAGATGGAAATTGTGATTGGAATTGCAGTGGCAGCAGTAATTTTCTCCAGTCTGGTTATATGGGTTCTGATCAGGTTACATTGGAAGAAGGAATTTCGGAAATGCTATGAAGCTGCGGAACGAATGGTTCAGGAGGAGTATCTGAACTATAGGATACATAATTATGGAAATTCGTCGAAGAAGCCGCCGGATAAACAGAAGATTATGGTATATATCAAGAAAAAAGGAAAGCGCGGCAGCGGATATGTTTTTGATCCGGCTCGTGGTGTTCAGATTGGAAGAAACCGTCAGGAAAATGATATTTGTATCCAGGACATGATGGTATCCGGAAGCCATTGTAAAATTTTCCTGTATCAGGATACGGTAGTGATTCAGGATATGGGGTCTTCAAATGGAACTGTAGTGAAAAGAGGTCGGCATAAATTTTCGTTATATGGACAGTCAGGGTATCTGCAGAATCGGGATAGAATACGAATTGGAAATGTGTGGATATCTATTAGAATCTTCTATTATGATCTGAGGTATATGTAGGTGATAAGGTATGATTTAGCAATGACTTCTTAAGAATGACTGAAAAAGGGGAATACTTATGATAGTAATGATTTATAATCCTGGCGTATACAAAGAATATTTATTACCCAATATTATGGATGCGGATTACACGATTCGCCTGGAAAAAGGAATTTTTCCAATTACAGAAGATGTAAGAGTTTTATTGGAAATTGATCAGAGCGGATGGAAGATGAAGGAGGGCTTTGGATATACGATTTACAGAAAAGACGGGAATAAAAAACTGATATCAACATTTCTTAAGGATGGAGATATTTATGATCTCAATATAAGTGGTTGTGGAAACCTGCAGATGATAGTTATGGATGTGAATTTTATCTTTCCGATTCTTGAAAAGATAGATTTGACAGGAAACCAGAGGTTTACGGTTGGAAGAAATCCGGAAAATGATATTGAATATCATTTTTTGGAACTGATTTCCAAGCATCATGCAGTAATATACAAGGAGATGGACGGTTGGTATATAGAAGATATCAGTGTAAATGGGGTTTTCAGCGGATACAGCAGAATTTCAGGGCGTAAAAAATTGAATTTTGGAGAACAGATTCATATCTTTGGTCTTCATCTGGTATATCTGGGGGATATGTTGGCAGTCGGAGCCTCTTATGGGGATCTGTGTATCCATGAGGAGACAGTTCGGTTTATACTTCCTCTTCCCGGTAGCAGCAGAGAACTAACGGTAAAGGAAAAACATTATTTTAACCGTTCTCCCAGAAATATGCCGGTGATCAATACCGGTGAAATAGAAATAGAAGCGCCGCCTGTAAAAAATATAATAAAACAGAAACCGGCATTTTTGACGATTGGTCCGGCATTTACCATGGCAATTCCCATGCTCCTGGGATGTCTGATGATGATTTTGGCATCCAGAAGCACCGGACGTTCTACCGGGGCGTTTATGTTTACCGGGGTTATTACGGCTGTGGGTTCGGCAGTACTTGGTGTATTTTGGGGTTATATGAACATGAAATATGCAAAGGCACAACAGATGGAAGAGGAACAGGTAAGGTTTAATTCTTATGCCAGTTATCTGATTCGTGTTGCAGAGGAACTGAAAGCGAAATATCAGCAGAATCAGTCTGCGATGGCAATGATTTATCCGGATGCGGCAGTTTGTGCAAATTATGATGAGAAGTGTTCTGCTCTCTGGAACAGGAATAGAAAGCATCCGGACTTTCTGTTTCACCGTCTTGGAATTGGAGATGAACTTTTTCAAGTGAGTATTAAGACACCGCAGAAAAAATTTACAATGTATGAAGATCTTCTGGAGAAAAAACCTTATGAAATTCAGGAAGATTATAAGATTTTGCATCAGGTACCGGTGGGAATGGATTTTTTTGAACATAGGCTGATCGGACTGGTAGGAAAACCGGACAGAAAAGGTGCAACTGAACTTATGCATATTATCGCAGCGCAGGTAGCAGCAAATAATTGTTATACAGATGTAAAGATGGTATTCATCTACGATAAAGATAAGTGTATAAGACGGGAAGACTGGGAGTGTATGAAGTGGTTTCCGCATGTCTGGAATCAGGGACATAAGACCAGATATCTGGCGTCTGATAAAATGGAGGCCAGTGATTTGTTTTACGAGTTATCCGGAATCTTCCGCAGAAGAGATGAAGATTCTGGTTTGACGGAAAAGAAAAATATCAGGAAACCGTATTATTTGTTGTTCGTATCTCATCCGGAGCTTCTGGAAGGAGAATTAATCCGAAAATACATCTATGCTTCGGAAGAAAAATATGGATTGACAGCGATTCTTCTGGCAGATGATGCGGAAGAACTGCCGAATGAATGTGAGGTCATTATTCAGAAAGATCAATCATATTCCGGTTTGCTTTATATGCAAAGCGGAAATGAAGGAAAGAAGGATGTCCTGTTTGATAAAGTCTCAGCAGAAGACCTGGAATGTATGGGCAGAAGAATCAGCGGACTGGAAGTCAATGAAGTGGAGGAAAATGCAGATATCCCGAACAGCCTTGATTTTTTTGAAATGTATGGAGTGAAAAAGAAGGAAGAACTGCAGGTACCGGAGCGATGGAAAAAGAACCGGGCTTATCATAGTATGCGTGCACTGATCGGAAAGAAGGCGGGGGAACAGGATTGTTATCTGGATATTCATGAAAAATATCACGGTCCCCATGGATTGATTGCAGGTACTACCGGTTCCGGAAAAAGTGAGATGCTTCAGACCTATATCCTGTCATTGGCTGTAAACTTCAGTCCGGATGATGTTGCTTTCTTTTTAATTGACTTTAAGGGAGGTGGAATGGCAAACTTGTTTGAAGATTTGCCTCATCTGGTGGGAAAGATATCAAATCTTTCGGGAAACCAGGTACATCGGGCGATGATTTCAATTAAGAGCGAAAATACGAGACGTCAAAGGATCTTTCGTGAATATGGAGTTAATAATATCAATCTGTATACAAGACTTTACAAAAATCATGAGGCCATATTGGCGGTTCCTCATCTTTTTATCGTGATTGATGAATTTGCAGAGTTAAAAAAAGAAGAACCGGATTTTATGCGTGAATTAATCAGCGTAGCTCAGGTTGGACGCAGTCTGGGGGTACACCTGATTCTTGCAACACAGAAACCAAGCGGTACTGTGGATGATAACATCTGGAGCAACTCGAAATTTCGAATTTGTCTCAGAGTACAGGACAGGCAGGATAGTGTTGATATGCTGCACAAACCGGATGCGGCTTTTTTGACACAGGCGGGAAGATGCTACATACAGGTGGGAAATGACGAAATCTATGAACAATTCCAGCCTGGGTACAGCGGGGCAGCTTTTGATGATTCAGATGTCAGCGGAAACAGTCAGTCTGTTATGATGGTGACCAGAACCGGAAAAGCTGCCGTAATCAGAAGGAGAAGAGGGCAGGCAAGGGGAACGGATGGTTCAGTTAAAGAGATTACTCAACTGGATGCTATGATTGCATATCTGAACCGGATTGCAAAGGAAAATCATTATCAGTCTCCGATGCAGTTATGGCTTCCGGTGCTGCCTAAAAAACTTCTGTTGGAGGAACTGGAAAGCAGGTCAATTCCTCCGCTTGTTCAGGAAAAGCAACAAGGTTTTCACCTGAAAGCAGCAATCGGACTTTTTGATGATCCCGTAAATCAGGCTCAGCAGCCATTGGTCGTAGATTTTGGGGAAAATGGACATTATGCTGTCTGTGGAACTGTGGTCAGCGGTAAGAGTACATTTTTGCAGACATTAGTTTTCGCACTGCTTTCAAAATATTCGCCTGGAGAATTGAATCTGTATCTGTTGGATTTCAGCAGCAGGATGCTGGAAGTTTTTCAGGAGGCACCTCAGGTAGGCGGTATTATTTTTGAGAATGAAGAGGATCGGACAGGAAAGTTTTTCTATATGATCCGGCAGATGATGAAAGAGCGTAAGGAGTTGTTAAAAGGCGGTAATTATAGTCAGTATGTCAGAGCATATGGGATGAAACTGCCGGCTGTTGTAATCTGCATTGATCATGTGGCAAACTTCCGTGAAAAGACAAATAACAGATATGATGAAGATCTGATTCAAATCTCCCGGGAAGGTGTGGGGTATGGTATCTATCTTATGCTGTCTTCAGCAGGATTTGGTATGGCAGAGATACCGAATCGTGTGGGAGATAATATTCGAAACGTGATTTGTCTTGAGATGGGAGATAAATATAAGTATATGGATGCGCTTCATACGACAAAAATTATGATACAGCCGGAAGCGGATATCAAGGGACGAGGTATTGCACACATAAATGGTGTTGTGTTGGAGTTCCAGACAGCATTGGCGCTGGATGCACCGGACGATTTTGAAAGAGGAAAATGCCTGGAAGAATTTTGTCGGAGAAAGGCAGAAGAAAACAGTGAGGAATCGGCAAGGAGAATACCGGAGATACCAAAAGAACCACAGTTAGCGGATCTTGAGGAATTGAAGGCGTATTCTTTGGCAGCAAAGGGAAAACATATGATTCCGTTTGCTTATAACGTAGAGGACGCGTCTTTGTATGGCGTAAATCTGGCAGATACGTATTGTTATACGATATTGGGACCTGCAAGAAGCGGTAAGAAAAATACGTTGAGGGCCTTAATGGCAGGTGTAGAACAAAAAGAAGGAGAATGCTGTATTATGGAATTTTCTTCTTCTGATTTTAAAAGATATGGAGAAAAGGGTAAGTTTACTTATGTATCTACACCAAAGGAGATGTTTGATTACTGGAAGGGGCTTACGCCAATCTTTATAGAGCGGAACCAGAAAAAAAAGCAGTTTTTGGAACAGGGATTCAGTGAAGAGGAAATTTTTGCAGAGATGAAAGAACTGTTTCTGCCTGTTTTTCTATTTATAGCAGATGTAGCAGATTTTTTCCGAACTGTCTATGCATCAAATCCAAATGTCGGTTCCATGAAGGGATTTGTGGAAAACATCATCAGTAAAGGAAGTCTTCATAATATCTACTTTATCGGTGCGCTTGATACCGCAGATGCGGCAGGCTGTACCTATAAAGCGTATTATGACTTTGTGAACTATAAGAGGGGAATTTGTCTGGGCAGGTTGTCCGGACAACGTCTGTTTTCTTTTGCCGGTCTCTCATATACACAGCAAAATAAGATGATGAAACGTGGAATGGGTGTTGCAGTTGAGGAAGAATCAGAGGCACGGTATCTTATAGTTCCACAGGTTCGGAGGTAAAGAGATGGTGTCAATGCTGATTGTCTGTGGGAAACAGCAGGAGGCAGAGGGAATAAGAATACAAATCAGGGAATTTGCAGGACTATTCAGTGAGGAAAAATGGGAATATCATCTTTGTCAAAATACAGAACAGTTGAAAGAATATCTGGAAAAGATTTCCGAAATTAATATGGCGTGCATGGATCTTGATGTAAAGGATGGTATTCATTATGCGCGGCAGGTTCGCAAGGAGAACAGGCAGGCATTTTTGATATTGATTGCAAACCCTGAGATGTCGCCGATGTCCTATATGCGTCCGGATATTATGGCAGAATCTTTATTGCTTCGTCCGTTAAAAAAAGAAGTGATGAGCGAAGTCATTAGGGAGGCTGTGTCAGAATTTTCCAAAAGATTTTTAAAAACTGATAAGGAGGAATCCTTTGTGCTGCAGGGCAGGGAAGGCAGATGGGTATTGGAATATGACCGGATTCTTTATTTTGAATCCAGAGATAAGAGAGTGTTTGTGAATACTGCGGATCGGGAAATTGCATTTTATGATACATTGGACCATCTGCAGGAGGAACTGCCAGAGCAATTTTTGCGGTGTCACAGAAGTTTTATTGTAAACAGAAAACGGATTCAGCAGATTCAGTTGGCAAAAAACCGGATTATTCTTCAGGGAGAATACGAGATTCCGGTATCGCGCACCTGCAGAAAGGCAGTGAAGGAGATTGGACATGAGTCAGATTTATGAAAAACAGGTATTCAGCCGACTGGAATGGAAAATTTTTTTGACGGCAGCAAAAATTCATCGGATGTATGGCTTTTCTATGCCGCGCACAAAGGACGGTGAAACAAAGGTTTTGGAAGCGCTGGAATCTCTGGTGCGCCGTGGGATATTGATATCCGATGGAAAAAAATTCAGTCTAAGCAAAGATGCAAAAGAAATGGCTGGTTATCTGCAGGATCCTCGCGGAATTTTCATGTATTATGTCAGAGATGCTTCTGTTCCTGTCCACTGCTGTTATATAAAAGACCGTATTCTAATGTGTGAACAAGGGATGCTGGGCAATGGTATCCAAAAGGTTGGATATCTGGAGGTACAACAGTGGATGGATATTCTGAAGGAAGAGGTTCTGGAGAATCTTCCGGTCTGTTCTTATGGGAAAAGTGAGTGGATTGAAGAGGAGGCAGGCGGGAAACCAGATTTTATGAATTTGTCTGCGGAGATATGCATGCAGCAGCAGGAGGTCTTGTTCTTAGCCCAGAGCCTTTCTTCAGATGGACGGAAACTATATTGGAGAGCAGTGGTAAGGGAGCATCCTTTGATTTCAATATTGGAAATGAAAAAGGCAGATGGAACGGGCTGCCGAATTCCTTATGATGAGGAAGTCTTATTGAATAAAATCAGAGAGTTGTTAATTGGTTAGGAGAAGTAGAATGATATTTGTGGATGTATATGTTCCGGCATTAGAAAAGACATATGATTTTAAAATGGATGAACGCTTGACTGCAGCAGAGGCAGCGGAGGCATTATCCGATATGATTTGTCAGAAGGAGCAGTGTCAGGTGCAGGGGGACGAGCAAAGGTTGACTTTGTGGGACAGAAGGACAGGCCAAAGACTATTGCCGGATGAAATACTTTATCGGGCGGGGATTCACTCAGGAAGTACATTGTTGCTGGTTTGACCATACCGTTTATCCTGAAAATCCTGTTATCTGTCAGGTTTTGAACTTTATTATGCGAGGGTCTGGTATTATGACTACATCAGATGAAACCAAATAAAACAGAAAATGGAGGGAACAATTTATGGCACTTATTCGTGTAACATCAACAGAGTTGAGAGCAAAAGCAGCGGAACTGAGAGATCTGAATGGAAAATTAAAATCGTCATCCGGAAATCTGGAATCCAGAGAGGCACAGTTATACTCTATGTGGGACGGTGAATCCAATGAAGCATTTCACAATGCGTTTCTCTCAGACAGGACGCAGATTGACAATATGTATCGTGCAATCGAAAATTATATTATCAGTCTGGAAAATATTGCAGCCCGCTATGAGCAGGCGGAGGCGGCAAATGTAGAGATTGCAGCAACAAGAACATATCATTAAGTGGATAGAAAGAGAGGAGATTGAGAGTATGGAAGGTATTATGAAAGTTACTCCGGAAGAATTAATTGCGGCATCAGGTGATTTTTCAGTTGAGGCAGGAAACATCAGTCTTTATACGATGGGGATGGTGGAAATTGTAGAGGGAATGAGTTCTGTATGGGAGGGTGAAGCACAAAGTGCATACAGTGCAAAATTTCATACACTGGATGATGATATTCAGCGGATGATTCGTATGATACAGGAACATGCGGCAGATTTGGAAGAGATGGCAAATCAGTTCCGGAATGCAGAGACATCGAACATGGATGAAATAGGAAGTCTTTTATCCGATGCTATAGAGTAATCAGGAGGTTTCAGGTGTTTGGGATTCGGCTGGATGCGGTAAAGTGGACTATTGAGAAGTTAAAAGAATATCATGGCCGTATCGATGAAGAGGCAGAACGGCTGCAGGTTGTTTACAGAAATCTGCAGTCGTTGACACAGGTAGAAGAAATCAGGAAAAGTATTGTGTACACAGCAGAGTATCTGGAAGATGAAAGTGTGAAATTATCACAATACATAGGCGCACTTGAACAGATTGCGGAGCAATATGAGAGGACAGAACAGCGATTGATTCAAAGCAGTGAGGAAGAATTGAGAATAAAAGAACCTCTGCAGATTGGTTATCAGGATGTGGAATGGTTAAGAAACGAAGATCTGGGATTTGAACTTCAATTTGAGTGATGAGGTAAGAAGGTATGGAGTATATTGAAATAACAACGCAGGCCCTTGAAAAAGACATCAATTCCATGACAGAACGTTTAAAAAATGTAATAGAACAGATGAAAGTTATAGTGGAGGATATGAAGGAATTGAATTGTATGTGGACAGGGGCAGCAAGCAGTGCATATAGCCTTCAGTTTATGCAGGATTGTGAGCGGATGAATGAAGTTCAGGAGATGATGTTCGGTTATCTTACCAGATTGGAGGAAGTTGAGAGTGAATATAACAGATGCGAAAATATGGTTTCGGATATTATTCGTACGATTCGTATATAGGAGGCGGAGTTGATGGCAGATCATATTCCTACATCAGACAGTGAAATAAAAGTACCTTTGGAGGTACTGAGGGAAAAGGCTGATACGGCAGAACAAAGGATTGCAGGTATCAGAAATGAATTTTCAGAAATGGAACAATATGTTAAAGGGATGGGTATTTACTGGAAAGGGGAAGCAGCAGAAGGATTTCAGATATCTTATCAGGAAAAGCAGAATGATATCTGCGAAATACTGGACAGATTTAAAGAGCAGATTGATGATCTCCGGAAGATAGCCGGTATTTATCAGGAGGCAGAACAGAATGCGGTCAATACAGTGGAAGAACTGACGTCGGATATTTTGGTTTAAGAAAGATAGCAGGAAGGGGTAACTATGGGTTTCATTCAGTTTGATTTTCAAAAAGCATATCAGCAGCAACTGGAATTAGATTCTATTGCTGCTGAGTTGAACCAGTTGGCAGAAAGAGATATGGCAGAAGTTTTGAATCAGCTTCAGTCAGCCTGGAGCGGAGAAAATGCAGATGCGTATCTGGCAAAAGGTATTTTGCTGCAGCAACATATGAATCAGACGGCAAAAAAGGTTAGAAATACTGCGAATGCATTGGAGATGGTGTCGAAGGCGCTGAGACAGGCGGAAGACCATGCAGTTGAAATTGCAGGAAAAAGAACTTATGGTGATAAATAATGTCAGATATAATTGTTACAGTGATTTTAGGTGTGGGCTTTTTATCCTGCGGAATACTGATGCTTGTATTGTTGACACGAAAAAAAGAACAAAAAGAAATAGAAAAAGAGTGTGTCAAAAGGGACGGATTTTATGTAAGACATGGGATTCGTATTGAGGATAAGGTTATAAAAAGTACTTATGAAGATGTGATGGGAATCACAGGGAAGGATGATTATCCAACAGTTGTAAAGGGAAAGTATGGGGAAAGAGGATATATTGCCGGAGATCATCTTCTTCAACTGATATCCTCTTACAAAAAAGTCAGTTATGAAATTATCTTTCAAAATTCAGTAATAATCGGGAGAAATATAGAAAAAAGACAATATGGAGAAATATTTTTGGAAATCCATGACAGACAGGTATCCAGGAGACATTGCAAGGTAACTTATCATTCAGGCAGATATTTTGTGGAGGATCTTGGGTCGAAGAATGGGACTTATCTGGATGGAAAACAAGTAACAGAACCAAGGCTTTTAAAAAATGGAGCAATCCTTCAAATTGGGAAATGTGATTATCAAATCTATCTTTCAGGGAGGAACGAATAAGGATATGAAACAGGAAGCTATAGATTTGAGGAAGGGTCTCGAAGAAAAAGAAATTTTAAAAAAGAGGTATTGCAGTCAGGCAAAAAAAGTGTTGTCAGATAAGTATGGGAAGACGTTTGAAATTTATAGGATCGACAGATTAGATAAGTTAGAAAAATTTTATCAGATAGAAGCTGCATCGTCTGAAAGACCGGATCTGAGATTTTTGGCCAGAATTGAAAAGGATGGTGATCTGATTACAGATCAGTATATCAGCCGCGGGATGGGGCAGAGAGCGGAGGAGATTTTATCAGAAATTTTAATGGAGGATTTTGAAGTTTTTTCAATAAAGGCAGGATGGGGAATAAAATGGAGTAAATCCAACGAAACAAAGATGACATTGGAACATTTTATTTCTTTAAATCCAAAGAATCCTCTTATGATTTATCTGGATGTTTTGTGGGAGAATGGATTTGAAATCGACGTAGAGAAGTTCTATGGGCGGCTTATGGAAATGGCAGGAAGTTTGTTGAATGTTTCAGGGGTAATTGTGTTCAGCATTATTCCGTTGCAGATATTTTCCGGAGTAGTGGTATATCTTCGGGAACATGCAAATGTGGACGGCAGCTATTATCTGATGAAAGAAGGATACCGATCACTGAGAATACCATTTGGGAAAGGAAAGTTAGCTATGTCAAAGTCTGAATTCAGGACACTGTATGAAGAAGGAGGTAATTTATGGAATATTCAGCCAAAGATATGATGGTAGCATCAAGGATTGCTTATTATGATATCGACCAGGATCTTCTGGCTGCCTATAATTACCAACTATCCTTGCGGGAAGTCCTTCGGATGAGTCCGCATATCCAGGAAGAATTGGAACAAACCCTTGCAGATGCGGACTCAGATATGCAGCGGGCCAGAGCGGAAGAAGCATTGAATATTTATAAGGAGATTCTGGAACCGGATTCAAAGTATGGGGACTGGATAATTCGAAAAGTAAGGGATACCAATGCGGAGACGGGATTTTACGGATGCCTGATTGAGACGGGAGAAGATCAGGCAATTGTGGGATTTCGGGGAAGTGAGGATGCTTCCGATTCAGGAAATCTGATTAATGACTGGATAAAAGCAGATATCGGTTTGACAAATTCTACATTGACCCAGCAGCAGTTGGAAGCGCAGCAATTTATGAAGAATGTTGCATATACCACAGATTATAAAGAGTATGCGCTTACGGGGCATTCCCTGGGAGGGAATTTGGCATTTCATGCAACAATTATGGCACCGGCTGCTATAAGAAGTAAAATCATACAAAGTGTCAGTTTAGATGGACCAGGTTTTTCGAATGAGTATCTTCAGAAATATGCCGGACGGATAAATTCAGTATCAAAAGTGATGGTTCATTACCAGTGGAGTCTGGTAGGGGCAATTTTTCATCAGCCATCGGGGGTGCGGAATCAATCGGTACGGGTTCAGGAATACGGAGATGCCAGTTTCAGTTTCTTCAGGCATGATATGGGGTTTGTAAACGTTGATGAAAAAGGAGAATTTATAGATGGAAAGACAGATACAGCAGCCAGTATCGTGAAAGCTATTTCATCAGCAATGGATGCTGCGCCGAGTTTGTTTTTTGTACCGCTTACAGTTGTTTCAGATATGCTAAATGCGGAAGGGATTTCAGCCAGTATGATAAAAAGTATTCCTGAATATGTGACAGAAGTATGTTCTAATATCTGGGCGGTATCGAATCAGGGATTTGTACATGCGCAATTTTCTATAGATGTTCAGATTGCGCAGCAGGTGATGGACCAGGTTCATTTGATGCAAAGGAAAATGAATGGGTTTGAGTATCGGTTAAGTGAAATACGGAAAAATACAATTTATCTGAAGGTTACTTCTTTGCCATTGCGTCTTACAATCTTTTATCTGGAAGGAAAAGTCAGACAGATCACGGAGGAGTTAGGGCTATATAGAGAAGCAGGGAACAGAATTATTTCTGCATATCGTAAAATAGAAAAAAGTAATATTGACAGATTTGTTGGTTAACAAAAAAGTAGTGTGTGAAGTTGGCTGAATATAGCAGAAATTGAACTCAACGTTATGACCAGGCAGTGCTTGTCCCGAAGGTTAAACAACCTCAGTTTATCTTGAAGGCTATCCTGAATAAAGTATTAGAGTAAAAATGCAAATTCCGCAATTGTGAAAAAATAATAGTGATTAACCCAAAGGGCATCAACCATATAATAGTTGGTGTCTTTTGTTTTGATCATTAGGAATCCGGAAAAATGATGTGAAGTAAGATAAGCGATGAATAATGCCCATCCACGACTCACAGGGAACCTTAAACTGGCAGATATTCTCTAACCAGAGGCGAGATCGGGATGTTAAGTTGTTTACGGTAATTGGATATTTTGCGGAAAATGGCATCATTATGCCAACGATATATTTCTCAAAAGTTTTGAAAGAAGTCTCTAAGCTTTTAATATTTTATAAGGTTAATGGTTGACAAAAAAACTTTATATCCCTATAATAGTACTATAATCAAATTCATAAGAGTACATCTTAATTCTATAGCATAGTAATTCTGTACCATTCAAATTTTACCCAATAATAGTATTGTGATATGAATACTTGCATCCATGAAACCGAATTTAAAAAAGCAAATTCCAAATTAAATTAGTCTATGTGTAATAATTGGAGCTTCAAAGACTCAATTTTAATGTGTGTAGATTGTTTTCGGTTCCTCTTCTGTTTGATCATCCGTAGGATATTATCATAGTGATCAGTATGTTTTTGATGCTATTTACATTTTTTTGCACTTTATGTTGAATGGAAGAGTTTATAGATATTTCTTTTCAGAAAGAAAGAGGAAGAGGCTTCCAGATAATGATGTAGTTTACTGGCGGACAAATTTTATGTCCGCCGGTAAAAATAAAATATTTTAAGGAGGAAACAGATATGTCAGATCAAATTCGTATGACACCGGATATGATGCGCAGCAGAGCAAGTGAGTATGCAACGCAGTCCGAAATGGTGGGAGAGGTTATTTCCAGGATGGATTCTCTGTTGTCCCAGCTTCAGTCAGAGTGGGAAGGTGCGGCAAGCCGTTCTTATGCTGAAAAGTATGAAGAATTGAAACCGGGGTTTGTAAAAGCACAGGAATTGATTATGGAGATTTCAGAAGCTTTGAATAAGACCGCACAGACGGTTGAAGAGACAGATCAGGCAATTGCGGCTCAATTTCGTGCTTAAACAGCGCGTGGTCTGTGCCGCCTGATCAGGAGGTTTATTTGATTGTAAGATAAAAGGCTGCTGCAACCTGGCAGCAGTCTTTTATGAAACTATACGGAGGTTATGCCCTATGACAAGAGTTCGGTATGATAATCAATATATATCCTATATTCTGGAAGATAATTTCCGATTTTTTATAACAGGATACAGGGTTTTAAAAAAGCAAAAAAGTAAAGGGCTGATTCCGTGTTCCAAAGTAATGTTTAACGGACATATCAAATTATTATATTCTATTTCCGGATATGTGCCGTTGTCGGTTGCTGCTGTAAAATGGGAGCCGAAGGAAGTTATTCTATGGATGATAAAAATTTTGAAGGTTTTGATGGGAATCCAGGACAACGGGTTTTTACAGATGGAAACCGTAGATGTGGACTTGTCACATATTTTTATAGATGTGGATCAGGCGAAGGTGTATTTAATTGCGCTGCCGCTTACGGTGGAACCTGATTTGAATCATTCCTGTCAATGGGAAACTGAATTACGAAAATCACTCATTTCATTGATGGAGATATCCAAAAATCCGGAAAGCGGTCCATTATCAGCTTTCAGACAGGAAATTTTGGTGAATCGTTCTTCTTTGAAAGATTTATATAAAATAGTAAAGGAAACTGCAATTCATAAAAATATATTGAGTTATTCACAGCATTTATCGGATGGAGATGAGAATGCATGGATGGAAGATAAGCCGGAATCAGAGAAGAATTTGTATTTTGTTTCCAGAAGTCCTATAAAAAAAGTAGAATTGCTGATTAATAAGGATGAATACATACTTGGAAAAAATCCTAAGATTGTGGACGGTCTATTGGATCTTTCGCCGACAATCAGCAGAAAGCATTGTAAAATTATAAAATTAAAACAAGAGTATTACATCGAAGATTTGGAAAGTGCAAATCACACCTATGTAAACGGGGAGATTGTGGAAAGAGGGAAGAGAGTAAGAATAAAGCCAGGCGATCAGATTCGCCTTGCGGAGATAGAATTTGGAATAGAATTCAGGGATTTATCGGCGGAGGAAAAATATTGGAGAAAAAATTAATTGTGGTAGTTGATACAGATGAAGAATATTTATCTGCGTTAGAATACAAGCTTTTAGAAGAATGGGAAGAGAAAGCGGATATAGAGATTATTACGCAATTAAAATATTTTCATGAGTTTTTTGGCAAGCCGCGTAATATCTTTTTATTAGTTATCAATGAACTGCTTTTTAATCAGAAAATTCAAAAACAGAATTGCAGTCACATTCTCCTGTTGTCAGAAGAGGAAGGAAGTGCAGGAGAGGAGCATTCCTATAAGTGCCTGTATAAATATTCCAGTATCAGGGAAATTTATATGGAAATTACGAAGGAAATCCGTAGTCTGGAAGAGCATATACCGGTAGAACGTACAAAAGTTTACACGGTATATTCGGTGTCAGGAGGAAGCGGGAAAACAATATCTGCGTTGGGAATTGCCAGTGTATTGGAGAATATGGGAAAAAGTGTGTTATATCTGAATATGGAATCTTTTCAGGATTTCAATATCTATCTGGAAGATAAAACATGTGCGGCTGCATCTTTTGGATATGCACTGGCTATGAAGGAGCCCAATTTGATCCAGTATTTTGGTATGGAGACAGGAAATGATGGATTTGATTATCTGAAGCCTTTTGAGAAATCTTCCTTATCCTATCAGATCTCAGATAATTCTTATCTTTTTCTTCTGGAGCAGCTTAAGGCACAGAAGCGATATGATGTCATTGTACTTGAGATTTCCAGGGAGCTGACCAAGGAAAAATTACAGTTGATTGAGCAGTCAGATAAAATAGTAGTAATTTGTATGCAGACGGAAGATTCAGCCTATAAGCTGGAACGTTTTCTGAATAATATGAACTGGCAGGAAGATCAGTGGGTGTTTGTCTGCAACCGCTATAAAAAAGAGGAAGAGAATTATCTGAGTAATCAGGTTTCATTGGGAATGTATACAATTACAGAATATGTGGATGAAACAGAATTCTCACTGACCCTGGAGCAAATACGAAGACAGGGATATTTTCAGACAACGGCATATGTGATGGAATAGAATGGAGGGGATATGGAAGAGAAAATAATCTTAATTTTTCATGATGTTGAGAAGAAACAGGACTGTGATCTTGAAGTACCGTCTGATTTGACAGCAAATGAGTTTGTTCATGCATTAAATCAGGGATTAAACCTGGGGATTGATACAAAGGATATATCCCAATGTTATTTGAAATCGACAAATCCGATTGCTCTGCTTCGGGGAAATAAAAAACTCTCGGAATATGGACTGCATCATGGAACAGATATTTGGTATGACCGTTAATGTAAGGGGCAGATTGGGATAGGAGAGGGATATGGATTATAAGCTTATCATATTTGGAAACAATATTTACAGAGAAATTGAATTATCGGAAGATATGAAAGATGGAATACTTATTGGAACTACGCCTGTTTGTGAAGTAAGGTTTAATCGTGAATATTTTTTTGATGATTTTGAACTGTCCGTTGAGAAGAAGGAAGCATGGACATTAAGCTGTCGTCCCAATATTTACTTTAAAATAGGATCTATGTTGAAACAGTATCTGGTCGTATTAAAGCATGGGGATAGTATACTGATTAATTACGACAGTACGGACAGTGAACTTTTTCATGTTGAGTTTCTGATTGATTATGACAGGAATCCCACTCCTTTTGAGTATTGTATCGATCGGTCGGGACAGGACAGGGTTATGATCGGAGGAAGTTCCCAGTGTCAGATTCGTTTGTTGGATTCGATGATCGGGGAAGATTTTATCTGTCTGGACTGTTATGCAGGGAATTATCATATGGAGGCATCTAACAGCCGCTATGGGGTATATGTCAATGGTTTTAAAGTGAATCAGACTTCCTTTGATATCAGGGAGGGGGATTTTTTTGCAATTATCGGACACCAGTTTTATCTTTCAGAAGGATGTCTGTACGTCACAGAACAACAGTATATTCAGACTGCTTTTCGGATGTATAAAATAAATCAAAATTCTAATGCACTGAAGTATCCCAGATTTATCAGAAATGCGAGACAAAAATATAGTTTGCCGAAAGATACGATAGAGGTGCTGGCGCCCAAAAGTCAGACAGCGGAACCAAAGAAAAATCTGATCGTAACATTGATTCCAGCATTGTCAAGTCTGGTTCTTATGGTTGCACTCAGAGGAATTATGGGTGGAGGCGGTATGTTTGTACTATACAGTGCGGGAACTATGGCTGTTGGTGCGGGAATGTCTGTCTGGACTTATTTTCATGATAAAAAGGAATACAAAGAGAAGAAAAAAGAAAGAGAGGAAAAATACCAGGCATATCTGGAAGTGCAGGAGAGGAAGATACAGAATTTGAGAGAAAAGGAAGAATCAATTCTCAGGATGAACTATCTTTCTACAGAAGAAGATGTGTCGTTGGTGAATGATTTTGGAAGCCGTTTATTTGAACGGTCGATGCAGGATGAGGATTTTCTGGAAGTGTATCTTGGCAGCGGAAAGGTAAAATCCATATGTCAGGTGAAATATAAACCACAGGAATATAAAGATACGGAAGATGAATTATTGGACTATCCGCAGTATTTACATGATAAATATGAATATATGGAACAGGCGCCGGTAACGGTCAATCTGAAAAGAAATTCTGCAGTCGGTGTTGTGGGGGTCAGAAGTAAACTGTATCAGATTCTCAAGAATATGGTGCTGGATCTGACGGCAAGACAATTTTATTCCGAGGTGAAGCTCTATTTTATCTTTGCAGAGAGTGATGCGCCGCAGTTTCAGTGGATGCGCTGGTTCAGGCATGCTTACGATGAGAGAACAGATTCCCGTTGTTTTATGTACGATGAAGAAAGCAGTAAATTCGTATTAGAGTTGCTTTACAGCGAGTTATCAAGACGTGAGGGAATGAGTAAAGAACAACGTCAGGAACTGGCTCATTATGTAATCTTCGTGTACCGTTCCCAGGAGCTGGTGCTGCATCCTGCAGTAAAATATATTGGGAGAGCCAAAGAATATGGATTTACCTTTGTCTTTTTTGAAGAGCACAGGGAATTGCTGCATTATGGATGTGAAGAGGTGATTTTTCTGGAGGAAGGGGCATGGCAGGGTTGGCTGGTAAAAAGTGCAGACGGTGAGAAGCAGCAGATGTTCACATATCAGCATATTCCCGGAGAAGCAGCAGAAGCCTGTGCAAAGAAGCTTGCCTGTGTTTATGTGGATGAAGTCAGCCTGGAAGGTTCTTTGACGAAGAATATTTCTTTGTATGAGTTGTTACATATTATGAATGTTAATGATATTGATCTTCGAAAACGTTGGGCCAAGTCGAAAATCTACGATAGCATGGCGGCGCCCCTTGGAGTAAAGAGCGGAAATGAAGTGGTATATCTGGATTTGCATGAGAAATATCATGGTCCCCATGGATTGGTAGCAGGTACAACAGGATCCGGCAAGAGCGAAATCCTTCAGTCTTATATTTTATCTATGGCAACTCTTTTTCATCCTTATGAAGTCGGTTTTGTAATTATCGACTTTAAAGGAGGCGGTATGGTAAATCAATTCCGTGATCTGCCTCATCTAAATGGAGCAATTACGAATATTGATGGGCGTGAGATTGAACGGTCACTGCTCTCTATCCGTGCAGAATTACAAAAAAGGCAGGAAATATTTGCAAAATATGGTGTAAACCATATTGATGCTTATATACGGAAATTTAAATCCAAAGAGGCGGAAAAACCGCTTCCGCACCTGATTCTGATTGTAGATGAGTTTGCGGAATTAAAAAGTGATCAGCCGGAATTTATGAAAGAGTTGATCAGTACTGCCCGTATCGGACGAAGTCTTGGAGTCCATCTGATTCTGGCAACGCAGAAGCCTTCCGGTGTAGTGGATAATCAGATCTGGAGCAACTCAAAGTTTAAGTTGTGTCTGAAGGTGCAGAATAAGGAGGACAGTACGGAAGTGCTGAAATCACCTCTTGCAGCAGAAATTAAAGAACCTGGACGCGCCTATCTGCAGGTAGGGAATAATGAGATTTTTCAGCTTTTCCAGTCGGCATACAGCGGCGCATCTTCCAGCCGTGATAATGCGGGAAACGAAAAATCATATAAAATATCGAAAATCAGTCTGTCCGGGCAGCGGCAGGTGATCTTTGAGCAGAAAAATCGAGAGAACGAGGACGGAGAAACACAGTTAGAGGCCATCGTGAAATATATTCATCAATACTGCGAAAAAAATCATATTGAAAGGCTGCCGAATATATGCCTGCCGCCTCTGGCAGAAATAATTCCATATACGGAATCGTTGATAGAGAAAAAGACAGATATTGTCGTTCCGGTCGGCATTTATGACGATCCGAATCATCAGCTGCAGGAAGAGTTGTATGTGGATTTCACACAGGACAATATATTTATCCTCGGTTCTTCTCAATATGGAAAGACCAATATGCTGCAGGTGATGATTAAGGCAATAGCGCTCAATTATAAGTCATCGGAAGTTCATATATATATCATTGATTTTGCATCTATGATATTGAAAAATTTTGAGACGCTGGCTCATGTGGGAGGAGTCATTACCCCGTCGGATGATGAAAAACTTAAAACATTCATGAAAATGGCAATGTCTGAAATTAAGGAGAGAAAAGAGATCCTGTTGAAACTTGGTATCAGTTCATTTAGCGCTTATCGGGAAGGTGGGTTCGATCAGATGCCCCAGATTGTACTTATGATTGATCATATGACAGCATTGAAGGAGCTTTATCCTCAATACGAAGATGCTTTATTAAATATTTGTCGTGAAGGACTCAGCGTAGGTATTAGTGTAGTGGCAGCAAATCTTCAGACGGCGGGAATCGGATATAAGTATTTTTCTAATTTTTCAAAGAGGTTTTCTTTGTATTGTAATGATTCTGCGGAATATGGATATTTATTTGATCATTGCAGAGTAAAGCCGAAGAATATTCCGGGGCGCGGGATTACAGAGATTGATAAGAACATTTTTGATTTGCAGATTTATCAGGCATTTTCGGCGGAAAAGGAAGTGGAGCGGACAGCAGCGATACAAAAACTGATACAGGAAGTAAACCGGAGGAATGTTGGTGCCGTGGCGAAGAGGATACCGGAAATACCAAAGATTTTAACCGATACTTATATCAGAAATCACTTTACCGGCCTTGCGCGTATGCCGTATGAGGTTCCGCTTGGAATCAACTTTTCCAATACAGAACTTGAGATGCTGCAGATGGAGAAACAAGGTGTTCTTGGTATATCAGGACGTCCTCATGGAGGCAAGACAAATTTTGCAAATTATATTTTAAATACCCTGATCAGGAATGCAGTGCAGGAGCCGGTGAAAATTCATATTCTGGATCGTATTGACAAGAAGTTTATATCATTTCGCGAATATCCTTGCGTTCAAACCTATTCTATGGAGGCACAGGAAGTGAAACAGATTATTCTAAATATGGATCAGGAATTGGAAAAAAGGTATCATCTGATGGCAGAGGGAAAGGAAGCGGCGCTTGAAAAGGAAGCATTGCTTGTCTTGGTGCTTCAGAATATGGATACTATGACTGTAATCAGTACAGATCAGGCAGTTTTGGATGCCTATAAGAGAGTGACTACAAAATATAAAGCTTTAAAGGTATGTATAATGATTACGGATATTGAAAATGTCAATATTGGTTTTGGGTCTCCGGAAGTGCTGAAGTTGTTGAGAGATAATAAAAATCTGGTGATCTTTGAAAATCTGGGAGAACAGAAACTTTATGATGTGCCGTTAGCATATATGAAAGAGTATGTAAAACCTCTGGAGGCAGGAGAAGCATATCGAATTGTGGGAAATAGTCTTACAAAAGTGAAAACCGTATTAAAGCAATGAAGACGGAGGAAGTGTGATGAGTATAGAAGCTGCAAATTGTGGGATTTATCATTGTCGTAGTAAAATTTCGGAATATGAGCGGCAGATTCGGAGTCTGCAGGATAAGATCTATGAGTTGGAAGTCTTGAATAAGCGATATCAGGAAATCAGCCGGGAATTTATTTCAAGAAATCAGGCAAGTAAGGATAGTTTGCGAGGTGCAGGTGTGATGAGCAATCCCTTGCAAATCGTCAGGGCGTATTATGATGGGATGCAGTCTATGTTAAATGGAGGGCGGTTTTATCAGACCGTGGATGGTTTTTCGGAAGCTCAGAGAAAGATATGGCGTCAAACAGAGGAATATGAGCACCAGATTCAAAGGTTGAAAAACCAGATTTACAGTTGTGAGCGGGAGATCAGGAATTACAATCTGGAGATTATCCGATGTCAGGAGGAGCAAAGGAATGAACAGTGATGAGGTAGTTGTCGTTGATGAATATTTTGAAGAAATTGGAAGGTTTTTTGAAGAGCAGGGGAAAAAGTATGAGAGTATTTTGAACCGATATATAGCTGCGTTGAGGATTCTTAAAGAAAGGGGAATTTGTTCGGGAGACACAGCAGATGCGTTGGATGCATATATCAGCCTTGCCTCACAAATTAAGGAATGTGCGTCAGATCTGGGGACAAGTATGAATACGATGATGAAAAATTATATTGCTGTAATAGATACAAAAGATCAGTATCTGTTTTAAGCAGGATTGATACGAAAGGACAGGGCAATATGAAGAGAGATTTCTCAGAAGCGTATAAGCAGAAACTGATTCAGATGATTCGCCAGAATGAAAACGAAAAGTGGTGTGACTTTACGGATTGGTTAGGGGACAGACTGTTGGACTTTTCTGACTGGATTGGATTACTGGATTTGTATGGAAGTATAAGCGGAGCAGAGGCTTATACAAAAGCCATATTAGATAAAAATAATACAAGTATCGGGCAGATTGAACGAATTTTTAATGATGTAAAGGAAGCAGACAGACAGTATGGAGGTAAAAGAATTGCGGATGTGAAGAACAGGATTCAGGAGTATGATCATTTTCTTGTGCGCATGAGCGACATTGTGAATCCTTCAAACGGCAAATTTGACAGCGGGCAAGTTTCCTGTCTTTTAACGCTTGCGGCAAAGTTTAAGGCAGACTTGGTAAAAATAAAAGTGAATGCTGATTACTCGGAGGAAGTGTATGATTTATTATATGATAAGCAGGGAAGAAGGAAGAAAGTAGGTGACATTACCGATATTGATAAAAATAAAATTATTCAATGCTATGAGGATACACATCCTAAGTGGAAAGAAGAATTAAACAAAATTCTTAAATCCGGAAAACCTAATACGCTGACAGAAGAGGATATCCGTAATATTAAATTTATTGCATATACGGCGGAGGAACCCTATAGGACAATTTACCTTGACAATGTTGAAAGGTATAAGATTGGTTCCATCGGAAGTGAAGATGTGAAAGGTGCTTTTTATCGTCCGGATGATGGAAAAATATATTTTCAAAATAATCAGAGCGGTTTCAGCCGTGATCCGAGAGGAGCATACACTACTTTTTTCCATGAAAGCGGCCACGCGACAGATTATAAGCAAGAGAGTATGAAAGGACCCATCACAGAATCTTATCAAGTCTACAATCCGGAAATGGGAAGAAAAGTAACACTTCAGGAAGCAATTTATTTTGATGTTTATAACGATATTGAACATCAGATTCGTGAAAGAGTAGAGGATGAAGAGAGTGTGCAGCGTATTTTGGATACGTTCCGTTTCGGAAAAAATGATACAGGTAAGTTATCTGTTTATGAATTAACGGTCCGGAATTCGGTAGTCAGACACTATGACTCAGATTTAGCCGGAGAACGAAATGAAGCAGCCTGTGATGTGTATGGCGGGGTAACAAATCTTGAAATCGGAAAAAATGGTTATGGTCACCGACCAAATGCTGCGAAGGGTGAGACGATTGAAGATTATACATACTGGTATGACAAGTCCGGCAAGCAGACGTATGCACAGAGCCGTGAATTGTGGGCGGAATATTTTTCTTATTGCATGACTGGTAATGAAGAGGCTTTGGAATCATTAAGAGAACATTTTCCGGAAGCATCGAAAGTATTGGATTCGATTGCAGAAAAGATAAGGTCAGATATTGAATAAGTGTTATAATGATAAAGGCATCAGAGGTAGGTATTAAGGAGTATGAAATTGGAGGAATTGGATGATTAAAAAATATTCTGTATTGGTAGGGCTGGTTTTTATGCTTGGTATTGTTGGCTGTCAGCAAACACAGAATACGACAGGAAACAGTTCAGAAGAGAGATTGGAGGATAAAAGTATGGAAGAACAGTTGATATCAAAAGAATTTCTTATGGAGCAATGCCGGATTACAGAGGAAGAACTGGAAGGAATTGATGCAGATGCTTTTATAGAAAAGTATGGACTTACGGAAAGTACAATAAAGAAAGTAAAGATTCCCGTGATTCTTGAAGATTACAGGCAGGAAATGCAGGAGGAGAATCTGGAGGATGAGGTAAGCTATCATTATCTGACGGAGACAGAGTCTGAAGAAGGAACACTCACAGAGGAAGAGATCCCTCAGATTCAGGTGATTGCTTTTTATATGAATGAAGGAACTTATCAGGAAACATTGATTTTTGACAGGAAGAGTAAGCTTGCATATTTCGGTAAAGTGATAGATTTACTTGAGAATCACGCAAAGCCAACAAAGCAGAAAGAGTTGTCTCGGGATGAACTGTTACAGTTGGAGAAAATATTAAAAGATTCAGGTATACAGAATTGGAAAAGGCGGTATGAAGGAAGCAGTGAGGGAACAACAGGCTGGTTCCACTGGAGGCTTTTTCTTGAAATGGAAGATGGAAGAGTATTCGATTATTCGGGAAGTGGTGCAGCGGGAGACAGCACGCCCGAAACTTACAACCTGTTTACTGAAAAATTACATGACATAATTGAGGAGTGATAAACGTGAGCAAAGAAATTCTATATGGTCTGAATCATATCTTAGACGGTACTGCAATATTGGAAAAGTTAAGAGAACAATTACAAAATACAACCGGATCAGTGCCTGCAATTCAGGGAAGCGGGCAGACCGCTTTGGCGGCCAGAGAAGCAGCGGAGATGTTTTTGCATGTTCAGGATACAATTGGTCAGTTGATGGATAACTCTATAGATTTTTTCAGAAATTTGGAAGAAACACATCGTATGCAGGATGTGGCTTTGGCTAAAGGAATAAATGGAGCAGAGGGTATCTCTTAGAACTGAGGAAGTATATGAATACGGGAGATTTGATTAATCATACATATCGGATTTATTTACAAAAAGGATACCTATTTGGAAGTGTCTCCATTGAATCCGATCAAAGAGGATTGGGTGGAGGAAACAGAGGAAGATGAAGAGGAGGAAGAAGAAACCGGAACATTTATACTGAGAGGAGAAACTTATAGTTATGATGTAACCACTATTCAGATTTATGGAATTTTCCTGCCGGATATCAGTGAATTGGAGAACTGTAAGAAACTGGAAACTCTGTATCTGATTGATTGTGGAATTGCGGATATTAGTCCATTGGCAGGGTGTGAAAATCTGGTGGAATTGTGTTTGGATGACAATCCGTTTACAGATTTATCACCATTAGCAGGGCTTAAGAAGCTGCGTTATCTACAGTTTCATGAATCCGGTGTGACAGATATCAGCCCGGTTTATGATCTGGATCTGGATTTCTTTAATCCATGCTCTGATGGTGTTACATATGAACAGGTATTCGAATATAAGGAAAGGCATCCGGGGTGCATTTGCTATTATGATTATTACAGATTGTAAAAGCATGGTTTAGGAGAAAAAAATATGGAAAACCGTCTTGTGACGATCTTTCAGGATACACAGAAATTGCTGTGGGAAAATGAACAGATTTTTCATCTCACCGCATCGGCAGTAATGTGCACCAGAGTTTTTCCGGAAAATTTTGAGACCAGCAGAGTTATGAGAAATTATCCGACTATAATTTCTGTGATGGATGAAATGCCATTTGCAGCGGCACGCAGATTAGTAAAATTGTATCAAAGGGTCGCAGTCTTGAATTTTGCTAATGAAGTGAATCCCGGAGGTGGAGTAGTGTATGGTGCTGATGCACAGGAGGAAAGTCTGTGTCGTTGCAGCAATCTGTATCCATGTCTTACGAAGCCGGAAATTTTTGAGGATTTCTATCATTATAATAATCAGATGGATTATTTTTACAGTGACAGAATTATTTATTCGGAAAATGTTACAGTATTTAAGACAGAAACCAAATACCCGGAATACACGGATGAGTGGTTTCAGGTGGATGTGATTACCTGTCCGGCGCCAAACTTAAATGGAATCACCGTACCGGATTATGGAAAATTGGAGAAGGTATTGAATAGCAGGATCAAAATATCATGGCTGTTGCGGAAGCTCATGGCGCACATGCGTTGGTGCTCGGAGATTTTGGGTGCGGAGTACTTTTGAATCCTCCTGAACTTGTTGCGCGGGCCTTTTATCAACAGCTTGTGGATGGCGGCTTTAAAAATACCTTTCGTGAAGTAGTTTTTGCTGTTAATGCAGAACATTTACAGGGAAAGAGAAATCTGGATATTTTTAAGTCTATACTAAGTCCATGGCAAAAGAATCCGCTATATGGAAAGAAGGTATCGATTCTTGGTGATTCTATCAGTACATTCTGGGGCAGTAACCCAGAATATTGTAAGATTTATTATGAGGGAGAATACTGTCTGAAGGCGGGGATTTATACAGTAGAAAGTACCTGGTGGATGCAGGTACTGCATCAACTTGGCGGCAAATTATTGATAAACAATTCCTGTTCCGGAAGTAAAGTATCCGGTGGGAGCAGGTATGCAGGAAATGGAGATTTGAGAACCTCGGATTTAAATAGTGGTCAGATTACTCCGGATGTAATTTTTATATTTATGGGAATTAACGACTATGGATCCGGTGTTCCGGTAGAACCTGTAACGGATCAAGAATACAGGGAAAGAAACTACTATTTTTATTTTAAACCATCCTATGAAATGATGTTATGGAAATTGCGTCAGATTTATCCAGATGCAGAAATTTATTGCGCAACGCTGCCAATTTCCAGCACAGATGGCAAAAATATGTTTCCTTTTAGTATTTATGGAATCCCGTTAGATACATATAATAATGCAATACGTAGCTGTGCCTGGCAGTACGACTGTAAAGTAGTGGATTTGCAAAAAATAGATGTTTCCTATGACTCTATGGATGGAGTACATCCGACTGCATTAGGAATGTCCCAAATTGCAGATGCATGGATCAGAAATTTGCTGGCTGATTTTGATAAGCGAAACAAGATTAAAGCCAACAAGGGCAGGAAGGAAAATAAGATTCGTCTGGAAATATGGTTGACGTTTTTAACGGTATGCAGCATTGTTTTGATTATACTGGTTGTCATTATGCTGCTTTATCTTGTATAAAAAAGTGGTTAAGCCAGACAGAGCCGGATGAGTTTAAAGAATCCTGGAAAATAAATTGATATTATATTTTATGTTATGTATAATAGATGTGTACAGAAAATAAAGGAAATGAGTATACTGAAGAGAGAAAACAGATTCCTTTGTTGGTGTAGTAATTATATAGTAGGTAAGGGAGAGGATTTGTATGACGAGGCAGGAATCAGAAAGATTGTTGAGAGAAAAAGAGCAGATAGAAATACAGATGATCGAATTACTGAAGGAAGAGAGAGAAAGCCTGGCTGAGTTGGGACAGGAATATTACAATGTTGTGAAAGATCAGTCTGAATCATTGCCGGAGGTTCTGAAATTTTATTTCGAGAAGATTGATCAGTTTGAAGAAAAAATTGATTCTATGAAGCATATGATCGCTGATATTGATGCGGCGTTGCAGGAACCAGTCGTTCAGGTTTGCCCGAATTGCGGGAAAGAGATGGATAACGAGGCCAGATTCTGCTCTGCCTGCGGAACAAAACTTATCGTGGAGGAGCAGGCAGTTGAAACAATAGAAAAACAGAAGATTCCTGTATGTAAGAACTGCGGAAATCAGTTAAAGCCGGGTGCGCATTTCTGTGGAAAATGCGGTACGGCTGTTACGGAAGCTTTTTAATAAATTCATGTAAACGAAAGAGACGTTATGTATCCTTTTGGATTGATATTGCTATAAATATTAAGTCCAGAAGGATATTTTTATAGCAAAGTAAAAAGGGTAGTGTAATTCATCTGGCTTTTTGTTACAATAAGGGGAAAAGGAAAGAAAAAAGAAACTGAAAATCAGACAAAACGGTGGGCTATCAGAAAGGAAAGAGTTATGCTGAATATTGTTATTAGCCGGGGGTCTAAGGAAATCGAAGATAGCAATTATGTGTTCAGCCCGGACACTTATTTTAAATATAATTATGAGGATGAATGGTTTGAAGATGAGCTGGTCAGGGAAATGGTTCGGGATGTAGATGGTTCAACTGTAGAATCAGCGCATGCTATTGACAGTCCTGTATTGGGAGTGATTGCTCCGGAAAGGTTGTCGGGTGGTGTGAAAGCACTCATTATTATGTATAAAGAGCCAAAGCTTATTGTAAATGCATCTGCCTGTGGGGATAATTGTGCAAAATGGATCCTGGAGATAGGAAAGCGGCAGGACATAACGGTCAGGCTCGGTTATGAGATGGAATTTCAGGAGCCTTTTGACATATGTATTAAAAACAGCGGTAAGATCGTTCATAACTATGCGGATTTTCTAAAGGAATTCCAGGAGGTGGAAATTTTTGAAGGGTAATGTAAAAATTGTAGTTTCTACCAAGAGGCTCCGTTATGAATTGAATTTGCGCAGGAATATTACAATCATACAGGGTGATAGTGCCACCGGAAAGACAACGTTGGTTCAGATTGTGAGTGATTACCTGTCCGGCAGAACATGACCGGGAACGGAGGTAATATGCGACTGGGAATGTGCTGTGTTAACGGGGGATGCTGAAAGTGTTATAGCGAGACTGGAGAGGCTGTCGAATACCGTTGTGTTCGTGGATGAGCAGGAACGGTTTTTATATTCAAAGGTTTTTGCAGAAGCAGTTTTGAATTCAGACTGCTATTTTGTTTTTATTACAAGAGATGGACTGCCTATGCTGCCGTACAGCGTCAATGAAATCTACTGCCTGAAAAACAGCGGATACTATCAAAATACCAGACAGGTATATAATTCCATGCATCAGGTGTATCCGGAAAGGGTGGTGGAAGAAAAAATAAAACCGTCTATTATCCTTACTGAAGATTCAAATGCCGGCTATGAAATGTATGATGCTATTTGCAAGGAGACGAAGATATTGTGTTATTCTGCGGGAGGTAAATCGAATGTGGCAGGATATATTCTTGCTAACAGAGATAAGCAGATATTTGCAGTTGTTGATGGTGCAGCTTTTGGAGCTGATATGAGAAGTGTGGTACATGCATGCATTGGAAGTGAACAAAGGAAGCCATGTATGGACGCCGGAGTCCTTTGAGTATTTAATCTTACAATCGGGTATTATACAGGCAGAGGGATTAAGTAAAATGATGGAGGAACCTGGAGATTTTATTGAGAGCGGAAAATTTAGTTCGTGGGAAAGATTTTTCACCTGGCTGATTGAGGATCTCACGAGAAGCACAATTTACGCTTATAGTAAGAAAAAGCTCAATCCTAATTATCCTACAAAAGGGAATATTGAGAAAATGAAAAAATTGATGCCGGATATCAGTGTATGATTTCAGATGGACTGATCGGTGCGCATTTCAGTGGAAAATGCGGTACGGCCGTTGCAGAAGAAAATTTTATGTAAATGAAAGAACTGTTATACATCCTCCTGGATTTATGTTGAAACCAATATGAATCCAGGGGGATATTTTTATGGCAAGAGATAACAAAAATGACAAGAAAACACAGGAAATGTCCCACGACAGATTGGTGATGTACAAGATGCATAATAAAAAATGACAAGAATGAAAAAAAGATCCTGTTTATTGTGCAAATTGGATGGTATATAATGTAGGAGAATAGAAAATTTAATAAAAATAAACAGAATATTTTTCTGGAATCCTGAAAACATTGCATCATAAAAAGGGAATATAGACAAAGATTCCGGGAAAATATCAAAGAAAAGAGGAGGGGTATAAAAATTTACAGTATTTCTACAGACATCATTATGACGACAGAAGTGGCAGGATAGGATTCCAATCAGAGTGAAAAACTCAGAATGCGGATCCGGGCAGACAGAATAAGAAGCTTGTCAGGAGTGAAATTTTATGTATCAAAAAGAAATTTTGAAAAAACAGGAGGATGAGAATGAAAAAGAGAATACTAAGTTTTGCGCTTTGTCTGGTCATGTTGGTTTCTTGTCTGGGGGTTGCACCGTCCAGAAGTATCAGCCGTGAAGAACTGGCAGTTATGATGTATCGCTACGCAAAATACCGTGGACAGGAGGGTACGGTTAAAGGAGATCTTTTTGTCTGACCGGATCGTGATTCCGTAAGCGGATTTACAGAGGAAGGGATGTCCTGGGCAGTTGCCAATGACATCATCCGGGGTGCGGATGGAAAACTTCTGAATCCGCAGGGCAAGGCAAATCGTGCAGAATGCGCTGCGATTGTTCACAGGTATTTTGAAAATATGGAAAAATAATTTGATATCAGGGTCATTTTGACCCCAACACCACGATTTCTTATTACATAAAAATATGCAACAAATAGTAATGATTATTGAATAAATAGTCATTTGATAATAGAGTATCATTACTAAAAAATGTGTTTACACACAAAAATAAAGAGCGATACTGTGGAGATTAAGAGAGATGCATAACTTGAATTTCAGACAGCAGGAACCTACGCATATTATGGAGAATATTGTTTATAATGAATGCATTGCCACTTATTTATACCGTTAAAGGATAGAATTCATACTTTCTTTTGTGCTCAAAATAGGGTAAGATAATATGTAAGAAAACAGGTAAGATGGAGGTATGGATTTATGGGAAGCTATGTTCCGCCATATGAGATTACAGATAAGATTTTAACTTTGGTATCATCTGTCTCAGAAAAAATAGGACAGATTACGGAAAGAAGTAACTTAGAATCAAAGCCACATCTGAGAAGAAATAATAAAATAAGGTCGATTCATTCTTCATTGCGCATTGAGGCAAATGCATTGTCATTGAATGAAGTAAAAGATGTGATTGATGGGAAAACTGTTTTGGGAACAGCAAAGGAAATTCAGGAAGTGAAAAACGCTTATGCTGCTTATGAAGAAATACCAGTTATTGATCCATACAGTATCTCAGAACTAAAGCGAATTCATGGTATTTTGACGAAGTATATTGTGGATGAATCAGGAATTTTCCGTCAGGGGGAGGAAGGCGTGTTTAATGGGGACAAATGTATTTTTATGGCGCCTCCTGCCAGATTTGTTCCCGGTCAAATGCAGGATCTGTTTCATTGGATGAAAAGTAACAGAAATATAGTTCATCCGCTTATTTTAGCCGCTGTATTTCATTATGAATTTGTTTTTATTCATCCATTTGCGGATGGTAATGGCAGGATGGCAAGACTTTGGCATACGGTGATTTTATCAAAATGGAAATCGGTTTTTGAGTATATTCCACTGGAGAGTCAGATAGAAAAATTTCAGGATGGATATTACGAGGCTATCGCAGAGTGTCATATTGATGGGAATAGTACCCGTTTTATAGAATTTATTCTGGAACAGATAGATCTTGTGTTAGATGAAATTCGAAGACAGCCCGGATGTCCGAATGAAAATATATCCAGATATGTGAAAAGGCTTTTGGAAGTTATGGAATATGACACACCTTATACTGCTAATGAGATATTGGGGCTGTTGGGCTTAAAGTCGAAAGATACCCTGAGAAAAAATTATCTTAATCCGGCACTTGAAGGTGGTATGGTGCAGATGACAATTCCAAATGTACCAAAAAGTAAAAATCAGAGATATATAAAAAGGTAAGAATTTAAAAATAAAAAACTGACATCCGAAGTGCTGGATGGTCTGAATTATCAGTTTCTACGCCGTCTCCAAAAAGAAGGTCTGCTCACACGGAAAGAACTTTTTTCTGAGATTCCGGATGCTATATGTTTGATTTCACGTGGGTACGATAGATAGGACTCCTCATGCTTTTTTTTATGTTTAAAACAGGGCAAGATAATTTGTAAGAAAAAATTGATATTGCAAAATATATTGCCGTTGAACTGCTTTCGCCGGACAATGCTTCGCGTTATGTATGCGGGCAGAGATGTTGATAAGCAGCTTAGCTATCATACGAAGATGTAAAAACAAAATAGGAATAAAAATCAGGCGTATGAGATGCAATAGTTTCATACGCCTTTTGAAAATTCCTTCTTAAATCCCAAAGTAATCGTCCACGCCATCTGCAATTCCTGATGCCATACGTTTTTGCATTTCCTGATCCTGCATGGCAAGATCATCATCAGGGTTGGTCATAAATCCCATCTCTACAATCGTTACAGGAATTCGGCACCAGTT
Organism: uncultured Lachnospiraceae bacterium; assembly: GCA_900539175.1. Taxonomy (GTDB): domain Bacteria; phylum Bacillota; class Clostridia; order Lachnospirales; family Lachnospiraceae; genus Novisyntrophococcus. The sequence continues at coordinate 50,653 of UQAW01000010.1, forward strand.
AATTCCACTCATGTTATCGTAGTTTTGCACTCCCATATTTTTGAATCCGGTCGCAGCGCAGTAAGCATCTACAACAGATTGGGAGAGACGCTGGCAGGAATCGGCCATGGAACCGACATAAGGGTTGGAAGAGGAAGGTGCCATGGTAAGTGCACCGTTCACGGAACTGCTGTCACTGCCGTTTGCGTGAATTCTCAGAAAAATTTCGGCGCCGGAATTATTTGCTGTCTCGGCACGTTCGGCATTACTGATATTCACATCATGTGTTTCACGGATCATGACCACCTGATAGCCGCGGTTTTGAAGTTCCTCTCTCAATTTCAAGGAGACATCCAGCGTCAATTGATATTCAGGAACCCCAGTAGTTCTTCCGGTGGTTCCGCTGGCGACCTTTGCCTTTGTTTCGGAAGCACCTGGACCAATGGGTTCCTGTTCACTGTTTCCCTGTGCCTGATGTCCGGCATCAATTGCGACGATATGACCGTTGCCGGAGGGAGTTGGTTCCGGAGTTGGCTCTTCTGTCGGGAAAGGGGTCGGTTCCGGAGTATTCTCTGGTTCTGCGGTTGGTTCCAGAGTTGGTGTTTCTGTTGGAGAAGGAGTGATTGCAGGAGTTTCTGTTGGAGCAGGTGACTCCGTAAGAAGGGAGGAAATAGATGCAGTCTTTTCCTGGGTGGTATTACGCATTTTCAGTAAACTGCTGATACCCAGGACGCATCCAATGATGCCTGCGGCAGCGCATAGGATGACCAGAATTTTTAATTTGGTTTTCATTGTTTTATATACCTCACTTTAAAATTTTATTAGCAGGCGATTGCGGGAGCACAAAATACTCTTTGCATCCAACATTACAGCTTAATAGTATAGCAAGAGTTTTTCTGCGTCAACAAGAGAAATTATATTTCTGAAATTTACGAATTCGTAATATTTTGCATTGTTTTTTTATGGTATAGTAGAAGAAAGTATTTGACCGTGTCTGGAATAAGGAAGCCGGTTATAGAAAGAAACAAAGCGTACAGGCGGCTCCGAAAGAGTTTCGCAATCGCCTATACAAATAGTAACAGGAAAGGAGCCAGAGGGGATGGCAATTGATAAAGTAAGGGATTACATGAAAGAGTATAACAAAGATCAGGAAATTATAGAGTTCAGTGAATCTTCTGCTACCGTGGAGCTTGCGGCTCATGCGGTGGGATGCGAACCGGCGAAGATTGCAAAGACAATGTCTTTTTATGGAAAGGAAGAAGGAAGCTGTATTCTGGTTGTGACAGCAGGAGACCGGAGAATTGATAACAGTAAATTTAAACATACATTTGGAATGAAAGCAAAAATGCCCAAAGGGGAGGATGTGGAAGCATTGACAGGACATGCGATCGGGGGCGTTTGCCCTTTTGCAAATCCGGAACATGTGGAAGTATATCTGGATGAATCTATGAAGCGTTTTGAAGTAGTTTATCCGGCGGCAGGAAGCAGTAATTCAGCAATACCGGTGACTTGTGATGAATTGGAGCAGATCTCCCATGCAAAAGGGTGGGTCGATGTATGCAAAGATTGAGAGATATGCAGTAGATAGGGGTTGAAACGAGTATGGGACAGATGAAGAATAACAGGAAGGCTCTGCAGGTAATTGCGGAGGTTCGAAAGGCAGTAATCGGAAAGGACGAAGCTGTTGCGAAGGTGATGACTGCGATTCTGGCAGGAGGTCATATTCTGCTGGAGGATATTCCGGGAGTTGGAAAGACAACGATGGCAGTGGCATTTTCAAAGGCTATGGCACTGCAGCAGAACAGGGTACAGTTTACGCCGGATGTACTGCCTGCGGACATTGTAGGATTTTCCATGTATCAGAAAGATACGGGACGTTTTGTATATCAGCCGGGAGCCGTAATCTGCAATTTGTTTCTGGCAGATGAAATCAATCGAACTTCACCGAAAACACAGTCTGCACTTCTGGAGGTAATGGAAGAGGGAAAGATTACTGTGGATGGGACAGAAATTAAGGTTCCTGAGCCATTTATTGTAATTGCCACACAGAATCCTTTTGGAAGTGCCGGAACGCAGCTCCTTCCGGAGTCTCAGGTGGATCGTTTTATGATCTGTATGAGTATGGGGTATCCGGATATGAAATATGAGATTGAGATTGTAAAAGGCAAGGTTCTGAACAATCCTATGGATGAGGTCCAGCCGGTTATGAATGGACAGGAGTTGATGGATATCCGAAAGCTGGCAGAGGCTACTTATATCCATGATGCGGTGTATGAATATATGGGACGGTTAGTAGGTGCGACCAGAAAGCATGAGTTGATCGAATTGGGCTTAAGCCCGAGGGGAACACTGTCTATAGCTGCTATGGCCAAAGCAAATGCATTTCTGGAAGGCAGGGACTATGTGGTTCCGGAAGATGTACAGTTGGTATTTCCTGATGTTGCAGTTCACCGGATACGGCTGAATTCGAAAGCGAGAATCAATCATGTATCAGTAGCGGAGGTGATACGGCAGATTCTTGAGAAGACACAGAAACCAACGGTGCGTGAAAGACATTCATAGGTGGTCAGAATATGATTCGAATAATTTTATATCTGTTGGGCACGGCAGTTACCGGATATCTGGCGTTGATTTATCCGAAAGACATGGTGATTATGGTATTTGTTCTGGAAGTATTATTATTTCTTCCGGCGCTGCTGTATAGCATGTATCTGTCACGGAAGGTAAAGGTAAGTATCCGGGTGCCGGTTCCTGTTGCGGAGAAGAATCAGGCTGTTGATGTGGATATTCTGGTGGATAATCAGTCGGGAATGCCGTTGCTTTGTGGAAAACTTTATCTGAAAGTAAGGAATTATTATCACAAAGGAACTGCTTTGGAAAAGGTTCGGATACAGTCTCCAAGGAAGAGTAAGACCAGCTGCAGATGTCGGTTGAGTAGCGGGAATTGCGGGAAACTGAGTATTGCAGTTGGGAGAGTATATACAGGTGATCCTTTGGGGATCTTTTATCTGCCGGTGAGCATATCAAAAAGGCAGGAATCCCTGTCTGTGATGCCTGTCATCCAGCCGATGGAATTGGACATAGATAAAAGAGACTGGGAGATTCTTTTGGATTCGGATGAATATGACACGACCAGGGGCGGGGAGGATCCGTCAGAGGTATTTCAGATCCGTTCTTATCGGAGAGGGGATCGGATGCAGAGCATCCACTGGAAAATGACAGCGAAATCTGAAGACTTGATGGTGAAAGAATTTTCCAGACCCCTGTATTGTGCAGTGGTCATGTTTCTGGATATGAGGGCTGCGCAGAATGGTTCCGGTTTTGACAATGCTGATGAATATCTGGAAAGGGTATTGGCGGTATCCTCCGGGCTTATGGAAGCGGAGTGCCGCCATATGGTGGTATGGTATGATAGAAAGGAAAATCAGATCTGCCGTATGCAGATAGAAACGCAGGAGCATCTTTATGGATTGATTGAGCAGTTATTTCAGATTCTTCCCTATACGGAAGGTGTGAATCTGGAGGAGCTGTATCATGAAGAATATCCTTATCATACCTATTGTTTGTCGTATCTTCTGAATCTGAAGCTGGAATTATGGGAAGGAGGTGGATTTTCGTGCAGAGGCGAAAAGAAACTTCTATCGTAATTGGTCCGGTCAGGATGCGTACGGCCAATCAGCGGAAGTATCGTGAATCTTTTCAGATGTGGGTTCGTTTTTTGTATTTTGTGATGGCTTCCTTCGGATGTGTATACTGGCTATTTTCCATGCTGGAGTTGGAAGTTTCCATGCAGAAGGTATTTCTGACGGCAGGTCTGTCCGCATGTTTGTTTCTGGCAGTATTCGGGAGCAAGTGGAAACTGCGTATTACACTGCCGGTTATCGCTTTTTCTTTGGGCATTTATATTTTTTACCAGAGAGAAAGTCTGATCAGCGGAATGGGAATGCTGCTTAATAAGATTTCAGAACTGGTACAGCGTTATTATGGGCAGGGATTTGGAAGTTTTATAACAGATGATCGGAGCACGGACCTGAACCGTGTGTGTTGTTTGACGGCATTCCTGCTTGTAATGCTGTTGGGATACGGAATTCTGCGGCGTCAGAGGATGGGTGTAGTCTCCATTCTTTCTGTTATTTTATTTTGTGCAAGCTTAAGTTTAGACTGTTTCCCGGATGAGGGGGCAGTCCTGCTCTGGATTTGTGCCTGTTTGGGACTTTGTGCTATGGGAAGCAAAAGATGGGGAAGGCTGCTTCCCAACCTTCAGATGAGGGCAGGACTTCTGATGTTTGTGTGTTCTGTTGTTTTATTGTCTGTGAGTTCGCTGTGGATTGTGCCGGGAATTTCGTCTGTATTTGTGGAGAAACATGAAGAGGCGATGCGGTTCCAGAAAAGAATGGAAGTTCAGATTGAAGACTTTATGCTTCGGACGCCATTTTCCGGTTGGGAGATTTTTTCAGGATTTACCTGGCAGGGGAAGGTGGAAAGCGGTCAGCTGACCAACAGCTCGCCGGGACGGACAGGCAGGACGGCTCTGACTGTGACACTGGATAAGATTCCGGATGATAATCTCTATATGAGGGGATTTATCGGCGGAATTTATGAAGGGGATCGTTGGCAGGAGATATCGGATGAAGATTTCCGGGTGACAGCGGAAAACCAATGGGATATGAGTCAGGAGGAGATTGAAGAGGCCAGAAAGCTGCTGCTCAATCAGACGTATGAGTCCTGGGATTTCTTGCGGAATACGACGCAGGTTGTGGAAAGGCATGGAACGTATCAAGTAGATTTAAAGGAAGTCAAAGGATCTTATGGTTATCTTCCTTATCATACAGGGATTGATACGTTGGAGAAAGGGACATTGGAACTGCAGGCGGACGGAGAGACAGTGAGATATACGGATCAGCTTTCTTATGAGGGATATTTTGGAGAGCCTTCGGGTGTGCTTATGATTTCATCTGCGGTGGAGAATCCTACCATAGATTTGTACAGCGCCTATGTCAGAGAGCATTACCTGTATGTGCCGGCAGAAGGGATCGAACAGCTGAGGGAATTATGTGGACAGATGGAGGATGCATTCGGTGAAATGGCAGAGGCGAATCCATCTGCTTATCCGTATTGGGCGGCTGAAGCTGTTCGGGAACTTTTGGCTTCTCAGTGTACCTATAGTACAACGTTGTCACCGCTTCCGCCGGGACAGGATTATACGGAGTATTTTTTCTTTGAACAGAAGAAAGGGTTCTGTACCCATTTTGCCAGTACCGGAGTCCTGATGCTGCGTATGCTTGGAGTACCGGCAAGATATGCGACCGGATATGTAGTAAGGCCAAATGAATTTAAAAAGGATGCAGGTGCAGATACCTTCACGGCAGAGGTACCGGATGGTAATGCACATGCGTGGGTTGAAATTTATGACCAGTCTCTGGGTTGGGTACCGGTTGAGGTTACACCGGGGTATGATGCAGGCAAGGAAGCAGATTCTTTTCTGGAAGGTGGGGAATCCAATGAGGGGATAACACCAGTTCCAACTCAGATACAGACACCAACTGCAGTCCCTCAGGTGTCTGAGACACCGGATAATCATGCAGGAGATGGTAAGGATTCATCAAAACAGAATGCCGGAAGAGATGCAGTGATTCGTACAGCAGGTACAATTTTACTGGTTTTATTGGCAGCAGCGATCTTTTATGGTCTGATTTGGATTAGAAGGTATTTTCTGATTCGTGGAAGAAGGAAGCGTTTTGGCAGTAAGAGTAAGCGGCTTGCTGTTATGTCGATCTCCCACGAGATGTACCGAATGCTTCGTTTTGCGGGATATGGTCAGCCGAATCATATTTCGGATCAGGAGTATGGGCAAAAAATTCAGGAAGCATTTTCTGTTTTGGAGGATGGAGAATTCCTGACGTTTATTGCATGTGTTCAGAAAGCAAAATTCTCACAAAGTCTGCCGACAGAAGAGGAAGTAAAGCTTTGCCGCGGGGTCTATCAGAAATTGGAGCAAAATCTGGAAGGCAGAGGATCACGCATCAGGCAGTTCTGGTGGAAGTTTATTCGGTGTTATCAGTTATAGTGCGGAATAGTTACACGATTTGTTTCATATATTAAAATAACGAATGGCTGTTATCTGCCGTTTGGGATGACCGCAAGTTATTTCTGAACACACTCTAAGTCGGATTGAAAACGGCAGAACGTGTATTAATATATGAGAAGAAATAGAAAGCATAAGATGCAGGAACAGATAAGGTTTGCAGCAGCAATTCTGTTCCTGCTTATTTTTTTGCCGCTTCTGGGAACGATACTTTTATCCGGAAAGCAGGAGGTAAAATTTACGAAGGAAAAAGAAATAGAATCTTTGCTGGCTTCGGTTGTCTATCGGGAAATACCCAGGCAGAGTCAGGATCAGATGATCTGTGCCCAGGCAGTTCTGGTCAGAAGCCGTATCTGGCTTTTGCTCAGTAAAACCGGAGACCAGCAGGCAGTATACGATCAAATTCTGAAAGAGAACCTGGAGTATGAGAGAGACCATGACATGAAAGCGGAGATGTTGAGTAAATGCAGGGAGGCAGTTCGAAGTACGGAGGGATGTGTGCTGCGCTATGGGGGGCAGATTGTAGAGGGACCATTTTGCAGAGCCAGCAACGGTTGGACCAGGGGAGGAAAAGAAGTTTTTGGAAAAGACAGTTACGGTTGGCTGGTGGGTGTGGAAAGTAAAGCAGATCTGGATTATGAAATTGACAGGCAGCCAGTCAGCTATACAGAGGAGGCGTTTTATGAAAAGATACAGCAATCGTTGGCAGCAGGTACCAGTGGGAGCGGACAGGAGACAGCGGACGGACAGAATCTGGAAAAGGAGGGGATTTTAGATCAGATTTCTGTGGTAACTACAGACTCTTCCGGTTATGTCACGGATGTGCAGGTCGGTGGAGTCCGAATGTCCGGTGAGGCTTTTCGTCAGGCATTGGAGCTGCCATCGGCATCTTTTACATATATAAGAGAGGAAGATACGATTTCATTCACCTGTCGGGGAGCGGGACATGGAATGGGATTGTCCCAGTTTGGAGCTGACAGTATGGCAAGAGAAGGGAAGGAGTGGAGAGAGATTCTGAATTATTATTTTCCAAATGCACAGGTGGGATAAGCGGAAAGGAAAAGAAGAATAAAATAATCAGTGAAATTTTGTATAGATTTCTATTTTCAGGCAACCCTACTAATACAGAAAAACCGATGGTGTTTTTTATAAAATTAGTAGAGGTGAATGACATGAAATCAAGACAGAGAACATTGCGTATTATGTTGAGCGGCATTTTGCTGATGGCAACCCTGGCATGCGGGGTATATGTGTACCGCTATGAGAGCAATAAGAAGGAAGAGGCGCGGATTGAGAGTGCAAAAGAGGAAGAAGAAAATGAGTTAGACAAAACGGTTGAATCATCTGAGGAAGAAGCAGCTGATGCAAATACCAGTAATGCTCAGGCGGAGATGTCTGAGTATGAACAGAGTGATGTTCCGCAGAATGTAACCGAAACGCCGACAGAAACACCGGCTGAGGAACAGCAGCAGCCCCAGGAGACACCTGCTTTGGATGCAGACGCAGATACAACAGCTTCTGATGCCGTACTTCCGGCATTGGATTTTAATGAAGGTACTTTGTTAAGTCTCCCGCTCTCCGGTGAGACAGTAATTCCTTATAATATGGACAATACGGTATATTTTTCAACTTTGGATCTGTACCGCTGTAATCCTGCCGTCATGATTGCGGCTGAGATCGATACTCCGGTTGCGGTAGTGGCAAATAGTCAGGTAGCGTCCATTACAGAAGATGCAGTTACAGGAACAACAGTTACTATGGATATGGGTAACGGTTACCAGGCAGTTTATGGGCAGCTGAAAGATGTGAATGTGGAGCAGGGGCAGACGGTTGCCTCCGGTACAGTGATTGGCTCAGTGAATGCACCTACAAAGTACTTTACAAAAGAGGGAAGTAACTTGTATTTTGCACTTAGCAAGGATGGCACTCCCCTTGATCCGGCTCTTTATCTGCCGCCGGAGACAGAATAATAAGCAGTGCAGCAGCAGAACAGGCTTTTGTATCCTGGATGATTACAGATCCGGGATACAAAAGTCTGTTTTTGCATGCAGACATAACCTTTTGACCCTGGTATCATCATAAAAAGTATAAGAAACCTCTTGATTTTTAATAATATATAGTGTAGTATTGAATAAAATAAAACATAGTAATCAAAACTATGTAATGAATATGTGTGAATTTGAGAGGTGGATTTATGAAAAAATTAGGTATTAAAGATCCGGGAAGTGCAGTTACACACGGAATTGCCTGTATATTGGCAATATTGGGAGCGGCACCGCTGTTGGTAAAGGCGGCAAGAGAGCCGGATTATCTGCATATGATCGCTCTTGGAATTTTTATGTTGAGTATGATTTTATTATATGCGGCAAGCACGATCTATCATTCGCTGGATGTTAATGAAAAGGTAAACCGCCGGCTGAGAAAGATGGATCATATGATGATCTTTGTGTTGATTGCCGGCAGCTATACTCCGGTATGTTTGATTGTTCTGAATGGAAGAGGTGGAAAACTGCTTTGTACGGCAGTGTGGGCAGTGGCGATTTTGGGGATTATCATAAAGGCATGTTGGATTACTTGCCCGAAGTGGTTTTCCAGCGTGTTATATATCGGTATGGGATGGCTGTGTGTACTGGCGTTTTCTCAAATTTTCCATGCTTTGTCAAAACCGGCATTTGGGTGGCTGCTGGCAGGCGGCATCATCTATACAGTGGGAGGAATTCTGTATGCGTTTAAAACACCAAAGTTCGATGCAAGACATAAGAATTTTGGATCCCATGAGATTTTTCATTTGTTTGTTATGGGTGGGAGCATCTGTCACTTTATTATGATGTATTTTTTTGTGGCAGGAATGCCGATATAATATGATAGATTTTATCTGTTGTTGGGATCAAGATATTCTGTATACAATCGTATGCAGTTGACAGGCAAATCTCATTGCCGCAACTTAAAATTGCGAAGCTTCCATTGTAAAGTGGTTGATTTAGTCCCATCCATAAAATATAATTTTATGGGAGGTACAAAAGAATGAACTTTGCAGAGAAATTATTGAATTTAAGAGTGGAAAATGGCTATTCACAGGAAGCACTTGCAGAAAAATTAGATGTAAGCAGGCAAGCTATTTCAAAATGGGAATTGGGAACAAATTTACCGGAAACGGATAAGTTGATTCTTATTAGTGACTTTTTTAATATATCCATAGATTATCTGTTAAAAGAACATATTCAATTAAAGAATGATGAAAGTTTGGACAGAGTTGTGCTTAGATTTTTAGGTTCCGCTCAGGATATGGATAGTATATCAAAAGAATTGGTGGATATTATGAAGGATGGAATTATCGATGAGGATGAAAAAATGCGAATGAATGAGATTTTGGAAACCTTGGATGAAATTTCTAAAATTATTGATGAAATAAAGCGAAAAATGAATATGAAATAGCAACTGCAGGTTGCTGTAATTGTACGGTTTGGTCGGTGGAATTACAAACACCCATCTGATATATTCTTTTCAAGAAAGCATTTTGCTTTTGATTTTACATTAGATAGAGGAGGAAAGAGATGGGTGTAAAAGATATCTATTTTAAAACAATGAAATTTGCATGGTTAAAGCTTGCAATGGGGGCGGCAATTACTTTAATATCCGTCATATTGTTGGCGATGTGTGCTGGTATAGGAGCACTGTTTCGTAATAATATGATATTCATGTTTATGATACTCATGTGGATTATTTTAACTGCGGGAATTTATCAGTTTGCCATGCATTATGTAGGGTATATGATAAAGGCTGCTCATGTTGCAATTATAACGACAGCAGTAACCACCGGACAGATTCCGGACCAGATGTTTGAAACGGGAAAAGATATGGTTAAGGAACGGTTTGCCGCATCCAATGCGTATTTTGTAATTGACCGTTTGATAAGCGGAGCAGTAAAACAGCTTCAAAATACAGTTGGGAAAATTGATAATATATTTGGAAGTATACCTGGTGTCAGTGCAGTAGTAAGTATTCTTCAGCTTTTTATAGGGATAGCGCTTGGTTATGTGGATGAATGCTGTCTCGGCTATACATTCTATAAAAAAGAGGAAGGTGCATTTAAATGCGGCTGTGACGGAGTGGCAATCTATTTTCAAAATGCCAGGCATCTGTTAAAAAATGCGGCTGTCACAACCCTGATCGTAATTGCGGCTACAGCTGCAGCATGGGTGATTCCTTTTGCAATTATAGGCGGTATCTTTTCGATATTTAACTGGTCGGGAGTGGTAGCCTTTTTATTGGCAGTTATGATAGCGATATGTGTTAAGGCAGCATTTATTGACAGTTATATGATGGTAAAAATGATGGTTTCCTATATGAGCGTAGCACCTCAGACAGAAATTACCTTTGATCTGTATGGAAAATTATGTAAGCTGTCAAGCAAGTTTAAAGAGATGTTTAACAAGGCAAAGGACGAGATGCCGAAAGCCGCTATGTAATAAATGATGTGAGAAGCTGAAGTTTTTTGCTGCGAGTGAGGTGTTTGATCTCCCATTCGCGGCGCATGGCCTCTTCTTTGGTTTGGAAGGTTTCGTAATAGACAAGAGTGACAGGAAGGCGGGATTTGGTGTATTTGGCGCCTTTTCCGGCATTGTGGGTCTTGATACGTTTTTCCAGATCGTTGGTCCAACCAGTGTAAAGAGTATTGTCACTACATTTTACGATATAGGTGTAGGCTGAAACGGCGGTATTTTGCGGCATAAAGAACGCTCCTGTTTTGCGAAATTAGTTCAGGGAACATCACCGAATGAATCAATGGCATTCGGCGGTGTTCCCTGATTCTTGTTCATTGGGCTATGTAGAGTGAACCGCGTATCTGTAAGCGATGGGCGGTCACTCTTGTTTTATATAAAGCAATCGATGAGAACCCGTATTTTACCCAGATGAATGTGTATGCACAAAGAAGTGCCTCTTTCTCGTATAAAACCTCGATTGCGGGTTTACTTTATTATATGCAGAAACGGGAAAGAGGTCACAATCGACTTTGGTGTCAGGGATATCAGAGTTTAATATTCTTGAACAGGGAACCAAGGTTGGTGGTCAGTTCTTCAGATTTTGGAATTTCAATCTTTTCAATCTCTTCCTGTTCTGCTTTTTCCGCATCTTCTACCAATGCTTTTATGGAAAGACTCAGTTTACCATCTTTGATAGCGATCACTTTTACAGTTACCGGATCCCCGACACTTAAAACAACAGAAGGATCTTTAATTCTTGTATGACTGATCTGGGAGATGTGTACCAGACCGCTCATGTTATCACCGAGATCGATGAATGCGCCATAGGATTGAATGCTTTCTACGGTTCCTTCCATGATGCTGCCAACGGCAATTGCATTGATTTTTGCCTGTCTTTCTTCCGCAGCCTTTGCGCGGAGGATCTCACGGCAGGATAGAATCAGACGGCTTTTCTCTTCATCAATATCAAAGACCTGAACCTGGATTTCTTTGCCCAGATATTCATTCAGATCATCAACACGTCCAAGCGCCAGCTTAGAAGCTGGGATGAATCCGCGGATGCCTTCTACATAGGATACAACACCTTTGTTGACAACGCCGTCAACCGTTACAGTCAGGATGGTTTTGTCCTCCTTTAACTGATTCAGTTTTTCCCATGCCATCTGATCTTCATCCTTAAAAGAATCAAAGGAATCATCTACAGCTTTGGAAAAATCGTCCATGGTCATGTTTTCTTCTGACATATTGTTCGCTCCTTTTTTTTGATTAGCAACTGCTTTATGTTTTCACAGTTACCGCTTTGTGATTGACATGCAATTATTTTAACATACTTGTGAAAAAATAAAAACAATAAAATAAAAATTGGTATTTACCAAATAAAAAATCAGTGATAAACTGTGTTGAAATAGAAGTTTGAAGTCATTATGGACTGTTTCGGGAGGCAGCAGGAAGTGTCAGGAACAGTGAAACTGCAAAAGCAGGAGGATTGAAGTTATGAAAAAAGAGAATAAGATTTATGTGATAGGTCATAAGAATCCAGATACCGACTCGATTTGTTCAGCTATCGCTTATGCAGATATTAAGAATCGTACGGAAAATGAAAGTTTTGTGGCGAAGCGGGCTGGCCAGATTAATGAGGAGACGGAATATGTGCTGCGCCGTTTTGGAGTAAGAGCGCCGGGATATCTGCCGGATGCGGGAACTCAGGTAAGAGAGATTGATATCCATGAAATCGAAGGAGTAAGAAGTAATATCTCTGTGAAGAGAGCATGGGAGAAGATGCGGGCGGAAAATGTTGTAACGCTTCCAATCACCAGTGAGGATAATGATCTGCAGGGACTTATTACGGTCAGTGATATTGCAAGTTCTTATATGGACGCTTATGACAGCACCGTTATGTCCCAGGCAAGGACACAGTACCGCAGTATTGCAGAAACCTTGGATGGACAGGTGATTGTGGGAAATGAACATGGATATTTTATCAAAGGACGTGTGGTAGTTGGTTCTTTTCATCCAGATATGATGGAAAATTATATTAATCGGGACGACCTTGTGATTCTTGGAAACCGGGCGGAAGATCAGCTTTGTGCGATTGAGATGGAAGCCAGTTGTCTCGTCGTGGGGTTGGGAGCAAAGATATCAAAAAGTATTCAGAAACTGGCAGAAGATCATGACTGTGTGATTATCAGTTCGCCCCATGATACATATACGATTGCAAGATTGATCAATCAGTCTATTCCGATTAAATATCTGATGACAAAGAATAAACTGATTACATTTACCACCAGTGATTTTGTGGATCAGGTGAGAGATATAATGAAAACTCAGAGACACCGGGATTATCCGGTTCTGAATAAGAGAAATAAGTATGTAGGTACAATTTCCCGCCGGAATTTGATTGGCAATAATAAGAAGAGATTGATTCTTGTGGATCATAATGAAAAATCTCAGGCGGTAGATAATATTGATGATGCGGAAATTCTGGAAATTATCGATCATCATCGGTTAGGTTCTCTGGAAACGATGGCTCCGGTGCTGTTCCGGAATCAGCCGGTAGGGTGTACGGCAACGATTATGTACCAGATTTACAGAGAACGAAATCTGGAGATTCCCCAGGACATTGCAGGACTTCTGTGTGCGGCCATTATATCGGATACGTTGATGTTCCGGTCACCCACCTGTACGTTTCTGGATCAGGAGGCAGCTAAGGCATTGGCAGAAATTGCAGGTATTGTGATAGAAGAGTTTGCGACGGAGATGTTTCGGGCAGGAAGTAATCTGAAAGATAAGTCGCCGGAAGAAATTTTTTATCAGGACTTTAAGAAGTTTATTGTGGAAGAAGCTACGTTTGGTGTGGGACAGATCAATTCTATGGATGCTGGTGAACTGGAAAGTATCAAAAATCAGTTGCTTCCGCAGCTTGAGAGTGAAAGTGTTAAGCATGGGCTTCCGAAGGTCTTTTTTATGCTGACAAATATTATCAATGAATCTACGGAACTGGTATATTACGGGGATGGGGCGAAAGAACTGGTGGAGAATGCATTTCATCCGGAAACCATCGGAGAGAACAGTGCGGTTCTGCCGGGAGTCGTGTCCAGGAAAAAACAACTGATTCCAGGATTTATGTTGGCTTTGCAGCAGCAACAGATGTAGTGGTGAAGGGGACGGAAAAGAGCGGGGGGAGAAGGAGCTTCTGGGGATTTGCTTGCTTCTTCGTTTCCCCTCAGCTAACTTTCGTTCACACTAAGCTCATCGCCAATGGGCTCATCGCTAAGTGTTTACAGAAAGTGGATCTTCGGGCGCACTCCGAAGTCAGCGCAAATCCCTCGGAAGCTCCTTCTCCCCCCGCTCTTTTCCTGACTTCTGCGGTGATATTGTTGTTGCTGGCTGAAAGTGAACGGGACAGTACACCAGAGGGGAATTTGAGGTAAGTTCCACGCAAAGTGGAGCGTGCGGTTTTTGGAAATGTATTTTCAGACACGCTCTGGCATGGAAGGTAAGAAAAGTGGAATATGGGTGGTTTGAGTAATTAGGTCTGGTATCGGAAATGGGGGTTTTGGGTATCGGACTTTTGTTTTGCAGGAGCTAAAGGATGCGGGAATGAATTTTCAAACACGCTCTAGTAGGAGAAGGTTTTGGAAGAGCAGTATTGGATGGAATAAATATATAGAGGATGGAAGGAGTAGTGTGATGGCGAAGCAGTTTTGGAAGGCGGGGAACATGTTGTATCCGGTTCCGGCAGTGATGGTTAGTTGTCTGAGGGAGGGGGAGAGGCCGAATATTATTACGGTTGCCTGGGCGGCTACGTTGAATACTTCTCCGGCTATGACTTCAATTTCGGTGCGGCCGAGCAGGTATTCTTATGAGATTATTAAAGAGACGGGGGAGTTTGTGATTAATCTGACTACGAAAGATCTGGTGTATGCGGCGGATTACTGTGGGGTGAAATCAGGAAGGGATGTGGATAAGTTTGAGGTTTTGAAGCTGACGCCCTGTGAATCGAGGATTGTGAAGGTGCCGGGGATTTTGGAGAGCCCTGTGAATATTGAGTGCAGGGTTGTGGATATAAAAAGGTTGGGGAGTCATGATCTTTTTATGGCGGAAGTGGTCGGAGTGAATGTGGATGAGAAGTATCTGGATGAGGGCGGAAAGTTTCATTTAAATGATGCGGGGCTGGTGGCGTATTCTCACGGGGAGTATTTTGAATTGGGAAAAAGTCTTGGGACATTTGGATTCTCGGTCAGAAAGAAGAAAAAGAGAAGAAAATAAAGGTGAATAGGCAGAGATGCCGGGTCGTAACTTTAAAAATAAATAAAAAAAGCTGTTTTGTTTCAGTTTTAGTGAAAAAAACAATGAAAAACTTAAAAAAAGGCGAAAAAAATAGGAAGTATTTTAAATTCTGTATTGCCAAAGTGTTTTTCTTCGTGCTATAATCGTGAATGGAAAAAAGAGCGCCGTAAAGACAGGATAAGTATGATAGAATGAGCGAAATAAAGGAGCTCTGAAAAATAAGGGAGAAATCATAGGAGGACATAAGAGATGTCATATGTTGATGAGGTAATTGAGTCAGTCGTAACCAAAAACCCAAGTGAACCAGAATTTCATCAGGCAGTAAAAGAGGTATTGGAATCTTTACGTCCGGTGATTGAGGAGAATGAAGAAGTTTACAGAAGAGAAGCGCTTCTGGAGAGAATTGTAAATCCGGAGCGTCAGTTTAAGTTCCGTGTACCATGGGTAGATGATAAAGGACAGGTTCAGGTAAATACAGGATACCGTGTACAGTTCAACAGTTCTATTGGACCATACAAGGGAGGACTTCGTTTCCATCCGTCTGTAAATCTGGGCATCATCAAGTTCTTAGGTTTCGAGCAGATTTTTAAGAACTCTCTGACCGGACTGCCGATCGGTGGAGGTAAAGGTGGTTCTGACTTCGATCCGAAGGGAAAATCAGACCGTGAGATCATGGCATTCTGCCAGAGCTTTATGACAGAGCTTTGCAAATATATCGGTGCAGATACAGATGTGCCGGCTGGTGATATCGGTGTAGGTGGAAGAGAAATCGGATATCTGTTCGGACAGTATAAGAGAATTCGTGGTTTATATGAAGGTGTTCTGACCGGTAAAGGTCTGACATACGGCGGTTCTCTGGCAAGAACAGAAGCTACCGGATATGGTCTGTTGTATCTGACAGAAGAACTGTTAAAGCTGAACGGCATTGAGCTGGCAGGAAAGACCTGCGCAGTTTCCGGTTCCGGTAATGTTGCAATCTACGCAATTCAGAAGGCACATCAGTTAGGTGCGAAAGTTGTTACCTGTTCTGATTCTAACGGATGGGTTTACGATCCGGACGGAATTGATGTAGACGCACTGAAAGAAATCAAAGAAGTAAAACGCGCTCGTCTGACAGAGTACAAGAATTATCGTCCGAACTCTGAGTACCATGAAGGACGCGGTGTATGGAGCGTAAAAGTAGATATCGCACTTCCTTGTGCAACTCAGAATGAACTGCATCTGGAAGATGCAAAGCAGTTGGTAGCAAACGGATGCCTTGCAGTTTGCGAAGGAGCGAACATGCCTACCACTCTGGAAGCTACGGAATATCTGCAGCAGAATAAAGTAATCTTTGCACCTGGTAAGGCAGCAAACGCCGGCGGTGTTGCTACTTCCGCACTTGAGATGTCCCAGAACAGCGAGCGTCTGAGCTGGACCTTCGAAGAGGTAGATGCAAAATTACAGCAGATTATGGTAAATATCACACACAACATTGACGATGCTGCAAAACGTTACGGTCAGGAAGGAAACTACGTAATGGGCGCTAATATTGCAGGATTTGAAAAAGTTGTAGATGCTATGATGGCTCAGGGTATTGTTTAATCTGTAAGTTAAAAATTTTGAATTCGTAGATACAATGTAAGTGTAAGAAAACCTGTAAGCAAGATGTACAGTCTTGTTTACAGGTTTTTTTGCAGGATTATCAGTGATTTTGCAGGAAAAAATGAAGAGAAAACATGAATAAATAAGAGCGAAAACATAGGAAGGAAAAAACATGAAAAAAATATATGTTTCTAAAAAAAAATATATTTCTCTCTTTTCCTTTTGGTGTTACGCTGAACATGTTGGTTACCAGTTAATCGTTAAAATTAAAAAAAGGATGGTAAGGTTATGAAAAGGAAATCAATTGCCGCCATAGCGTTAGCAGCTACTTTAGCTGTATCTATTATGGGAAATCCAATGTTAAGCACAGTTCGTGCGGAAGAGTCCGGTGAAGAACAGGTTGTTTTGCAGGCGGAAGAGATCAGTAACGAGGAAGCGGTGCAGGAAGAATCCGGCACTGAAAGTGAAGTACAGCCGACAGAAGAGACCGACATAAAGAATGATGAACAGCCGACAGAAGAAACTGACACAGAGAATGATGTACAACCGACAGAAGAGACCGACATAAAGAATGAAGTACAGCCGACAGAGGAGACTGGCACAGAGAATGAAGTACAGCCGACAGAAGATGTTGCGCAGGCAGAAGAAGCAAAGACAATGCTTAACCCGGAGGAGGCAACTGCGGCAGAGGATCCAGGTGCGGCGGTACAGGCAGGAGAGGGAGTAGCAATTGATGAGACAAACTTTCCGGATCCGAATTTTAGAGCGTGGGTAGTAAGTCAATTGGATAAAGATTCTGATGGTGTGTTGTCAGACAGTGAAATCGGTGCGGTAACACGTATAAGTATACGGAGCAAAGGTATTCAAGATTTAACAGGAATTAAGATTTTTACTGGTTTAACATATTTGGATTGCTGCAATAATCAGTTGATGAGTCTTGATGTCTCCGGAATGAGCCAGCTGTATGATGTTGAATATGGAGGCAATCCTCTTACTACCTTGGATTTTCGGGATTGCCCGAATCTGGTTGTAGGATGGCATTCCGACGGACAGGAGACTGTCTATATTTCAGCAGGGATGACAAAGTATAGCGGGTGTGATGCGATTAAGCAACATACAGGAAACGTTGTTATTGATCTTGATGGATTTTATACAGTGAATCCGGATGGAAGTAAATCAATTGATTTAAACAAAGTAGTTTCAAGTACATTTATCAGTGTTTTTGAAGAAACAAATAGCGATAATCCAAACTATGATACAAATACAAAGGTATTGACGATACCTGCAGGAGATGGAGTAACAAAGGTACAGGCAGGTTATGATGGATCCAGGAATCCTACATACTGGACATTCTATACCCAAATCAATAAAGTGGATGACTGTGTTGTTACGTTTAATACCGTAGGCGGAAGTGTGATTGAAGCTCAGATCATTGAAAAAGGAACTGCAGCAGTTGAGCCAACGGCACCGACAAAAGCAGGTTCTGTGTTCCAGGGCTGGTATGTGGATCAGGAATATACACAGGCTTATGATTTTGCAACGCCGGTTAATACAGATATTACCTTATATGCAAAATGGGTTGATGGTGAAGTGCCGGTTTCATACGTTGTAAGCTTTGACAGCAAAGGCGGAAGCGCAGTAGATGCACAGACGGTTAGTGAAGGAGCTGCAGCAGTTGAGCCGACAGCACCAACGAGAGCAGGATTCCTGTTTAAAGGTTGGTTTTTGGATGAAGCATATACACAGGCTTATGATTTTAAAACACCGGTGAATGCAAATATTACATTATTTGCAAACTGGGAAGAGATTCGCTGCATACTTGTTTACGATGTAAACGGCGGAAAATGGAAGACAGGTGGTACTCAGACTCAGGTAATTGTAAATAGCTTTGGTAAAGTAACATTGAATATTGAAGAGCCGACCCGTACCGGATATAAGTTCAGAGGATGGACACTGGAAAAGGCAAACGCAAGTAAAGTTATAAAAGAAGTGACCTTCGATCAGAACCAGCAGACAATTACAGTATATGCACTGTGGGAGAAGATTCCTCAGAAAGCAACAATTGTAAATACTGTAAAAACAGGCGATGAAACATCAATTGGAGTTTGGGCTGCAGTCGTTGCGTTGTCAGCAGGACTGGCAGTAGTATTGATTGTCAGAAGACGCAGAGGAAACGCTGATAGATAAGTGTTGAAGCAATTGATGTTCCTATATGGTGATGTCTGCGCCAACAGACATGTCCGTTTATTTAAAAGAATATATAGTGAGAGATAAGGCTCCGGAAGCTTGCTTCCGGAGCCTTATTTTAAAATTTAAAGAAATAATTGTCCATACGCTGATGGTTGTTGGATATGGATACGGAGTAACGGGTCCTAATCAACAAAGTTGGAGCAATAAAGTTCCACAATTCCTGCCACAAATTTAAGGAAAGGAAATTTTCCAAATGAAGCGTTCACAAATTAATAAAGCATTAAAAGAGTTAGAGACAATGTGTAAGAAACATTGTTGTTTGTTCTGTGGGTTAGGAGATTATGAAAAGTGTGAATTGACATTTCCTGATTTTCATGGTAGTGTAATTTTAGTTCAAGTGATTACTTGAAAAAGAGAAAAAGGAGGGGAAGTATGATTATTATTTCTTGCAGATAAGGATGAACTTAAGATTGCATGAGTTGATGACAGTAACACTGTCTGTCTTTGTCATGCGCTGCAGGAAATATAGGTACTTTCTTTGAAATGATGGTTGATAACTATGAGAAATTCTGATCGTTGTCGATTCCTTCGGATGATAAAATTGCTGTGACAATGTAACGGGGTTTTGTTGTGTGAAGTTATAGCCGCAGAAAGTGTATATTTTCTGCGGTTTTTTGTGTTCTCAAAAGGAGTATGGAACTTCCTTTGATGAGGATAGCTATGGAAGGAATGGAGGAAACAGATGTCACAGATTTGTGTTCAGGATTTGACATTTTACTATGAAGGAAGCGATGACTTGATTTTTGACCGGGTGACTTTTCAGATTGATACGGATTGGAAATTGGGATTGATCGGGAGAAATGGAAGGGGGAAGACAACATTTTTAAAATTACTTCTGGGGGAGTATGAGTACAGAGGCACAATCAGCTCCAGAGAGGTGTTTGACTATTTTCCCTATATAGTTTCGGATAAACAAAAGGACACCATAGAGGTAATCGAGGAGGCGGATCCGGATTATGAGTTTTGGAAGGTATGCCGGGAGATGAATCTGCTTGAGGTGGACAGTGATGTACTTTACCGTCCGTTTTCCACCTTGAGTAACGGAGAGCAGACAAAGGTACTTTTGGCTGTATTGTTTGCAAAGGATCATCATTTTCTGTTGATTGATGAACCCACCAATCATCTGGATATGGAGAGCCGGGTGAAGCTTCGGGAATACCTGAATCAGAAAAAAGGTTTTATATTAGTCTCTCATGACCGGGATTTTCTGGATGGCTGTATTGATCATGTACTTGCTATTAATAAGAGTAATATCACGGTGTCGAGAGGAAATTTTTCTGTCTGGTGGGAGCAAAAAGAAAATCAGGATCATTTTGAACGGGTACAAAATGAAAAGTTGAAACGGGATATCCGCAAATTGGAGCAGGCAGCAGCAAGTGCACAGAATTGGTCGGATGAGGTGGAAAAGACGAAAAAGGGAACCAGAATTGCAGGGTTGCGTCCTGATCGTGGATTTATCGGCCACAAGGCGGCAAAGATGATGAAACATTCCAAAAATCTGGAACATCGGGCACAGGCAGCGTTGGAAGAGAAGTCTTCACTTTTGAAGAATCTGGAGACGGTAGATGATCTGAAACTGATACCACTGAAACATCAGAAAGAGGTTCTGGTGCGTATGGAGGACGTTGATATTGCTTATGAACAACATCAGGTGTTGAAACATCTGTGCATGCAAGTACGAAACGGAGAGCGTGTGGCACTTCAAGGTGGAAACGGTTGTGGAAAATCCAGTGTTTTAAAGATGGTCTTGGGGATAAATGCGTGTTCCGGCGGTCGGTTGGAGCTGGCTTCGGGACTTGTAATCTCCTATGTTCCCCAAGATGCTTCTGGACTATCTGGTACGTTGAATGGATTTGCGGAAAAAGAAGGAATTGACCGTACCTTGTTTCTGGCGATTTTACGGAAATTAGATTTTGAAAGAGCGCAGTTTGAAAAACGAATGGAAGACTATAGTGAGGGGCAGAAAAAGAAGGTACTGATTGCAGGAAGTTTATGCCGGCAGGCACATCTTTATATCTGGGATGAGCCGCTGAATTATATTGATATTTTTTCCAGAATGCAGATTGAGAAGTTAATTCGAATATTTGAGCCGACGATGCTTTTTGTGGAACATGATGCAAGATTTGTCAAAGACGCGGCGACCCGGATTGTGAATTTTGAAACGTTAAGATAATATAACTTGACATCCTGTGCGGCATAGTTCTATACTGAGAATAAGGGGAAAAGTGAGTTATGAAAGGATTGGGGTATTGACCATTGAATCAAAAGAAAGAGATTAAGCTTTCAAATGAAGAGGGATTTATCAAGATTGTAGATGAGGTAATCCGGGAGTCCAGATTGAAAGAAACTGAAGCATATATACAGCATGGAATCACAAGTGTATATCGTCACAGTATTGCAGTGGCTTATTATAGCTGCTGGCTTGCAGAACGTTTTCATATCAGAGTTGAGAAAAAAGAATTGATACGGGGAGCATTGCTCCATGATTATTTTCTTTATGACTGGCATGACAAGTCAGAGGGAAGACATTTTCATGGCTTTACCCATCCGGGATGTGCGTTGCGCAATGCCAGCCGGGATTTTCACCTGACCCATCGGGAGAAGGATATTATCAGAAAGCACATGTTTCCATTGACACCGATTCCGCCGATGTACCGGGAGAGTTATCTGGTGTGTATTGCAGATAAGGTATGCTCTACTTATGAAACAATGAACAGAAAACGGTTGAACTGGCTGTTGTACAATTTGAACTGGAACTATTGAAAATGTCGTAGATGTTTGAGACAGAGATATTATTTTGAATGTCCCTGTCTCTTTTGTTTGCGCTTGCCATTCTCAGGGGCGGATGATAAAATGGAAACTACAAAAGAGCAGTGATCTGTGGGAAAGGAGTGTATGCAAAGATGGATGATATTATAAAGAAAAAGCTTCCGATTGGAATTGAGGATTTTGCTGAAATCCGAACAGAAGGCTTTTATTATCTTGATAAGACAGCACTGATTGCAGACTTACTCTACAATTGGGGAAAAGTTAACCTTTTTACCCGACCCAGGCGTTTTGGAAAGACACTGAATATGAGTATGTTGAAGACGTTTTTTGGTATTGGCTGCGATCAATTGTTGTTTGAAGGTCTGGACATTTCAAAAGAGAAGGATTTGTGCGAAAAATATATGGGTAGGTTTCCGGTGATTTTTATTTCGCTCAAAGGTGTAAATGGCGATAATTTTACAACAGCGCGTTCTATGATGTGTTCGATTATCGGAAATGAGGCTTTGCGGTATGGAATGCTGGCACATAGCAGCGAACTGTCAGAAGCGGAGAAAATGCGGTATCATGCATTGATTCATGTAGATGACAGGGGAAATTTTGAAATGTCAGATGAAATATTAATGAACGGACTTTTAATACTCTGTGGATTGCTTCAGAAGCATTACAGCAGGAAAGTTATTATTCTGATTGACGAGTATGACGTACCTCTGGCAAAGGCTAATGAAAAGGGTTATTATGACCAGATGGTCTCGCTGATACGAAATATATTCAGTCAGACACTCAAAACGAATGAACATCTTTACTTTGCTGTGCTGACCGGATGCTTACGTATCGCAAAGGAAAGTATTTTTACAGGCATGAACAATCTGAAGGTCTTATCTGTTGCGGATGTCCGTTTTAATGAGTATTTTGGATTTACAGATAAAGAGGTAAGAGAAATACTGGAATATTATGGACTTACAGAAAAATACGGGGTTATAAAAGAGTGGTATGACGGCTATCGGTTTGGCGACGTGGAAGTATACTGTCCATGGGATGTCATTAACTATTGTGATGAGTTGAGGGAGGATAGAGAGGCTGTACCGAAGGATTACTGGTCTAACACAAGTAGTAATGATGTGGTGAGACATTTTATTGAAAAAGCTGATACAGGCACGGTAAAGCGGGAGATTGAAAAGCTGGTTGCGGGAGAAATCGTAGTGAAAGAAATTCATCAGGAATTAACGTATAAAGACTTGTATGATTCCGCAGATAATATCTGGAGTGTTCTTTTTACCACGGGCTATTTGACGCAGCGTGGCAAATCTATGGATGATACGTTTCAGTTGGTGATTCCGAATAGGGAGATTCGTAAGATATTTACCCGGCAGATCATGGAGGTCTTTAAGAAAGATGTTCAGAAAGACGGAGGACTGTTAGATGCATTTTGCCAGGCATTAAAAAATGGTGATGCCGGGAGTGTAGAAAAACAGTTTAATGAATATTTAAAAAAAACCATCAGTATCCGGGATACATTTGTACGCAAACAGACAAAGGAGAATTTTTATCATGGGATTTTGCTGGGGATTCTGGGATTTAAGGAAACGTGGGGTGTGGCATCTAATAAGGAATCCGGCGATGGTTATAGTGACATTGAGGTAGAAATTGATAATGAGGAAATCGGAATTGTCATTGAAGTGAAATATGCCCATGATGCCGATCTTGATTCCGAATGCAGGAAGGCGTTGGAACAGATTGGAAAATATAGATATGCAGATCAACTCCGTGAGAATGGAATGCAGGTAATTTTGAAATATGGTATTGCCTGTTATAAAAAAAGGTGTAAGGTGATGCTTATGGAAGAAAGTCCCACAGCTCGTTGCTGATGGAACTATTTTCATAAATGAAAAACTGGAAGGGAAATTTAAGTACACCAATTGATATTTCCTGATTTCCGTGGTAGTGTAGTTTCAGTGATTATTTGAAATAAGGCTACCGCAATCCCACTGGCTTTAGCGCGCCCAGCGAAGGGTATGATATTTAATGGGTGGAAATCCCGTCTGGGAAGGTGCTAACCACACCACCAGTAGCGAGTCTTGGGAAAATGACGGCAACGTTACTCTCTAAGCGTAGACAGTCAGGCAGTAGGGCTGAAATGTGATTGAGCACCGAAATCTGGGTTAATTAGTGAGCCGACGCTTTTAAAGCAGCGGAAGGCAACATGTGGGTTTATCGTAATGGTGAGATTTCACACATCACTACGGTGTCCAAGAGCCAGTCATGCTGTACAATGGTATCATATCAACTGGGGAGAGCCTGTATTTCCCGCATATAGTGTAAAATATGTGGTATGTTGGCTGACCGAAAAGGGAAAATAACAGAAGGGATACAGGCAGTCGGATGACCGAATAGTACCTGTGAAGTCGGGTAATGCCGATGGAGGGAAGTCGAGAAGGAGTGTTCCTCACACTCCTGTCATGCAAGGCGATATCAAAGAGGAAACATCATCTATACACAGGGATAGGAAATATGATGGAAACGAAATTGGCGAGAATATCACAACTATCAAGAGAAAATCCAGACATGGTGTTCACTTCAATAGGACATTTCATCAACAAGGAGCTGCTGAAATCCTGCCATGAAAAGATGGACGGAAAGAAAGCAGTGGGGATTGATGGAGTGACGAAGGAAGAATACGGGAAGAAACTGGAACAAAATCTGACGGAACTGGTGGAGCGGCTGAAGAATAAGTCCTATAAGCCGCAGCCAGCCAGACGGGTAGAAATCCCAAAAGAAAATGGGAAAACCAGACCGCTGAGCATTTATTGCTATGAGGATAAGCTGGTGCAGGAAGCCTTGAGGCGTATTCTGGAAGCAGTATACGAACCACTCTTCTATGAGGAAACGATGGGATTCAGACCGGGAAAAGGATGCCATATGGCAATCAGGAAATTGAACGGTTATATAGAGAACTGCCCTACAAATTACGTACTGGATGCGGACATAAAGGGATTCTTTAACCATTTAGACCATGAGTGGGTAATCCGTTTCATAGAAGCGAAAATAAAGGACCCAAACATCATACGGCTGGTCAGGCGGATACTCAAAAGCGGGATAATGGAAGATTTTCAATTTGAGCCAACAGAGGAAGGTGCAGGACAGGGGTCAGTCTGTTCTCCTGTCATAGCAAATGTATATATGCACTATGTTCTGGTATGGTGGTTCAAAGAGGTTATCAGACCGAAGCTAAAGGGGTACGCAGGGCTGGTCGCATACGCCGACGATTTTGTTGTATGCTTCCAATATAAGGAAGATGCGGAATTCTTCTACGGACACCTTATCAAAAGAATGGGGCATTTTGGGCTGGAAATGGAGGAAAGCAAGAGCCGCCTGATAAAATTTGGCAGATATGCGCAGAAAGATGGGCAGGTAGCCGGACATAAAGCGGAGACATTTGATTTCCTGGGATTTACACATTACTGTTCCATTAGCAGGAACGGGAAGTTCAGAGTGAAGAGGAAAACCAGCAGGAAGAAGTTTAGGAAGAAATGCAAAGAAATATATACCTTGTTAAAAGAAATGCGGCACTGGGATGTAAAATTGATTGTAGAGAAACTGAACAGAATGCTGGTGGGATATAACCATTACTATGGAATTACAGACAACATTCGGTCGCTGGAACGATTTAGGCGAAGAGTAGAAAGAATGCTATTCTACTGGCTGAACAGAAGAAGCCAGAAAAGCAGCTACACATGGGAGGGATACAGGGAACTGCTCAAAGTGTTCCCGATAACCCAGCCACGAATATATGTCAGTATATACGGATGATAGTCGTTGAAGAATCAGCTTTGTAAAGAGCCGGATGCGGGAAATCTGCACGTCCGGATCTGTGAGGGGTATGCCTCGTAAGGGACATATCTACTCGACGACAATGGGTAGTTCACATAATGTCAGGTAACTATGAGAAATTCTGATCGTTACCAATTCCTTTGGATGATGAAATTGCCGTGATAATGTGAGGTGGTTTTATTGCATGGGGTTAGAGCCGCAGAAAGTGTATATTTTCTGCGGTTTTTTGTATTAAAGGAAAGTTCTCCTTTCAGAGAACCCTTGAAATTAAAAATGCCCGCTGG